>JANXTU010000275.1 GCA_025352235.1 Fimbriiglobus sp.
CGTCAGCAACTTCCGGTCGGCCCACCGCTCCGTCTCCACCGATTCGCCCCGCTCGCGTTTGGCGAAGATGCCGATTTTGGCTTCCTTCCAGCCTTCGGTCGTGTTCACCGTCGTCCCGTCGGTCTCGAATTCCGCGTCCCCCGAAGCCTGTTCGAAGGCTTCCGTCGCCTCGGGGGCTTCGTCCATCCCGACGGCCAATTTCCGACCCACCGCCTCGGTGACTTTCCGGATGAACTCGTCGCTGGCCTCCAGGCCGCAGAACTCTTTCAGGTGGCGGCTGGCGGAATCGAACGACCAACTCCCGCCGGCCAGACTGAGCAGACGCCGCGCCGCCTCGGTGAGGCCGTCGGTCAGGCCGAGACGGTCGTCGAAGGGTTGGACGGAATCGCGGCAGGCGGGGGAAATGCAAACGAGGTGCAAGCGGGAGAGGTCGATCCAACCCACGCCCGTCAGGACTTGGCGGTCATGGCGGCCTTTGTTGTCGCGGCGGGTTCCGCAGGGGCAGCGTCGGGCCGGGACCCCTTTTTTTCGACCGCGTCGGCCTCGGCTTGGACAACCGTGGCCAAGGCGGTGCGGAGGAATTCGCGGCCCTGCACGACGCAGAACGATTCGGCGTTGCGCAGCACGCGACCGTCGGGCGAGGCCGACGCGGTGCGGCGGAGTTCGCGGGCGAACGCCAACGCCTGCTCGACGGGAGTCGTTGGTTCTGCCGCTGCCCTCGGCCCGGTTGAAGCCACCGCCCGATGCGCCGTGGCTCCCGCAGTTGGAAGCGGTGCTCGCCGAGGAGGGGATGACCCTGGCGCAGATGAAGATCCAGGGGATGGACAAACCTTGTTTTTCCAAGGGCGATCGGGTCGCCTGCGTCCGGCCGACGGGTTGGAGTTGCACGGGGGACGCCGACGATTTGAACCGCGGCCGGCGGAAGTTGACGCTGCGATTCGAGGTGCCGCGCGGGAGCTATGCGACGATGCTGGTGAAGCGGATTACTTCTTTGGAACTCGCGGCGGGGTAGAATGGCCTCCCACAGGAATGGGAAGTAGAAATGAGGGGATCGGGATGAGTTGGATTGCGGAAGCGAGGAGAGGGCTCGCGAAAGGGCAACCTGTTCAAATTCGCCCTGTCGGCGGTTCGATGCGCGGCCGCATCGAAAGCGGTCAACTCGTTACCCTTGCTCCCGTGAATCCTGTCGAAGTCACCGTTGGTGACGTGGTGTTCGTCGCTTGGAAAGGGGATTTCATCCTGCATCTCGTTTGGGAAGTGAAAGACGATTGCCTCTTGATGGGGAATAACATCGGCAAGGTAAACGGATGGATCTCCTCTTCCGCTGTTTTGGGCAAGGTTGTCGCGGTCGAGGATTGAGTACTATTCCGCCAACTCCCACAATTACTGCCGTAGAAGGCTCTCGGGAATCTCCTTCGCCTCCCCGGCATTCGGTACGATCCTTCACTTCTTCGGAGCTTCCGCGAGCGCGCGGAAGGCGTTGCATATCGCCGCGGCCGCGTCCGGTCCGCAACTGTTGACCTCGCCGTACTGGCTGCTCTTGAGCTTGTAACAGAACGGTTTTTCCGCGTCCCACTGGCGCTTCGGAATGAAGTAGCCCAGTTCGTCGTTGGCGAGGCCGAGTAGCATTTTGAACTTCCCCTTCAGCGGGGCGTAGATCGCGGGCTCGACGGCGGCAGCGGGGAAATCGGCCCCGGGGTCGGGTGGATCTTGCACCTTGCCGAGGACCAACTCCGGGTAGATCTCCCCAGGGATCGCGGCGATGTCGAGCTCGCCGAGTTTGAGGTAGGCCACTTCGGTTTTCACGCCGACGGGTTTGGTCACGTCGGCCGCTTCTTTCCAATCTTTGGGCGTCGTCGTGCCGGTCCACGGGAACATCGGCCGGTTCAACACGCCCACCGTTTTGGCGAGCTTGTACAAGGCGTTGTCCACGGGGACGAGGATCGTTTTCACCCGGAGGTCGAATGGAACCAGTTTCGCGTCCACGGCCGCTGTCAACGCCTTGTCAGCGACCTTGGCGAGCGCGTTCCCGAACGCCTCGGCTTTTTCGAAGGTGCCGTCTTTCAACTCGACGCCCCGGTCGTTTTTGAGCGGGACGTTCAAACTCGTCATCAGTCCGCCAACGGTGCCGGTGAAGTACGCGACCGGGCAACCGTGTTTCTTCTTCACCGCGCTCACGGTGTAGCCGACGAAGTCGGCGGTGATCTCGCGGTTCTTGTCGTCGAGGGTCTCCGGATGGCAGTTCCACTGGATCAGAATCCCAATGAGTTTGCCGCCGGTCGCGGCTTCGAAGCGGATCGCGACGAGTTCGTCGTGCTTGACTTCGGGCAGCCGATTGTCGGTGATCAACTCCGGAGCGTTCGCCGTGCCGATCTTGGCCTTCGCGGCGACCTTCGACTTGTCCGCCGCGCCGACGATCTTCGCGATGGTCGCCTCGATGCCCTTGACATATTCGGCATCGACGCCGCTTTGAAACGGGCTGGCCCCCCAGAGGCCGACGGTGTCGGGCCCTTCGTGGTTGTGGGTGCTCGACACGATCAGGTGGTCGATCCCCTTCAATTCCTTGCGGATGTTCTCGACGTTCGGCAGGAAAAAACCGACGAGATCGACCGAGACGAGCGCCAGCGTTTTGGTTCCATCGGACAGGACCACGGCCCGAGCCAGGATCGGGTCGTGGATTTTCGTGGCCGTACGGTTCGACCCGAATCCGGCCATGTAGACCGGTTTCTTACCGAGAGTCGGCGAGATGTCGGCCTCGGCGAAACCGACGGAGAGTTGCGGTTCGGCCGCGCCGAACGGGGCGACGGCCGCGAGCCAGACGAGGGAGAGCAGGTGTTTCATCATTGGTACTCGTAGCCGATTCGGAAGCTCACGCGGCCGTCCGGGTGGCGTTTGATATCGGTGATGTAAACTTCGTAACCGCCGCCGGTTTGGCTCTTGCTGCTCGGTGTCGTGTACGGGGTGAAGCTGTCGTTGGCCGGGCTGGGGAACGGGACCGCGGCCGGGAACGAGCGCGGGCCGCTCGGCCCTTCCACGCCGTGGGCTTCTTCGAGGAAGACCTTCTGCGTATTGTTGCCCGGCATCACGCGCCAGATGAGCAAGCCCTCGGCCGGGAGTTCGGTGTCCCACCCCTTTTTCTTTCGGTTCTCGAGCAATAGGTATTCGCTGCCATCGGCTTTAATCGGCACTTTGAAACACTCAGTATTGTTGTCTTCAATCGGCGCCAGCACCAGTTTCTGTTTCACACGCGGGTCGATCATTGTCGGTTTGATCCAGCCGAGTTGCTGCTTGCTCCACGCCGAAAAGTGCTGCGGCCGGCCGTTGCCGAGTTGGTTTGACATGGCACACCAGACACCGACGCCTTCCATACCGGGGACTTCGGGGCGGGCGTACAGATCGGGCAGGCCGATCATGTGGCCGAACTCGTGGCAGAAGACGCTGATGTCGGTCATCTGGCTCGTGCGGTTCAGTTCCGACACGATGAAGTACGGCCACGGTTTATTGTTGTGCCGGACGCTCGCCCGATGCGGCCAATACAGGCTGCCGCGGGTGACGTTCGGGATGGGCCCGCCCGCGAAGAGGAAGAAGACGCCGTCGGTATCTTTGAGGGCGTCCTTGTCTTTGGCCAAGAGTTTGTCCAAGGCTTCGGTCAACAGGCTCGTCTTTTCGCGGTTGCTGGTGCCGCTGCCGGTGCTGTATTCGGTGCGTTTCTTGCCGACTTCGACCCAGCCGACGAACTTCCCGTCGACCTTCAACGAGTCGCAGGAAATCTCCCGGTAGTAGTCGGCCATGCTGCCGTGGACCTTTTGGCCCGTCGCGCTCTTGTCGGTGTATTTCCCCGAACTGAACAGCGACGCTTCCCAGTCTTTATCATCGATCTTCTCGTTGTGTTTGACGTCCGGGTACTCGATACCGATGACCGCGAGTTTGTAATCTTTGCGCGTCCAGATGTTTTGCAGGCGGTCGTCCCAGCCGCCGGCGGCGCCGGGCCGGCCGGTTTGCGCCGCGTCGCCTTGCAACGTCGCCCGGAGCTCGAGATCTTTCTCGCCGCGCTTGATGGCCAACTTGACGAGGTCACCCGGTTTCTTGTCGCCGAGCAGATTGCGCAGTCCGTTGGCTTCGTCGATCTTCTTTTCGTCGATGCTCAACAGGATGTCGCCGGCTTTGACCCCGGCTTTGTCGGCCCCGCCGCCGGCGGTGACTTCGGTCAGTTCCACGCCGCCGGTTTTCTTCGGATCGCCCGACATGACACCCAATACGGCCCGCGCTGCGGCCGGGGTATTCGCGTTCGACATCGGCCTGCTGACGGCGGTCGGCGTCACGCTGAGCACGGTCGACTTCCCGCCCCGTTCGACGACGATGGCGAGCTTTTCACCCACCGCCAAGCCGCGGAGGAGATCCTTCGCTTGAACCACGTTCGTCACGGTCGTGTCGCCGATTTTCCTGATGACGTCGCCGGCTTTCAGTCCGCCTTCGAATGCGGGCGAGGCCGGGGCGATCTCGCCGACGACCGGCAACCCGGTTTTGTCCGCGATCACTTCAACCCCCACGAATCCCGGCACCGAGTGCTTGGTGTTGCTCTCGCTCTTGAACGTTTTCGGGTCGGCCTTGAGCGCGGTCTTTACCGTCTTGAAATCGTTGAGGTCAATCTCGACGGCCTTCGTCGGCTTGGGCGCGTCCGGTTTTTTCGGTTCGTCGACCGCCAGTAACCCGGTCAGCGGCGCGAGTAAAAAGAGTGTCGCTAAGGAGTGTCGCAGGTGCATCGTCGGCCCGCCGAGTGTCGGATGAAGGGGGTGATTGTGAGAGTCTACACGGGATTCTCTGATAAGTGGATGAGAAGATTCTCACGCTCGATCAAGCCCTGCCCCGCGTGATCCGGTAGACGACGCCCTTGGTTTTTGACCCGTGCTTGCCGACTTTCTTCGGCTTCAATTTTACCGTCATCCCGGCCTGCTCCAGCAAACTGCGGAAGGGGCGGGCGCACACGCGATCCGGGTCGGCGATCAGCGCCAGCCCGTCGTGCGGGAGGTTGCGGATGAGGAACTCCGCGCAGGCGTCGGTCATGAATTCTTCGTACAAGACGTCGGCCCCGAGGATGACGGGGAACGATAACTGCGGCGGCGGGGCGCGGAAGTCGAGGGCCAAGATCGCGGCGCCGTCGAAGCCGTTGAGCGCGGCATTGTCCGCGGCCAGTTGACAGGCGCCGAGGTCGATGTCGGAGAAGGTCACCTTCAGCCCGCGCGACATCGCAACGATCCCGCTGAGGCCCAACCCGCAACCGATTTCGAGGGCGTCGCCGTGTGTGTTCAGGTCCCACGGTTCATCGAGAATTTCGCGGGCCAACATCTGCGACGCCGGCCAGAGGTCGCACCAGAATGGGATGTAGCAATCGCTGTCGTAGGCCGCGCGGACCTGCGGATGATTGAACACCAGATCCAACCGCTCGGGGCGGTCGAGGAGGTAATCGCGCCCTTCGAGCGTGATGGTTTCGCGGACGCGGTTGCCGAAGGCTTCCTTCGGCGTGTGGTGCAATTTGGCGGTCATGGTGGATCGTAACCGCCCCGGAACAACGGATTGCACCGGCAGATTCGCCAAGTGCCCTTGGCCGCGCCGACGACCGGGCCGTACTTTTTGCAGGCCAGAATCATGTACTCGCTGCACCCCGGCTCGAACCGACAGACCGGCGGCAACAACGGCCGGATGAGGTATTGATATCCGCGCACCAATCCGGTGATCAGTCCCGTGAGCGCGAGCGCCGGCCCTTTGTAGAGCCAGCGCATCATCCCGGCCTCGGGGTCAGTTTGCGGGCCGCATCGCGGGCCAGTTTCACGAGCGATGCGCTCAGTTCCTCCACCGTCGGCTCCCGGCTCACGTTCCTCGGGATCAAGATGAAGTCGATCCCCACAGGGAGTTCGTGCTGGCTCAAGCGGAACGCTTCGCGGAAGAGCCGTTTGCAGCGGTTCCGCGCCACGGCATTGCCGACCTTTTTCGACACCGACAACCCGACCCGTGTGTGCGGCAGGGCGTTCTCCTTGGCGTACACCACGAGCAATCCGTCGCTCACCGAGCGCTTGCGGTCGTAGACCGCCTTGAACTCCGCGGGGGATTTCAAATGCAGGCTTTTCGGGAAGGTCAGTGGCGGTGACATGGCGTTGTCATTTGAGGAGCTTGACGGAGACGTCGTCGAGGGCCGGCCCCGCGAACGCTTCGGTTTTCATCGCCGTGGCGATTTCGAGGACGGTCTCGTCGGCGTCGGCTTTGAAGTCCCACGTCTTCTTGATCCAGCCCATGTCTTCGATCGACTTGTCGGTGCAGTCGAAGTCGAACGTCTTCGAGGCCTTGTTCGCGAACACTTCGAACGTCATCAGTTTGGTGGCCACGCCGGGATTCCCCGCCATCTGGAAGGTGACGCGGTACGTCTTGCCCTTCTCGGTCTTGATCGTCTGCTTCACTCCGCCGAAGCCGGGCGAGCCGTGCAGGTCGAGGCTCCGCTTCCCCTCGGCCGCCTTCCAATGGGCGACGCAGTAGTCGATCTGTCCGCGCGTCACGGTCCAGCCCTTCATCGCGGTCGATTTTTCATCGAGCGAGACGTAGACCTCCACGTCGGGGCCGTCTTCGAAGCCGCCGTTGACGATCAGTTCGGGCGCTTTGATCTCAATCGGCACCGGCGCAGCTTCGGCAAAAACGATGAGTGCTAAGCTCGCCGAGACTAGCAGTGTTCGCATGGGATTCTCGTTACCGATCGGCGGTGCATTGAATACCCTACCGCATCTGTCACTCCCACGCTACATTCGCCCGGACATCGTCCGGGTTCAGTTCCGCGAACTCCGTCAGAAGTTCCTTGGTGTGATCGTCGACCTTGGCGGGTACGACGATCTTGAATACCAAGTAAACACCGCCGCACAAATTAAGACACTACTCCTTCGCCGGGAGCCATTGGACTGCGTCGATCACGACATAGCCATCCGCTTTGTCGTTGCCGATTGTTACCGAACCCGCTTTTCCTTCGATGAAGCGGAAGGTGCCCAAGGATGTGAAACCGTTGGCCAAGGCCGGTTTCTTCCGCTGGTTGACGAGGAGTCGAGTCGTTCCGTCTGCGTGGACAATCGTGATTGTCGCGTTGGTCGCGCGGTTTTCGTCGGTCGGGTACGACAAGCGCACTTCGTAGCGGCCCGCCTTCGGCAGGTTCGGAGTGTACTTGGCGGTCTGATCTCCGCGCTTCGTGTTGCCGTCGTGGTGGTAGCCCCGGCCGACGAAGGGGAGGTTCGCCTCGCTCGCGGTGGCGAATCCCGTTCGTTCCGCATCCTCGTCATCGACGACGATGCCTTCCAATTGTTTCGGGTCGACCCCCCGTCCCTTCGGCGCGGCGTATTCGAGCACTTGTTTGTCCGCCAGCAACCGCTTCGAGAGCTTCGCGTACTCCACCTTTTGCACGCCGGTCCCGTCGTCGATCGCGAGGCAGGCGGCCGTCGCGGCGCTCTGACCGAGGACCATGAAAACCGGCTCCATCCGGATCGAACCGTAGGCGATGTGCGAACTGGACACGCAGACGGGGACGAGCAAGTTGGTGCACTGCGCGGCCTTGGGAACGATCGACTTGTAGCTGATCTGGTACGCCCCGCCGGGGCTGACCTGCACATCCCCCTCGTTCTGCACGAAACCCTTCTCGTTCACGTAGCGTGTCGTGTTGTGCGAATCCATGTTGTAAGAACCCATGCCGACCGGTTCGGGCGTGACCCGCTTCCGGCGGCAGTCGAGTTCCGTGTGCACGTATTCGCCGAGCAGGCGTCGAGCCTCGCGCACGTAAATTTGATGCGGCCAGCCTCCGTTATCGGTGAACTCATCCTTGGGCAAGCCCCAGACCGCCATCCGATTTCGGATCGCCTTCGGGATGCGCGGGTGGTTCGCGAGCGTCCACATCAGCCCCTGCTGGTAATCCTCGTGATCCGATAGGATCTTCGCGCGATCGGCGTAATTCGCATCGGCGTACTTCGTATTGCCGCCGAGGTAATCGGTGCTGAACGCGTGGTTGTTGTTCGTGTCGGTCTTGCCGTTGGGCATCGGATCGGGCTTCATCGGAAAGCGGAGATCGCCCGCCTCGAAGTTGCGGAAGAGCAATTCATAGCGGCTTTCGGCGTATCCCGCGGGCTTCGGGAACGGGATCCGATTCGCCGGGATGTTGCTCATGCACAGGCGGTAGCAGAAGGCTTGCAACCGGTGGCCCCCTTCGCCATCGGCCGGCAGCTCCTTTTCGATGCCAGGCAGCAGTCCGCTCTTCGGATCGCCGGGCTTCACGTACGGATCGACGTCCACGAGGAAGCGGTGGCCGCCGGTGTTCCACTTCCGGGCGACGCCGTTGAGCGACTCGCCGTAAACGGCGTTCGATTCGCGGCCGGTGGCACTGCTCACTCCGGCTGCAGCCATCAAGTCGCCTTCGTAAGTCGCATCGACGAATACTTTGCCATCGTAGGTTTTCCCCGATTCCATCGCAATCGACACGATTTTGGCCCCCACCTTCTTGACCCCCGCTGCGCGGTCGAGTCGCTCCCCGTAGACCGCTTCGACTTTCGCCTCGGCCAGCATGGCGCGCAGGATGCGCTCGGCCACCTTGGGCTCGAAGGTCCACATCGCATCCTCGTTTTTGCGATAGGGTTTGTAATCCTCGGCCGCGCCGTGGATCCACGATTTGGGATCGTCGTAATGCTTCTTCACACGCTGGTAGAACTCGCGGGCGATGCCGCCGACCACCGCTTTGTTACCGCTGTCGGTGAAGCCGAGGCCACCGCTGGTCAGTCCGCCGAGATGCTGGCTCGGTTCGATGACAATCGCGGATTTGCCCATCCGGGAGGCTTGGATTGCGGCCGCCACCCCCGATGCAGTACCTCCGTAGATGACGACATCGTGAGCACCCGCTGCGGAGCTGGCAATTAAGACGAGGACGGTACCGTAAAGCTGTGGACGCATGGGTGGTCTCGGGTGAGGAGAAGCGGAGCCACTTCGTATCGGCGTCACTTTATGTACTGTCGAGCTGTTCTGCCCGCAATTCGATCCTCTCGCCCCATCACGTTTGAGTCGCCACATACCTTTTCGATAGAGCAGACTTCGAGTTTTCCTGGCGGCTTCGATCCCGGAGGCATCAAAGCTTAGGGTCGGTGAATCAACAAGTGTCGTCAATTCCACTCTAAGATCGTAGACTCCAGCTCAACGGTCAATCATGCGGATTTCTCTCAGGAGGCCAAGGATGGCTTTCACCTTTCGTTCGCAATACGACCCCGATGCGGCCAAGCACATGCGGGCCTTTTACCAGACGTTGTCGGAGCGGGATCGCCGTCGCTACGTCGCGGTCGAGGCTCAGCGTCTGGGTCATGGTGGGATCACCTACGTCGCCCAGGTTTTCGACTGTTCGGAACGGACCATCGAACGCGGCTTGGCCGATTTGGCCGAGCTACCGAACGACCCGGCCGCCGGTCGCGTGCGGCGGCCCGGAGGCGGTCGAAAAAAAAATCGACTCGGACCCCCAACTTGAACAGAACCTGAAATCGGTGCTGGAGGCTCGCACCGCAGGCGATCCCGACGACGAGAAAATCTTGTGGACCGACCTGTCGCCGCAGGCCATCGCGGAAACGATGGCGGAAATGGGAACGCCCGTCAGTCCGCCGGTGGTCGCCGACTGGCTGGACGATCAGGGGCTCAAACGCCGCAAGATCGCCAAGACCCTGGCCGGCGGCGCGTCTCCGGATCGCGACGCGCAGTTCCAACGCATTGCCCTCTTGAAGGCCGAC
>JANXTU010000283.1 GCA_025352235.1 Fimbriiglobus sp.
TTTTCACTCGGAATCCTCTTCGGCGTACAGATCTGCGGGATGCGTCTCCATCCACAGACCCCGGAAACCGTCGAGGATTTCAAGCTTTTTGGCATTCGCAGAAAATAAACGGGTCGAGATCACGCTTGGTTGAGGTCTAGAGTTTGCGGGGCGGCATAACCTGCTTTCCGCACTCTCCCGGAAGTGGTTGGGTCGGTCGTCATTCTGCCTAACTTTGAGTTGAGGCCGATTAACGCCGTCGTAGGCTATTGGGGGTTCGTCGTCATTCTGCCTAACTCTTCGCCGTTGCAGCGGAATCGGTGTCACTGGTAAATCGACGGAATCGAAAGAGGTCCGGACACTCCGGACCCGATTCCGCTGAACGCCTCAGCGGCGGAGGGCGCATGGGTACGGAAGCCGAACGGTCGTCGCGGCGGTGGAAGTGGGGCGCCGTCGTGTCCTTGCTCGCGGCCGTCGCCTCTCTTACCGCGCTGGTCGCCGTCCTCGTCCTCCCCGATCGGGCCGCCCGCGTGACGGACGACCGACTGATCGGCACCTGGCAGTCGGACGCCGACCGGACGATTGCCGGCATGCGGAAGCCGGTAGACGAGAAGCAGGAGGCCGCCCTCCGCACTCTGTTCGGCAAGCTGCGGGTTACTTACACCCAGACCGCTCTCACGACCGACCTGGACGGCAAGGCCGAGACGGGCCAGTACGAGGTGCTGGGCAAGGATAAGCACTCGGTCGCCATCCGCGCGATCAAGGACAAGCCGTCGCCGTTGGACGGGGTGTTTGAGCTGAGCGAGTTCACGGTCATCCAGTTCGACGGCCCGGACTCGTACTGGCTGTACACCCAGATCGGCGGCATCCGGGAATACTTCAAGCGTGTCCGGTAGCCGCCGGCCAAGGCACGAACCAGGCGCTGCAGGGGACGGTGGCCCTCACTCCAACTTGGCTTGTCACATGCTCAGGGCCGCCGCCCCTGAGCTGGGTCGTTCGGCGGCGGAGGGCGGTTGGACGCCCAAGGGTCTGGCAAATTTTTCTGGCGCATTGGAGTGGTCGTGGTCAAGATAGGGGTCTGTGTTCGCAACCCCTGTCTGAGGCGCATTATGGAACCGATGCCTAAACTCGACCGCGCGGCCTATGTGGCCGGGATGCGGGAGCAACTGGAAGCGATGCTCGGCCGCGTCGCCGACGCCATCAACGACGCCAAAGACGGCGAGATCATCGCCGGGAGCGAGCGGCCGGTCTTCGACTTGTTCGCCGAGTTCCGGCGGACGGCGTTCGAGGCCGGATTGCAGATGCGGACCGCCAGAAAGATTTGCCAGACCCGATCCGAGGCCCCCGCCTGAACTCCCGGACCATGGCGACACTCCATCCCTAGAATACCTTGAGAATTATCCTCGCTCTGTCAATTTCGGGTCCCATGCCACCATTGTCGTTCCAGTTCGATGTGATCGTCGTCGGCGCCGGCCACGCCGGGACCGAAGCGGCGATGGCCACCGCTCGGCTCGGAATGAAAACCTGTTTGCTGACGATGAACGCCGACGCCGTGGGTCAGATGAGCTGCAACCCCGCCATCGGCGGCGTGGCCAAGGGGCAAATCGTCCGCGAGATCGACGCCCTCGGCGGCGCGATGGGGAAGTGCACCGACGCTTCGGGCATCATGTTCAAGATGCTCAACGCGTCCAAAGGCCCTGCGATGCACAGCCCGCGGGCCCAGTGCGACAAGAAGCTTTACCAGAACACGATGAAGCTCTGGGTCGAAGAGCAAGAGAATCTGACCCTGCGTCAAGAGTTGGTCGAAGCCTTGCTGCTCGAAGATTTCACCGACTCGGCGAGTGTGGCGACCCGGCGCATCCGCGGGGTCGTGGCGCGCGGCGACACGCACTACCTCGCCCCGGCCGTGATCCTGACAACGGGGACGTTCCTCAAAGCGATCATGCACACGGGGGAGGCGAAGACCGTCGGCGGACGCGCCGGGGATTCTTCCGCCGTGGGGATGAGCGATAGTTTGGCCGAGTGCGGCTTCACACTGGAGCGGTTCAAAACCGGCACGCCTTGCCGGTTGAACGGCCGAACGATCGACTTCCGCCAACTTGCCGAGTCGCGCGGCGATGAGACGCCGCGCCCGTTCAGTTATTCCACAGACAAGATCACCGTGCCGCAGCGGATCTGCCATATCACCGAGACGAACAAGGCGGTCCACGATTTGATCCGGGCGAACCTCGACCGGGCGCCGATGTACTCGGGGCAGATCCGTTCGTGCGGGCCGCGCTACTGCCCGAGCATCGAAGACAAAGTCGTTCGCTTCGCCGAGAAAGATTCGCACCAGCTCTTTCTCGAACCGGAAGGGCTGCACACGCACGAATACTACGTCAACGGAATCTCCACGAGCCTGCCGAAGGACGTGCAAGCGGCCATGTTGAAGTTGATCCCCGGTTTGGAGAACGCCGAGGTGATGCGCTGGGGCTACGCCGTGGAGTACGATTACGCCCCGCCGACGCAACTCCATCCGACGCTCGAAACCAAGCCGGTGGCCGGCTTGTACTTCGCCGGGCAAATCAACGGTACGACCGGGTACGAAGAAGCCGGGGCACAGGGACTGATGGCGGGGTTGAACGCCGCGCTCAAGTTGAAACTTGAAGCGCCCTTCATACTGGATCGCGCCCAAGCTTACATCGGCGTGCTCATCGACGATCTCGTGACCAAAGGCGTCGATGAGCCCTATCGCATGTTCACATCGCGGGCCGAGTATCGACTGCTGCTCCGGCATGATAACGCCGACCGGCGCTTGACGCCGCTGGCCCATCGCATCGGCTCGAGTTCCACCGCGGCGTGGGATCGCCTTCAATACAAGGAGCAAGGCGTCGCGGAACTTCAACAATCGTTGAAAACAACGAAGTCGGACGGCGACAACTTGATGATCTGGCTGAAGCGCACGACAACGGAATGGGCCGAGATCTGCGCCCGCGGACCGGCTATCGCGGCGTGGGACGCCCGGCCCGACGTGATCGAGCAAGTCGTGCTCGAAGCCAAATACGCGGGGTACATCGACCGGCAGACCCAAGACGTGGAACGCTTCCGCCGGATGGAAGACAAACGCATCCCCGAGACCTTCGACTTCGCCGCGATCCCGCAGCTCCGCAAAGAAGCCAAGGATAAATGGGGCCGCATCCGGCCCGCCAACATCGGCCAAGCCGGCCGAGTGAGCGGCATCACCCCGGCAGACTTGGCCGTGCTGTTGCTGTCTTTGGAATAAGGCGAGCCGGCCCCGTGACAGTACTTGCTACATCGGATGCGGAGACCCATGGGGAATTCTAAGTTCATGTGTACCACCACATTGAACAAGGAGTGTTCCCCATGGGCCCCGCTCATCCTAGCGTCACGCCGGCGTCGGTCTACGCCCAGGTGCACCGCACGCTCTCCGGCGTGCTCGACTGGTCCGATTACAAGGCGTCCGTCACCCGGGTTCAGATCGTCGACTGGCTCGTGTACATGGCCAGCACCGCCCGGACCCTCTCCGCCGCCGTCCGCCGCCGCTTCCCCTTCTGCCCCGAGACCGGCCGCCGGGCCGTCCATTCTCAGTTGCCCCCCGCCGCCGAGTTGACCGCCGGGCTCGCGGCCGCCCGGCACGGCGTCCTCGCCTTCTCCCGGCTCGACCGCCGCCGCCGCCGCTGGACGGTCGCCATCGACACCCACGCGGTCCCCTACTACGGCGACCGGGCCACCCCCGGCATCACCGGCGGCCCCAAAAACAGGGCACCCATTACTTCTTCAACTACGCCACGGCCGTCCTCCGCCAACTTCGTCCGCGGGCTCGCCTCCCCCTCCGATTTCTCCGGTTCACCCAACACGGCCTGCCGCGCCGCCAAGCCCGCGATGACGGCGGCGACATCCCCTTGCCACAACGCCGCGCTCCACGCCGCGTCGTCCG
>JANXTU010000284.1 GCA_025352235.1 Fimbriiglobus sp.
AATAGTTTTCACTCGGAATCCTCTTCGGCGTACAGATCTGCGGGATGCGTCTCCATCCACAGACCCCGGAAACCGTCGAGGATTTCAAGCTTTTTGGCATTCGCAGAAAATAAACGGGTCGAGATCACGCTTGGTTGAGGCCTAGTTGGGGCATGCACTTAAACCACGTATTCCCGAAGACTTGATGGATACACCAACCAGTTTGACAGGAAGCGCATTTGACATCCGCTCAGACGATTTCACGACACTTGTGATCCACGTGGTCTGGAGCGGCTGAAGCCATTCTCAGCGAGAGAACGAACAGAAAGCCAAGTGTGAGTAGGGTGCTGACGCGAACGGACAAGGCAAGAACACGTATTTTCGCCTCCCGGTTTGAAGTGATGGGCATCGGCAAAATACGCCTTACTGCCTGACAAGTCAACGTCTACCCGGTGCGAATTGTCGACTTTCCCAACTTCGCCTGAATGCCGCGTCAAAATAATCTACACCGTGCCGGCGATGAAGTCCGATTCCTTCAGAAACCACCACGGACCAATTGTTTCACACCGCCGCCCGCCTCCCCGCCTTGATCGGCTGGATGCTGCTCGCCGAGGGTTCGGCGCAGCCGCCGGCGGTGGGGAGCATCTTATTCGGGCTGCAGTTGTTGGTCGGGTTGAACGCGGTCCGCAGGCGGACCATGAAGTTCATGTCGTCCGGCGTGAACATCTTCCGCATGAAGTCGAGCTTCTCGACGCCGATGCCGTGTTCGCCCGTCACGCTGCCGCCGAGCCGAATGCATTCTTCGAGGATGTCCGTACTCGCGGCGAGGACCGCTTGCACCTGCTTCGGGTCGCGTTCGTCGAACATGAGTACCGGGTGAATGTTGCCATCTCCGGCGTGGAAGACGTTGCAAATCGCGACGCCGTGGCGGGCGCTGGTGGCCCGGATGCAGCGCATGATCTCGGGGAGTTTCGTCCGCGGCACGACGCCGTCTTGCGTGCAGTAGCTCGGGTAGCCGAGCCGGCCGATGGTGCCGAAGGCTTGCTTGCGGGCTTTCCAGAGGGCCATGCGCTCCGGGTCGGTGTTGGCCTTGCGCACCTCGCGGGCGTTATTCCGCTTGGCGATGGCTTCGATGGCGTCGGCTTCGTCTTGGAGGCCCGCCGCGTGGCCGTCGACTTCCATAATCAGCACCGCTTCGGCGTCGAGCGGGAAACCGAATTGGAATGCGGCCTCGATGGCGCCGAGGATCGTCTGATCCAACATTTCGAGGGCCGCGGGGACGATCCCGGCGCCGATGATGTCGCTGATGCAATTCGTGCAATCGTCGATGGAATCGAATACGCCGAGCAGCGTGCGATACGCTTCGGGGTTCCGCGTGACCCGCACCCAAGCCTTGGTCACGATGCCGAAGGTCCCTTCGCAACCGACGATGGTGCCGACGAGATCGTATCCGGGCGCATCTTCCGTCGGCCCGCCGACGACGACGAGTTCGCCGTTGGGCAGAACCATTTCGATGCCGAGGATGTGGTTGACCGTGACGCCGTATTTCAGCGTGTGCGGGCCACCGCTGTTGGTGGCGACGTTACCGCCGATGGTGCAGGCCCCCTGGCTGCTCGGGTCGGGGGCGTAGTGGTAGCCGAGGGGCTTGAGCTGGTTCGTAAGCCAGACGTTGACGACCCCCGCTTCGACGAGGGCGTAGCGATCGCGGACGTTCACTTCGAGGATTTTCTTCATCCGCGATAGGCCGATCATGACGCCGCCGCCGACGGGAACACAGCCTCCGGCCAAGCTCGTCCCCGCGCCGCGGGCGACGAAGGGCACGTCGAGTTCGTTGCAGACCTTCACGATGGCGACGACATCCTCGGCCGACATCGGAAAGACGACGACATCCGGTTTGTTCTTATCGATGGTAAAGCCGTCGCACTCATAGACGGCGAGATCGGCCCGGCTCGTGAGGCAGTTCACGGCCCCGACGATGGCCCGCATCCGCTCGAGCAACGCCGGCACTTTGCCGGCGTCGTA
>JANXTU010000288.1 GCA_025352235.1 Fimbriiglobus sp.
CGTCCGGCAGCCGACGGCCTCGCTGATCTTGGCGTCATTCCACGCCGGGCCGTCGGCGTCGGCCTTGAGCAGGATCGTCGCCCGCCGCAGTTTCTCCGACTTGCCTTTTTCCTGCGCGATGGTCGCTTCGCAGATCGCCCGCTCTTCGTCCGTGAGCCGCACGATATACTTCTTGTTCATGGGAACCTCCTTGTTGATGGAGAGGTTCCCCAAAATCGACAGATCAAACAACCCCAGAGTTAAGTCTGGACTGGGCACTATGTACAAGGGCGACCGGCTGCTCGAGCGGTTGAAGGCCGAGGGGTGTCGGGTTTACCTGTTGACGGTTACCTCGCTGTTGAACGAGAAATGGCCGCGAAAGTTCACTCGACGATGTCTTTGCGGTCGGAAATTGCCCTCCGGATCCATTTGAAGAACCATATCGGCTTCGTTCTGGTGGCCGACACCTCGGAGCGGATTGTGCAATTGCTGCGCGACTGCCGGGCTCGCATCGCCAAGGACTTCCACGCCGTGCTGCCCGGGGCGGACCGGGTGAGTTGGTAGTCGACGACACGACTCACACCAACTTCTCGAATCGATCCTTGAACTCCGCGACGGTCATCTTCACGGCGCCGGCGAGGGCGGTCAGCGTCGCGGGATCTTCGAAATCCTTCTTTTCGAGTCGCGTCATGTATTTGCAAGCGGCTTCGTAGCTCACGCTATCGACATCGACGATCCGCGGCCGCATGCGGAGCGTTTTCGGGTCGATCATGTCTTCGAACACCAGCGGTTTCAGTTGCCCGCCGACAACGCTGACGATCGCGCCGTACTTCGCCGACTCCTCCGAGAGCAGGAACTTCACCGCGCCGTACCCCAAATCGCGGGTGTATTCCGCGTCAAACGGAATCGGGTCGGCGCAGCGGAGTTCGTACCCCAAGTCTTTGTCGATCATCGTCGTTTTCAAATCGAGCGAGTCGAGCTGCCTCGAAATCCGGTCGCGGACCATCCGGCCAAACTCGATTTCGCCGAGGCGCAGGTGGCCGTGCGGATCGCGTTCGATCTTGCCGTAGCGACTGAGTTCCTCGTCGCTCATCGCGGCGGACAATCCCTTCTCGCCGATCGATTCGATCAAGCCTTCGGCGAGGACGACGAGGCCGTAGGGTTTGCCTTCGAGCTTCCGCTTGATCATCGAGCCGATGATGATGTCGCAGAGTTGGTCGAGCCCGATCGACGTGCCGCGGAACTCTTCGGGGATGATCGTCAGCGTCGCGGCGGCGGCTTTGCCGATGCCCAGCGCCAAGTGCCCGGCGGCGCGGCCCATGCTGATGATGATGTACCAGCGCGTCGTGGTGCGGGCGTCTTCTTGGAGCGCCCGGGCCGTTTGTACACCGAGGTGGCGGGCGGTCTCGAAGCCGAAGGTCGGGATGCCGGGGGGCAACGGGAGATCGTTGTCGATGGTCTTGGGCACGTGGGCGACTTTGATCGCCCCCTTCGCCTGTTTATAGACTTGGCTACCGCTGTACGCGGTGTCGTCGCCGCCGATGGAGACCAAATACTTCACGCCAAGTTTACGGAACGACTCGAGCACGTTCGCCATATGCGCCGGGTCTTTGGCGGGATTCGTCCGGCTGGTACCGAGCATCGACCCGCCGCGGTTGAAGTAGGGGGCCACGTCGTTGACGGTCAGCACTTGGACTTTGGACGTGTCGCCTTTGACGAGGTTCTGGTAGCCGTTGCGGACGCCGAGGACTTCGATGCCCCGGTTGATGGCTTCGATGGTCACGGAAGCGATGACGCCGTTGATGCCGGGGGCCGGGCCGCCGCCGACGAGGATGGCCAAGCGCTCGCGGGGTGGGGAATCTGGCATGCTCTTCAACCAAAGAAATAAGTGAATGGAGCGTCGACGGCGCGCGGAACATTTGCGCGCAGCGGTACTAGCAGAGTCGGAATGGCGGAGCGATTTTCAAGGGGAACCGAGTCATCCTTGACCTTGGGATTCGACGAACCGGAGCTTTTCGTCGGGATCGCGGGAAATCCCGGTGAATAGGTCGGCGTCGTTCAGCGCGGCGGATTTGTCGACCGCAGAGCGGATCGCTTTTCCGGCGTTCGTCCCATTCGCAAAGTTTAACAATGCGATCAGTTGCCTCTGAAGGGATTGGTCCGGGTTCAATATGTCAGATATGACTCTGCCATTTGGCGGGATCGCGGGCGTTGTGGAAGACGGAAAGCACGATGATGCGACCGGTCGGATGCGGTAGTAAATGGAAATCGATTTGCGGGGGCGTGTCGGACTTGAAGCGTCATTTGCCCCGTCTTGCTCGGGATTTGGCGTTCACTTCCTCCCACGGTATGACATCGTCTGGATTGGCATCCTCTTCGTCGATACGGCGTAACAATTCCTGTCTGAGCGCTTCGGAAATTGGGACTGGGGTATACTCCTCCGTGACGCTTTCCAAAGGGTCTGATCCCTCGGGTCTGGCAAATTTTTCTGGCGCATTGGAGTGGTCGTGGTCAAGATAGGGTTTTGCGTTCGCAACCCCTGTCTGAGGCGCATTATGGAACCGATGCCCAAACTCGACCGCGCGGCTTATGTGGCCGGGATGCGGGAGCAATTGGAAGCGATGCTCGGCCGGGTCGCCGACGCCATCAACGAGGCCCGAGACGGCGAGATCATCGCCGGGAGCGAGCGGCCGGTCTTCGACTTGTTCGCCGAGTTTCGGCAGAAGGCATTCGAGGCCGGATTGCAGATGCGGACCGATGCGGCGGAAGCCGCTTTTTCCCCCTCCGGAGGAAGTCGCGTCGAAGAAACGCCTGCGGAATAAGGGCCGCCAGGAGTACTCGGTGCTGACGCTCAACGGCCG
>JANXTU010000026.1 GCA_025352235.1 Fimbriiglobus sp.
CGCGTAGCTGTGGCGGCCTGCTCGCGTGTGGCTCCATAGGCCATGACGCCGGGAAGTTCATCGACGACTCCGAACCATCGCCCATCGTCTTCCTGTTCGAGTTCGATTGGCAAAGTCATTGGGCACCTCGGCGTCCCGAAAGATTGATTGTAGCCGCATTGCGCGCTGGCTGGAAGTGCTGATGGCTGCCCGGCGGGCTTACGGCCCGTGCCGTTGCAGAACTTGCAAGGCTCGGTGATCTTCTTGCTACCGTTGCATGTCGCGCATGTTTTGCCGTTGACGTAGCCATGACCTCTACAAGTCCAGCAGGTGTGTTCGGACGTTTTACTCCCCCGACAGCTTGTACATTGTTCTTTCGGATTGATTCAAGTGCAGGCCCATCGACCCAGAAAGACGCATGCGACGCATGCGAGGATGGCGTAATGGTTCTTATTCATGGGCCCGCACGTGCTTTCTCAGCCGAATGAGGCGTTCAGCGGAATCGGGTCCGGAGTGTCCGGATCTCTTTCGATTCCGTCTATTTATTCTCAGCGCAGTCTGGGTTGACACTGCTCCGCGAAAAGTGGCGGGGCTCGTTCGAGACTGGCGGAACGTCGCTTTTCGCTCCGCGAAAAGTAGCTGGGCTCGCCCGGGAGGTGCGGAACGCGAGTGCTGGCGTCAACCACTTTTCGCGGAGCGAAAAGCGACGTTCTCCGCACAGCTCGGCTTTCAAAACCGAAGGTGGGGCGGAGTCGGACGCATCGGAAGATCGGCGTTTCGCGATGTGTCACTCTTAAGTACGTCGAGCATAGTTACAAAGTACTCACGCAGTTGAGGCCGTTCGGCCTTGCGCGAAATCGTCGCTCCGGTTGGTTTTGGAGGTATGAACCCACCCCGGGCGACGGATCGCCAGTACATCGACCCGGAGGCCCCGGCCCACGACGCCTTCTCCCGGCTACTCGCCCGACTCGAACCCGACCCCGAAACGGTCTGGCAAGAAGTCCGGCCGCTCGTCCGCCGCGCTGACTGCATCGGCGGGTCGACGAGGCGGTAATCGGTGGGGTCGATCAAATCGCCGTCGCTCCACGCGAGGGTGACGAGGTTGATGCCGCGGACGACGCAAGGGCTTGGCCGGCTTCCTCCGCAAGCCCTTCGTCACGCAGGAACTCTACGGCTTGATCCACTCCGTGCTGGGTTAGAACATTTTCGATTGGATCGATCGTAGCGGAAGTCGCCAGGCTTCCGTGCTTTCACCAACGGGAGGGCTCTTATCGCTCTGCGTATTCGCGGAGCAGGGCACAGAAACGGGAGTCCTTCCGCAGCGATTCCAAATCGCGATCTTGGATCATGTAGCGGAAGTCGCTGTAGCCGAGGGCCACGGCTTGCCGGAGGGTCTCGATAGCCAAATCCGGCTGCAGCATCAAAGCGTAGCGGCAGGCCAAGTTGTAATGGGCGTCCGGGTCGCTCGGTCGGAGTTTGACCAACACTTGATCGATGAGCAGGCCTTCCTTCAACAATCCCTTCGTCGTCAGGTTGCCGGCTTGGGCGCGGAGCGCATCGGAATAATCGGGCATGCGGCGGAGCAAATCGCCGAAGAAGGTCAATTCGAAGTCGAGCTGGGAGCGTTCGGCCAGTTGGGCGAGCAGCGATCCCCGGTTCGTTTCGGCGGCGGCCTGAGGACGTTGGCTCGGGAATGGCACGGTGGGTCCTCGATAGAAAGCAAATGGGGAATGCGGCCAAGATGAAGGGAATCGACCCCGCAAACCCGTCATCGGGATTATACCCCTTCCGGACGATAGGGCAAATGACTTGACGCCGGGCCTTTGGAGAAACCCCGGCGAGGTTGTCGAAAAGGCCGACTGCACCGTCCAGAGCGCGAAATCCCGTAATTCATTCGGCGTCCGGATCGGGGATCACGCCGGTTTCGACGGCGACGCGGAATTCTTCGGGGGCCGCGTCCCAAGTGACTTGGTAGGTCGGTTCGAGTGGCACCATGATGTGGAAATCGTTCCAGAGAAATAGTGGCATCTCAGGCAATGCTTCGCCGAGCCCGAACGGTTCGACGTACGCCACCCGGACCCCGTCGACTTCATACGAGACCAAGATGCGATCTTGGCCGTCGGGGAACTCGAACTCCTCATCGTGGAATTCATCCCAGATGACCTTGTGAATCCCGAATGGATCTCGGGGTGTCGGCGGGAAGAGATCGACGACGAGCACGTGGATCCCGGCGCGGAGGAAATCGACGGTTTTATCGACGAACTCGCGGAGCGCGCGTTTGCTGTCTTTGTTACCAGGCGACACAATTTCGATGATCGCGACGGTGCGACCGAGGTGGTGTTTCAGAACGATGCGATTGGCACGAGCCGAGTAAGTTTCCGCCGTGGTCCGACGGACGAATCGCGTCACCGGTTTGGGTTTGGTCGCCACCGCCGTGGCCGTACCGTTCAAATCGAATTTCGTCCGTTTCGAACGGGACTCCACCGCGAGCACATCCGATTCCTTCGGACCGGATTTCTGTTCGACTAGTGCGGAAACCCCTTTGGGCAATCGGGCACTCCGATTCAAATTCCGTGCGATTTCAATCGACCAATCCTGATGGAAGTGATGGAACAACCCGGACGGCACTCGGGTCCAATCGTGAATCGGCATGGCAAACTCCTGCGAGCGGTATCTGTATTGTACGGGCGCCCCGACTACAATTGACCCACTATGAAAGCGGAAATCGTCTCCATCGGCTCCGAGATCACCTCCGGGCAGAACCTCGACACCAACGGCCAGTGGCTCTCGCGGCGGCTCGCCGAGCTGGGCGTCGCCGTCGGCTTCCACACGACTGTCGCCGATGACTTCGACGACAACGTCCTCGTCTTCCGCCAAGCGCTCGCGCGCGCCGATCTCGTCCTCAGCACCGGCGGGCTCGGGCCGACGCTCGACGACCTCACCCGCGAAGTCCTGGCGAAAGTCGCCGGCGTAAGCCTGTACGAACACGAACCGAGCCTGACTCAAGTGCAAGGGATGTACGCCAAGCGTGGCCGCGTCATGCCCGAGCGCAACCGCGTGCAGGCCCAATTCCCCGTGGGCGCCGAGCCCATCCCGAATCCGATCGGCACCGCCCCCGGCATCTGGATGACGTTCGGTCAAAAGATCATCGCGGCGATGCCCGGTGTCCCGTCCGAGATGTTCAAGATGTTCGCCGAGCAGGTCAAGCCGCGTCTGACGCAACTCGGGTTCGGCGGCGGGGGCGTCTTCGTCGAACGCAAAATCAACACCTTCGGAGCCGGGGAATCGCAGATCGAACAGATGCTCGGGGATGTGACGAAGCGCGGCGCCGTGCCCGAGGTCGGCATCACCGCCAGCGACGCCGTGATCTCCCTGCGGATTCTGGCGAAAGCCGCGAGCGCGGCGGCCGCGGAATCCCTGATCGCCCCGACCGAACGGATCATCCGCGACCGCCTCGGGGCGTTGGTCTTCGGCGCTGACGCGGTGGAACTCCAAGACGCGGTGATGGCATCGCTGATGGCGCACGGGAAGACCGTCGCCACGGCCGAGAGCCTCACGGCCGGTCAGGTGGCGTCGCTGCTCGCCCGGGTTCCGGGGGCGAGCGCGCACCTGCTCGGCGGGGTCGTGGCGTACACGAACGCCGTGAAGATCCGCGAGCTCGGCGTCCCGGCGGACATGATCGCGCGGCACACGGCCGTCAGCACCGAGGTCGCCCGCGCGATGGCCGAAGGGGTGCGAAAGAAATTCGGCGCCGACTTCGGCCTCGCCACCACCGGCTACGCCGGGCCGACGGGCGAGTCCGTCGGCCGGGTTTTCGTGGCCGTCGCCGATGCCGCTGGTTGCGAGGTCATCCCCTACAGTTGGCCCGGCACCCGGACGGAAGTCCAGAGTCGAACTGCCAAAATGGCGATGAACGCCCTGCGCCTCCGGATGTCACCGCTGAAAGAAACTTGAACAATATTCCACTTCCGATTTGACTCTTTAGAATTGGAGCTTATATCCACAGGTGAACTCATTTCCAAATTTCGGAGTCGGCCATGGTCGCCACCTTGTTGCACAACCGCATTGCCGGTGAATTTCCCGCTTCCGCGAACGGACTTTTGCCCGATTGCGAGCACCAACGCGGCCAGCTTTGGAACGATGCGGTTTTGGAAGCGGTACTCGCGCTCAAGAACCAACTCGGCAGTCGTAACGAAGAGATCGTGGCCGCGGCGGCCAATTCGATCCTCGAACTCGAGCGGACTCGGATGCGCCACGACAAAACCGTCTCGGGCACCCGCTACGATCGCATTCGCGACGAGCCGCACTTCGGAGAGCCGCAGCCGGTCCCGGTGGAATCGAACGACCCGATTTTCACCCCCGAAGAAGAGGCTCAAGTGGCCGGACACGCCCGCGAAATCCATGAGACGGCAGGCTTGTCGGCGTCGGCTGCAATCGCGTTCGTCGTCAAAAAGCTCGGGCAGTGGCAGGTGCGGCCGGGGCAAATCCACCCGGGCGAATTCGCGGCGATGCTCCGGTTGATGGACGAACGGACGGGGGGAGTTCCGCGAAGCGGAGCCGAGCCCCGTCGGGCGGGTTGAGTCTTTGAAACCCGTCGCCAAACGGAGACAAGTCGCTTTTCGCTCCGCGAAAAGTAGCTCCCGTCTGCGGAACGCTTCGGAGATTCGCTGCCACTTTTCGCGGAGCGAAAAGCGACTTGTCTCGCCGAGGCCCCCCCGCCGCAGGGTGCGCCAACAGATTCTGGCACCGAAAGGTGGCACCGGCGTCTCGCGGCGGGACGCCGGTGCGTGGCCGAATTTCGCCCAGGTCAGATACCACACACCCGTGCGCGTCGGAGCCACCCGAAAAAAGTATTCACCGGGGGGGCTGGCAAATTTTTCTGGCAGTCGGCAAAAGCTGCACTTTACGCGGTGGGTGAGACCTCACCCCCCGGCCCCCTCTCCGAAGCGGAGAGGGGGAGCCAGATCAGCGAAACTCGATTGAGTTTCGGGCAGAAGGAGTCATCCCCTCTCCGCTTCGGAGAGGGGGCCGGGGGTGAGGTCTCACCCACCGCAGAAAATGCAGCTATTGTCGAATGCCACAAAGATTTGCCAGACCCCTTTCGCAAGCCAAACCTCTCCGTTTCGGAGAGGGGGTTAGGGATCGAGGTCCGCTGCTTCCCGAATTCGCTCTTCGACGATTGTGAGCAACAACGGGTGGCGGCCGAGGGGCTCCGCCAATCGGAAGGCCACCCCCGGAAATCGCGACGCCAACGCATCGCGGGCTTCGATCAAATCCTCGCGGACATGGACGCCCGGCGACAGGAAATACGGCAGCATCACGACGTCCGTCGCCCCAGCTTCGACGCAAGCGATGCCCCCGGCTTCGATGGTCGGCGGGGTGAGTTCGAGGTACGAACATTGAATCCAAGGAGCATCCGGCCGACGCCGCAACGCCGTGGCGACATGTTCCAAATCGGCGTTGGCTTCCGCCCGCCGACTGCCGTGGGCGATGAGCAAAATGGCCTGCATGGTAGTTCCCGTCATTGAGCCGCTGGCGGAGGACGCCAAAGTTCCTACCGTTTAATCTAGGCGGGAGGATCGCGGGGATGACCGGCGTGCGGATCGGAAATTGGATACTCGGGGTCGAACTCGGCCGCGGGTCGCTCGGCGTCACGTATCGCGCCATCGCCGCGAATGACCCCTCGCGCCACGCCGCCGTGAAGATCCTCGGGCACGAACTCGCGCGGAGTCCGGAGTTCCTCAAAAAATTCCCCGGCGAAATGCTCGCGCTCCAGCGGTTGAAGCACCCGAACATCGCCAAGTTCTACGACGCCGGGGTCCACGCGGGTCAAGCGTATTACTCGTCCGAGTTCGTCGGCGGGGTCGATCTCGAAGTCGCATTGCGAACGGGGAAGAAGCCGGACGACCCCGGTTTGAATTGGCGCGAGGTCGTGCTGAGCGTCGCGGTGCAAGCCGCCCGGGCATTGAAGCACGGGCATCACCGCAGCGTCCTGCACCGGGGATTGAAACCGGCGAACTGCATCCTCACGCCCGAAGGGGTGTTGAAAGTCACCGACTTCGGCATCGGCAAACTCTTCCCGCTCAACCCCCTCACGCTGGTGGCGGAACCGTTCGGCACGGTCGCGTTTTTGGCCCCGGAGTTTTTCACCGGCAAGCCGCTGACACGCCGCAGCGATCTCTACACCCTCGGCGGGTTGCTCTACACACTCCTGTGCGGCCGGCCGCCGTTCGCCGCGGCGAATGCCGCGGAATTCATGCATAAGCACTGCTACGTTCTGCCGGATCGGCCGATTCAGTTCGTGAATAAACTGCCGCACGACTTCGACGAACTCGTCTGCGTCCTCCTGAGCAAAGACCCGAGTCGCCGGCCGCCGACCGCCGCGACCGTGATCGAATTCCTCCAACACATCCGTGGGAAAGCCGAGCGCAAAGGCGACAAAGTGACGTGGCCCACAGGCGACGGCACCGACACGATGCCCGCGCTGCCGACCGAGTTTGCGGCCGATACCTCGGTGACCTGGGAACGCCCCCGGCCGTTGATGTCCCGGCCCAAAGTCGTGATTCCGCTGTTCTGCGCGCTGCTGGCGGTCGCGCTGCTGCTCTGGTTCTGGCCCCGGCCCAGCGCCGGTGAACTTTATCGCTCCGCGCAGCCGTTGCTCGAATCGGACAACCCCGCCGATTGGGACAAAGCTTGGGACGACTACCTGGAACCGCTCTCGACCAAATACCCCGGCGAGTACGCCGAGGAAGTCCGCGCGGCCAAAGCCAAGTTGAGCGACCGCCGAAAACTGCGACGGGCCATCGACGACGGGGCGAAAGTCGAATTCAAAAATGAGGATGAGCGTCTCTATGCGCGCGGCTTGGCCTTCGCCCAAGTCGGTGACGGCGACGAAGCCGAGCGCACGTGGAAAGCGATCCCGTCGAAATCGGGCGACGAGCGATGGTGGAAGCTGGCGCAGATCGGGTTGGCGGAATTGGCCGAGCGGAAGAAATCGAGGGAGAAACGGCCGTGACTTTCCTAATCCTCGGAATCGACGGCGGCGGCACGGGCACGGTCGCGATCTTGGCGGACGGCGAGTCCGGCGCGATCCTCGGCCGTGGGGAAGGGGGGCCGTCGAACATCCAAGGTGTCGGCGTCGAGGCGGCGCTGCAATCGCTCGACGACGCCATCGACGGGGCGTTTGCCGCGGCGGATCGCCCCCGGTCCACCGTCGCTGCCGTCTGCTTGGGTCTCGCGGGAATCGACCGGCAAGAAGGCCTCGACATCATCCACGGCTGGGCGGCGCGGGTCGCCTTGGCCGATAAAGTCCTCGTCGCCAACGATGCGACGCTGCTCCTCGCCGCGGGCACTCCCGACGGTTGGGGCTTGGCCGTCATCGCCGGGACCGGCTCGATCGCCTTCGTGAAAACGCCCACCGGGGAACTCGGCCGCTGCGGCGGTTGGGGCTACCTGATGGGCGACGAAGGGAGCGCCTATCGCATCGCCGTGCAAGGCCTGCGCGCCGCCTGCCGGGCCTTCGACGGCATCGGGCCCGCGACGAGCCTGACCGCGGGCTTTGTCGAAGCGATGAACGTGAACGAACCGCCCGATTTCATCCCCGCCGTCTACCGAGGGGCGTGGGACCGCGCCGCGATCGCCGGCTTGGCCCCGCTCGTGCTGGAAGCCGCCGAGCGCGGGGATTCCATCGCGAGGCAAATCGTCCGCGAAGAAGCGACCGAACTGGCCCGCACCGCCGCCGGCGCGGTGCGGGCCAACGGACTTTCGACGACCGACCTCCCGGTCGCGCTGGCCGGCGGCGTCATCACCTTCAGCGAAAGCTACCGCCGGCTCTTCTTGCAGGCCCTCGCCGACTGCGGCATCGCGCCCGCGTCGGTCGAACTCGTCACCGACCCGGCTCTCGGGGCCGTCGTGTTGGCCCGCCGCGCACTGGGTTAAGCAACCGGAAATCCGTCCGCGTCGCCCGCGGCACATCCCACACCGGGCGTTTGTTCCGCACAATCGGGCGCATTCGGCCCGCGACCGGCCGCAATACGCTTGCGATCTCTCGCAGACCGGCTAAAATTGGGTAAGTTAACAATTCTAGGTATCCCCTTCGCCCCCGCTGGCGTGAGTTTTCACCATGGCGCAGACGTACACCCTCGATGAAGCCGCGCACAAAATCGGCTTGTCCGTCGAGGAGTTCAAACGCAAGTTGAAGGGGGATTGGAAGTCGCTGAAATCGTTCCGCGACGGCCCGACCCTCCGCTTCCGCACCACCGACATCGACGAACTCGCCCGCTCGCTCGGCCAAGCCAGCGACCCCGGCCTCCAACCCGGCGAAGCGTCGATCCCGATGGACGATTCCGATGAACTCGGGTTGGATCTGCCCCCGAAGTCCCTTTCCAAGCCGAAGCGCCCTGCGGCCGACACACCGCTGATTCTGTCGTTGGACGACAGTAGCGACGACATCCTGACGCTGTCCAGCGGCGACTCCGGGATCGCGAAGAAAAAGCCGAAAAACACCGGCGACAGCGATGTCCGCCTCGACATGACCCCGAAGCGAAACGACCCGGCCGGGAAAGAGCCAACCGAAGAAATCTCGCTCGATTTGTCCGAGCCCCGCAGCGGCATTTTGAAATCGCCCAGCTCGCGGAAACTGTCGGGCGGCAAACTCAAAGGGGCCGATTCCTCCAAGATCCCCGGCCCCAAAGACCAACACGCCTCCGACGATAGCAGCAGTGAATTCGAGCTCAGCCTCGATTCCGACAGCGACTCGTTCGAACTCCAATTGAACACCGACAGCTCCGAGGAAGTCGATCTCGGCGGCTCGGTGGCCACCGGGACCCGCGGCGGTCAAAGTGGTATCAACCTGCGAAAACCGGCCGACAGCGGCGTTTCTCTGGAAAAGAAACCGGTCCCGGAGAGCGATTCGGACATCGACTTCGAACTTTCCCTCGACGCCCCGGGTGCGTCGTCGAACCGGCTCGGCGCCCCGAAATCCGGTGGCCGAAATAGCGTTCCCGATTCGGACAGCGAGTTCGAACTCAGCCTCGACGAAAACTCCGGCGTCACCGATGCGCTGGCCGACGAACTCGAAGCCGACAAAGGAGACATCTTCGAGACCGACTTTGAACTCCCCATCGTCGCCGATGACGAATCGGGTTCGGAAGTCGTCGCCATCGACGCGGCCGATACCGACCTCGAAAACTCCGATTTCGACATCGCCATCAGCGACGACGACGCCCCGGTCGATGACGAGAGCGCCAGTCAAGTCATGCTCGTCGAAGACGAGTTGCTCGACAGCGACGACGCCCCCGTTGTGCGCAGCGGCGGCCGGCGTTCCTCTTTGGGCGGTGACGACGTACTGCTCGACGACATCGAAACCGACGGGGGGGCCTCGGCCAGTTCCGCCATGCGCCGCCGCTCGCGGGAGGACGACGACACCCCGGTGCGGACGGTGGTGGCCAAACCCGCGACGTGGGGCATGCTCCCGGCCCTGCTCCTTCTTCCCTGCTTGGTGGTCGTTCTGTTGGGCGGCCTGATGAGCTTTGAAGTTCTCCGCGGCATGTGGGGCTATCAGCAACCTTCCAAGCCGAGCGACGCCCTCGTCCGCGGCATGGCGAGCACCTTCGGGATGAAGACCGCGGAGTGACCGCCGGTTCAGACCGCGTCGCCGGTCTGATAGAGTTTGAATTCGATGGCGTCGACTAGCGCCAAATAGCTTGCCTCGATGATGTTCTCACTGACACCGACGGTGCCCCAGACGTCGGAACCGTCGCGCGATTCAATCACGACGCGCACCCGCGCCGCCGTGCCTTCCCGTCCGTTCACGACGCGTACTTTGTAGTCGACCAATCGCATCTCATCGAGGTTTGGATAATACGGCAACAGCGCTTTCCGCAGGGCCGCATCGAGGGCGTTCACGGGGCCGTCGCCTTCGCTGACGGTGTGCTCGACGGTGCCGTTGATGCCGAGCTTGACGGTGGCCTCGGTCCGCAGTCGGTCGCCGACGTGCTCGGTCTCCACGCGGTAACTCAGCCGCTCGAACCACGGCTTGTATAGGCCGGTCGCTTTCTTCACCAGCAAATCGAACGACGCCTCCGCGGCCTCGAACTCGTAGCCTTGGTTCTCCAAATCTTGCACCATGTGCAGGATCTTGGTCATCGCGGCTTTGTCGTTCGCCAGCGAGTATTTGCTGGTTTTGCTGAGGATTGTGGCGTGCCCGCTGAGTTCGCTGACGAGGATGCGGCGCTCGTTGCCGACTTGTTCCGGCGCGATGTGTTCGTAGGTCGTCGGATCCTTGGCCACGGCGTGCGTGTGCATGCCGCCCTTGTGCGCAAACGCGCTTTGGCCGACGAACGGCTGGCCCGTGCGGAGGTTCATGTTCGCGAGTTCGTAAACGTACCGCGACGCTTCCGTGAGGCCTCGCAAGCTCTCGGGCCTCAGCACGTCGATACCGTATTTCAAGGACAGATTGGCGATGACGCTGATGAGATCCGCGTTGCCGCAGCGCTCGCCGATGCCGTTCATGGTGCCTTGCACTTGTGTGGCGCCGGCCCGCACGGCGGCCAGCGTGTTGGCCACGCCCAGTTCGCAGTCGTTGTGGCAGTGGATGCCGACTTCGCAATCGATCCGGGCGCGGATGATCGCCACGAGTTCAGCGACGCGCTCGGGCATGGTGCCGCCGTTGGTATCGCAGAGAATCACCACACTCGCCCCGGCCTCTTCGGCGGTCAGCAGCGTCTTCAATGCATACTCGGGGTTGGCCCGATAACCGTCGAAAAAGTGCTCGGCATCATACATCACGGTGCGCCCGGCCGCGCGGAGGTGCTCGATCGTATCGCCGATCATCCGGAGGTTTTCATCGAGCGTCGCCCCCAGAACATTCGTGACGTGGAAGTCCCACGTTTTGCCGACGATGGTGACCACCGGCGTCTCGGCTTCCAACAGTGCTTTCAACCCGGTGTCATTCGCGGCTTCGGAGTTTTTCTTCCGCGTCATGCCGAAGGCGCAGACTTTCGCGTGCTTCAAGGTTAGCGATTTCACCGCCTCGAAATATTCGGCGTCCTTGGGGTTCGAGAGCGGGTAGCCCCCTTCGATGAAATCGACGCCGAGTTCGTCGAGCCGCTTCGTCAGCGCGAGTTTGTCATGCAGCGAGAAATTGACGCCTTCCCCCTGGCTACCGTCGCGCAGAGTGGTGTCATAAACGAAAACGCGGGGCATGAGCAACTCGCTGGGAGAAAACTGGTTGAACTCAGTTTACGAAGAGCGCCGCGACATCGAGTGTCCAACCCGGCAGCGCCGGCTCGGCGTGGGCGAGGTCGCTGGGGCGGAAGACCGTTTCGGACGCCGGCGTGTGCAGAGTGATCGTCTGGGCGATAGGGTCGACATCCCACACGGCGAGGGTGCCGGCTTCAAAGTAGTCGGCGCGCTTGTCGGCCATGGCGGTCTCGGCGCTGCGGCCGTAGTCGTTTTCGCTGCGGACCTCGACGGCGAACGTCGGGGTGCATTCGATAAACCCCATTTCTTGAATTCGCTCTGGTGAGTCGAGATACGACGCGTCGGGACTAAAGGATTGACGGCCAGATGTCAGCGGTGGATCGATCGCGAATCCAACGCCATCGGCGTAGGCGCGCCCTCGCCGTTGGGACTTGGCATAACTGCGCAATTCCACGGCAATTTCAAACGCAATCGTGCTCGGCAAATCTCCACTGGCCATGAATTCCACAATCCTTCCGCCGATGAGTTCGGCTTTGCCCTCGACCTTCATCAGGTCTTCGAACGTGGCGGGGAATGGCAGCGAGACGATCATGATCCGGCTCCTTCACTCAGGCTGGTCGTGTGCTTCCCCTTCCAGTTTACTTCATCCCGCGCGGGGAAGTCGCTGCGGAAGTGGGTGCCGCGGGATTCTTCGCGGGCGATGGCGGCGTCGATCATCTCCCGGGCCATCGTCAGCAGATTTTGGAGTTCCCAGCCGCCGCGGTCGCGGAACTCGCGGGTCAGCACATACCGGCACCAGAACTCGACGTCTTGCTTGGCTTCGTCCAGCCGTGCGCGATCGCGGACGATCCCCATCTTGCGGACCATGAGCGCCCGCAATGAGTTCGTCACGTCGGCCACGTCGAGCGGTTCGGTCGGGGCGTCTTCGGGCGTCGAATAATTCAGCGGCATCGCCCGCAGGGTCGTCGGCATGGCGCGGGCCGCCTTCGCCGCGTTGCGCCCGCAGATCGCCCCGTACACGAGGCCCTCGATCAAGCTGTTCGACGCTAAGCGGTTGGCCCCGTGCAATCCGCTGCTGGTCACTTCCCCCGCAGCCCACAAGTTTGGCAGCGACGTGCGGCCGTCCGTGTCAACGGTGATGCCGCCGATGGTGTAGTGGGCCCCGGGCCGCACCGGGATGCGATCCTTTCCGATGTCGAGGCCGAAACTCTTGCAGACTTTGCCGATCCCGGGAAAGCGGAGCTTCACCATTTCCGGGTCGAGGTGACTGAGATCGAGATAGACGTTCGGGTGCTGGGTGCGCTCCATCGTCCGGAAGATGGCCCGCGCCACGATGTCCCGCGGAGCCAGTTCGTGGCGCGGGTCCTCCTTCAGCATGAAGCGCTCGCCGTGGAGGTCGCGGAGGTAGGCCCCTTCGCCGCGCACCGCTTCGGAGATCAGGTACCGGGCCGATCCGGCGACGTACAGCACCGTCGGGTGGAACTGCATGAACTCGAGATCGCGCAGCTCGGCCCCGGCCCGGAACGCCGCCGCCATGCCGTCTCCGGTGGCGACGGGTGGGTTGGTCGTTTCCCGGTAGACCATGCCGACGCCACCAGCGGCGAGGATGACCTGCTTCGCCCAAATCAATTCCTTCGCGATGCCCGGCCGCCACGCCACGGCGCCGACGCACTGACCATTCGATGTCAGCAGATCGATGGTGAAGGTGTCGTCCCAAAGGGCGATGTTCGGCGCGGCCTTGGCCTTGGCGATGATCGCCCGCATCACCTCGTGGCCGGTGGAGTCGCCTAGGGCGTGGACGATGCGCCGATGGCTGTGCCCCCCTTCGCGGGTGAGGGCGAGTTCGCCGTTTTCGAGGTCGAACTTCGTCCCCCATTCGACGAGCTTTTCGATTTCGTCCGGCGCTTCGCGCACGACCATCTCGACGACTTCGGGGTCGCACAGGCCATCGCCCGCGATCAGCGTGTCTTCGACGTGGTTGCCGAAGGTATCCTCCGGCGACAGCACGCTGGCAATGCCCCCTTGAGCGTAGCTGCTGTTACTTTCGGTGATGCGATCTTTGGTGATGACGAGGACATCGAGATCGGCGGGCACTTCGAGCGCCGCCCGCAAACCTGCGATCCCGGCCCCGATCACGAGGACATCGGTGAAACGGTGAATCGCCGTCCGCGATTGAAACGAAGTCAGGTAACGGTGGGCCGAAGGCATGGGCAAAACCTCGGGGAGGGAGACAAGGTTATTGTAAGGGGATTGCGCGCGGGTAAGCCTCCGGAGTTCGGCGCTCATCCGGGCGTTTATTCTTCCAACCGGGTGCGCCCCACCCCGCTTTGGAATGAATTAAAAGAGTTGGACGAATCGACCTCCCATCGAGAGAAGGTTACGAAAGACAAGCGGGGCAACGACTTGCGGCGAAAACCTCGGAAGACGACGTGCGGCGGGAACCAGGGGTAGCTGGAAGAATCGGTTGGAACAATCGGATCCAAGACGGTCACGGCCGCGTGTCGGATAAGCCGTCAATTGCTAGTTTTGAAGGCGCCCGATTCATCGGATTGCGCTTGACGTGCCTTTGCTGTCGGTTACTATTCCCGAAGTTCTACACTTTAAAGGCTTCACTTCTACGAGGGTTTCGCCATGGTCGCTCTCTCTCGCTTGCTAGCGTCGTGATTCTAGCCCTTCCGACAGTCGCAGTAGCTGCACTAGGGAATGGGATGTTGACCCGAGCGTTTGGATTCCCACTGCGAGTGGCAACTGCAACCTCCCCTTCTTCTTTCTCGCATTCCCAATCCTCACGGAGTGAAGTCTCATGGGAAACCCCGTTCGGAATCGGCTCGGCTACTCCCTGCTCGAACTTATCATCGTCATCGCGATTTTGGCCATTTTGATGGGCCTGTTGCTACCCGCCCTTCAAAGGGTGCGCGAGTCCGCCGCGCTCATGCTTAACAAGAACAACCTGCGGCAAACCATCATGGCCACCCATCAAGTAGCCGGTGATAACGAAGGCAGGGTCGACAACCTCACTCGATCTTCGATGAAAGGCGTGCCGGAGGCCCTTGCGGACATGTCGTTGTTCTACCGCCTGACTCCTTACGTCCATGCTCCTCGGGTAGTACCGACCACATGGTCCAACCAAACAGCACAAGAATGGTACACTCCTAACGTGAAGGTTTATCGCAACCCCTCGGATCCAAGTTGGGACTATGACCCGGCCTTAGCTAACGTGCAAGGCAAATGCAGCTATGCCTTAAATATGTACGCCATGGACGGTTCCTTCAATTTGGCGTCTTCAATACCCGATGGCACGAGCCAGACAATCGCTTTCGTCGATAAGTACACCGTTCGAGGCAGCCCAACTTCCACTCTCTCGCAGACCAAAAACCTCTACACCTGCATCTTCGATCCATACCAGGGAGAAATTTACGGCAACCGTCGGGCGACATTCGCCGACCATGGTTGGGAAGATGTGCTTCCCGTTACGGACCCAGCGACCGTGACCACCCGACCTTCGACGCCGGGCAAAACCTTTCAGGTGCGGCCGCGTCCGGAAGATGTCGATCCGAGCATCCCGCAGACCCCGCACCGGGCCGGGCTGACGGTGGCGCTCTTCGACGGCAGCGTCCGGACGATTTCGCCGGCTGTCCACGAGTCCGTGTTCTGGGCGATGGTCACGCCCGCCGGCGGAGAAGTGATTTCCGATTGGTGACATCCCGGAGACCGGACATGGATCGTCGTCGCGGCTACACTTTGATCGAGATGATCGTCGTCATGGCGATCCTCGCGGTCTTAATCGGTTTGCTTCTCCCCGCGGTCCAGCGCGTGCGGGATGCGGCGGCGCGTTTGAAGTGCCAAAACAACATCAAGCAAAT
>JANXTU010000341.1 GCA_025352235.1 Fimbriiglobus sp.
GCCCTACCCGGCCGGGGAAATGGACGCCTTGCCCGTCGGCCCGAAAGTGAATTCGCCAAAGTACGATGGGCCCGAGTGCCTTGCGGGCTGAATCGTTCTCTGCATTTTTCCCTCTAACTTTCAGCACCCTTTCAGCCCCGAATCTTCGGGGCTTGTTTCGTTTCATCGCCGGCGGTTTTTCGGACATTTGCACGTCCGGAGCCTGAAAAGGATGTTTGCCTTAATTGCTCTCACAAGAGAATAATTATCCACAAGTCTATGCGCTACAGTGGTTTGCGATTCTTAAAGACATTTTTGCAAACCGGGCACCCGCTCGGGCAACGTTTGGCTTCACGATGACCTGACCCGACCTGTTCGCGCCGGTTCCCGGATGGCGTGTAGTGTGGGAATCAGGGGCGTCCTGTTTCGCTTCGGGCAAACATCGCCCGATGCTGCAGGTGTGACGGAACGACCGGTTCCCGGATGGCCGTTAGAGTCGAACAGTGGGAACTGATGGCGGAAATTGACTTGCTGGCAGCATGGCGACGGTACTTGTGCCGTGGGAAAATGCCCTGGCCAAACACTGAAAGACTGGACCCCCGAGGAGGAGACTGGATGAACAACGTGACGAACCCGCTCTTGGAAGCCGTAGCCCTGGATGGCCCGGCCGCCGCCCACTTGTCGGGACTATCGGCAAAAACCTTGGAACGACGCGCCCTCGAAGGCGAACCGCTCGGCCGCATCAAAGTCGGCCGCCGCGTGCTGTTCCACCGGGCGACACTCGAAGCTTGGTTGGTGAGCAAAGCGCAACTGCAAACCGTCCCTACCGCCCGTTAACGACCGTGGCAGTAATCACCGGAGACTTCGCATGGTCGATACATCGCTGATCGAACGCATCATCGCCGAAGGTACCCTCGGTTGCGCCGAAGCGGCCCGCTTGTTCGGTACGTTCCGCTCCGGGCGCCCGTGCCATCCGGCGACGATCAGCCGCTGGTGCCTCTCGGGAGTACGGGTGCGAGACGGCCGGCGGGTGAAGTTGGAACACTTCCGCGGTGCCGGAAAGTTGATGACCTCGAAGGCCGCCATTTTCCGATTCCTGGCCAAACAACAAGAACCAGCAGAATCCGCCGAACCCTCGACCATCCCGCTCCCCACTCCGAACGAGCGCAGGCGTGCCATTGAAGCGGCTACACGCGAAATGGAAGCGGCGGGGGCTTAATCGATTCACCCAACGCCAACGCCCCGTGTCACCGGGGCGGTTGGCTTCGACTCAGAGACGCAGGGGAACTGCATGTGAATGATACACCGGGTGAAATGCACCTTCAAGAAGTTCGCGCAGGATGGGCCACCGCCGCGGCGGATCTCGCGGCATGGACGAGGGCTCGAATGGTCAAACGCACCGACCGCGCCGGCAGCTACTACCGCGAACCGGCCGGCGCCGTGAAGCCGTTGACGGTGCCGAAATCGGCGACGGAAGGATTCGTGACCGAAGCTCTTCTCGAGCGGCACTTCCTCGCGACCGAGCCCGCGCACGTGCTCGGCTTCCATGCCCTCGGCGCTGACTCGATGGGCCTGTGGGCGGCTCTCGACATCGACGCCCACACCGAAAGCGACAGCCCCGAAGCAAACGAGCGCTTCGCCGTCGCGAAGTACGCCGAACTCGTCGCCCTCGGCTTCCGCCCGCTGCTGACCGAGTCCGACGGCAAGGGCGGATATCACCTGCGCATCCTATTCCGAGAGTCCGTCGCCGGCCCGATCCTCCACCGCTTCGCGCTGTGGATGACAAAGGGAAACACGCTCGGCAAGCGACCGGAATCGTTCCCAAAGCAGGCCGAGATCGGCCCGACCTGCCCCTTCGGGAATTGGCTTCGCGCACCCGGTAAGCACCCCAAGCGCGAGTTTTGGTCCCGCGTGTGGAGCGGGTCCGAATGGCTCGAGGGCCGCGACGCCGTCGCCCACATCCTCGGTCTGGCAGGCGACGATCCTGCGCTGATCCCCGCCGAAGTCGTTTCGCCTCCTGAGAAACAGAACCAGCCTCCGCCGCGAACAAGCGGCTTCCGCGCGGGCAAACGGCCCGACACATTCGAGAGGGCCTGCAGATACCTCCGCAAGTGCGAACCTTCCGTGAGCGGGCAGATGGGACACGACCGCGCCTTCTCCGCCGCCCGCGCCGTCCGCCTCGGCTTCAACCTTTCCGAAGGTGATTCGCTCACCGCAATCCAACAGGAATTCAATCCGCGCTGCGAGCCGCCGTGGTCGGAGCGGGAACTTCTCCACAAGATCCGGGAATCCGACACGAAGCCCTACGGCAAGCCGCGGGGATACTTGCTCAACAGCGGTTCGGCTTACGATCCGACCGCCCGCGCCCGGCAATGGGGCGGCAGCTTCGGGGCGACGGCGGCGACCGATGCCGAGCCGTGCAACTCACCTCCCGAACCCCCAGACGACGAAGGCCCTGACGACGAGGCCGATGGCGATTGCGAAGCGCCCACCAACTTCGCCGATCCCTTCTACGTCGCACGCCTGTTCCTCGGCCATATGTCCGCGGGCGGATGGTTTGCCCCACTGCCGCGCGGCGCCATGCCCTTCGTCCGGACGTGGCGGCAAGAGTTCTACCGCTTCGATGGCTCGCGGTACCGCAAGGCGTCCACGGCGGAGATGGTGGCCGAACTGGGGAACTTCCTCGAATCGCTCTACCTGAGCCTCTACCTCCGCGCCCTCGAGAAGTATCGCGAAGGCGAAGAGGCCGCGGCCGACGGCGGGGAGGAGTCCGACGACGAGCCCAAGAAGCGGCCACCTGCGAAAGCCGTCGTCAAGAAGAACTTCGTCGCCGAAGTGCGGGCCGCGCTCGAAAGCTTGACCATCCTGCCCGACGATCTCGAACAGCCCTGTTGGATCGGCGCCGGCGCCGTCGATTCCTACCGGCCGAATCCGCTCTCTCTGCTGCCCGCTCAGAACGGGCTCTTCGAATTGGCGACGGGGCGACTCTTGCCCTCGACGCCGGATTTCTTCAACTGCAACGCCGTCCCGTACGATTGCGATGCCAAGGCCCCGCGCCCACTCGAGTGGATGAAGTTCCTGAGCCAACTCTGGCCGAACGATCCCGAGGCGATCGCGTGCCTCCAAGAGTGGTTTGGCTACCTTCTAACGCCCGACACTCGCTTACAAAAAATCCTCTTGCTCATCGGGCCCAAGCGCAGCGGGAAAGGAACCATTGCCCGCGTGCTTTACGCGATCCTCGGCCCCATCAGCGTGGCCGGCCCCACGCTCGGTAGCTTGGCCCAGAACTTCGGTTTGCAGTCGCTCATCGGGAAGCCCCTCGCGATCGTGGCCGACGCCCGCATCAACGTTCGTAGTGATACGACGACCAGCATCGTCGAGCGGTTGCTGAGTATCTCCGGCGAAGACTACCAGACCATCGACCGCAAGCATTTGCCGGCGGTGACGCTCAAACTCCCGACCCGGTTCATCCTCGCGACAAACGAAATGCCGCGGCTCAACGACGCCTCCGGGGCGCTGGCCGGCCGTTTCGTTGTCCTCGCCCTCACCGAATCCTTCTACGGCCGCGAAGACCACGCGCTGACCGAGCGACTCCTGGCCGAATTGCCGGGCATCCTGCTGTGGGCCATCGAAGGATGGAAGCGGCTCCAAGTCCAACGCCGCTTCACGATCCCCAAGAGCGGGGAGACCATCGCCCACGCCCTCGACGACCTCAACTCCCCCATCGGCCAGTTTGTCTCCGAACGCTGCATCACCGCGAAAACGGAGAGCGTGCCCAAGGCGGACCTCTACTCGGCATGGAAGTCGTGGTGCGAAGAATCGGGGCACATGCACGGCTCCGATTCGCACTTCGCCCGCAACCTCTTGGCATGCGTCAACGGCCTGGGCGAGGCCCGTCCCGTCCAGGGTAATTCCCGCGTCCGCATGTGGGTCGGCGTCCGGTTGCGGACCTACCTCGACGACGAAAACGACGAACGAGCCGAGGCGTCCAAGGAGCAGCCTGGACCGTCCACCCACCGCGTCCATGCTGAACCCCCTGAAAAACAGGCCCCGTCCAAGCCGTCCAGCCAAACATACACAACTTACGCACGTGAGGATCGAATGCGTCCGGCGAACTCGCGTCTTTTGTCGTCGGTTAGGCTGGTGGGTTTCCTCGTTTTCGGGAGACCCACGCCATGTCCGTCCACGATCCGCTCGTCCTCGAACGCTGGCGGGTGACCTTCGCCACCTGGCGCAGTT
>JANXTU010000349.1 GCA_025352235.1 Fimbriiglobus sp.
AAGTTGCGGCGATTGGATTTGAACCAATGACCTCCAGGTTATGAGCCTGGCGAGCTGACCGGGCTGCTCCACGCCGCGTCGTATGGCATAATCTTAGCGGCGCGAACGGGTTCGGGAAGGTCACTTCCCGAACTTCTGCCTAAATCTTCAACAAGCCGGTGCTATCCCCGAAGGAGTTGGCCGGGGCGCCGGCGTGTTCGAACATCGCCAGGTAGAGGTTCATCAGCGGTTCGCGGTTGTACTTGAGGTGCCGGCCGCCTTCGACTTTGCCGCCGCCGTTGCCGATGAGGACGATGGGCAAGTCGTCGTGGTTGTGGCGGTCGCCGTCGCCAATGCCCGAGCCGTAGACCATCAGCAGCGAGTCGAGCAGATTCGTCCCGTTGACGTCCTTGGTCGCTTTCAACTTGCCGACTAAGTAGGCCAGTTGCTCGATGTGGAAAGTGTTGATCTTCTTGATCTTCGCCTGCTTGTCGGCGTTCTTGCCGTGGTGGCTGCAGTCGTGGTGGCCGTCCGGCACGCCGATGCTCGGGTAGGCCCGGTTGCTACCGTCGTTGGCGAAGGGCATCGTGATGACGCGAGTCAAGTCGGCTTGGAAGGCCAGTACCATCAGGTCGCTCATCAGGCGGACGTGGTCCTTCATATCCTTCGGGATGCCGGTCGGCGCGGCCATGTCCGGCTTGGCCGCGGGCTTCCGCTCAGCGTTGATCTTCTTCGTCTTTTCGATCCGTTGTTCGACCTCGCGCACGGCCGACAGATATTCATCCAACTTGCGTTGATCCCCCTGCCCCAGTTGGGTGTTGAGGGCCTTGGCGTCGTCCATCACGTAGTCGAGGATACTCTTGTTGTAGAGTTCCTTCTTAGCGCGGGCTTCGCTGACGTCTTTGGGGTCGTTGCCGCCGAAGAGCCGTTCGAAGACGGCTTTCGGGTCGGTTTCCTTGGCGTTGGGGGTCGTTTCCGAACGCCACGACAAGTTCGCGGAGTAGGCGCAACTGTAGCCGGAGTCGCAGTTACCCGACTGACCGCCGCGTTCGATGCCGAGTTCCAGCGACGGGAAGCGGGTTTGGTCGCCAATGACGGATGCGGCGTGTTGGTCGGCCGAGATGCCGACGCGGATGTCGGCCCCGTGGGTCTTGCGGACCTGCCGGCCGGTGAGGAACGACGACATGGCGCGGGCGTGGTCGCCGGGGCCGTCGCCGTTGGCGTTGGCCTTGTCGAGCTTCAACCCGGTCATCACGTTGATGTTGTTTTTGAAGGCGTCGAGCGGGGCGAGGATGTCCGGCAGTTTGTCGAGCTTGCCCACGGCGGCTGGGGTCCAGTCGGCCATGTGGGCGCCGTTGGGAACGTAGAGGAACGCCAGCCGTTTCGTGGCGGCGGGAGCCGCGAGGCTCGGCGTCGCCGGGGCGGCGGCGGCCAGCGATTCGAGCCATGGGAGGGCCACGATGGTGCCCAGACCCTTCAAGGCGGTTCGCCGCGACATGCTCGGGTTCATGCTCATTCGCTCCTCTGGCTTTGACGTTTGGTGAACGGGTCGGATTGCGCGATGGCGAGAATTAAGGCGGAAAACTGATCGTCGGCGGATTTCAACTTGGCCACTAGTTCGTCGAGGACACACCTATCGTAGTATTCTAAACCACGACCGAGGGCGAAGGTCAACAATTTTTCCGCGAGGCACCTCCGGAACAGATCGGACTTCCCGAGGAGCACCTTTCGCAATTCGGCCGGGCCGTCGAATGTCTTGCCGTCCGGGAGGACGCCGGTGGAGTCGATTTTGTCGGCTTTCTCAGTCGTGCGCCAGCCGCCGATGCCGTCGTAGTTTTCGAGGCCGAAGCCGAGTGGGTCGAGTTTGGCATGGCAACCGGCGCAACTCGGGTTGGCCCGGTGTTGTTCCATCTGCTGGCGCAATGTGCCTTTGAGCGGGGTCGCTTCGAGCTGCGGTACGTCCGGGGCCGGCGGGGGTGGCGGTTGACCGAGGAGGTTGTCGAGTACCCATTTGCCGCGTTTGACGGGGGACGTCCGCGTCGGGTTGGAAGTCACGGTCAAGAAACTGGCCATCGAAACGAGACCGCCGCGTTGCTGGCTTTGGAGTTTCACTTGTTGAAATTCGGAGCCGCGAACCCCGGCGATGCCGTAATGCTTGGCCAGTCGGTCGTTGATGAAGGTGTAGTCGGCGTCCAGGAACTCCGTGACTTTGCGGTCGTTCTTGACGATGTGTTCAAAAAACAATTCGGTCTCGCGGATCATCGAGCTACGCAGGGCTTCATCCCAATTCGGGTAGGTCTCTTTGTCCGGGGTCAACGTGCGGATGTTCCGGAGCATCAACCATTGCCCGGCGAAGTTCTCGGTGAGGGCCACGCTCTTTTTGTCCTTGAGCATCCGCTTGATCTGGGCTTGGAGGACCGCCGGCTTGCGGACCTCGCCCTTGGCCGCGAGTTGGAACAATTCCTCGTCCGGCATCGTGCTCCAGAGGAAGTAGCTGAGCCGAGTGACGAACTCGAAGTCGTTGAGCGACCGGCTCGTCGCGGGGAGTTTGGCATCGTCCTCAATCCGGAAGAGGAAGTGCGGGGAGACCAGGATCGCCTTGAGCGGCAAATTGAGCGACTTGTCGAACGATTCTTTCTTGCCTTGTGCCAACGCGAAAAGCTTCATCAGCCGCGTGATTTCCTCGGGCTTCACCGGCCGGCGGTAGGCGCGGCGGGCGAAGTTGGCAAGGATCTTCTCGGCCGCGGCGGTGTCGTCCGAACCTTTCGGGAGTTCGATGAAAATCAATTTGGCCGCGTCCGGCAGGGGCGGCACGGCGCCGCCGATGGGGCCTTCGATTTCGATGCTTTCGATGCCGAGCTTGCGGAACTTCAAGTTGTCGTCGGTGGCTTTTTTGTCTTCGAACGGATTGTTGAAGGACACCGCGATCTTTCGCTCCCCGGCCGCGAATTTCGCTTTGTACTCGAACGTCGCCGGTTTATCGGCCGGGGCAGCGACGCTGTACACTTCGGCGTCTTTGGAATCGATGCGGAGTGCGAATTTGGCCGCATCGCTGCCAACTTTGTTGCCCCAGGCTTTCACGCGGACGACGTACTCCCCCTCGGCGGGGAAATTGAACTTCTCGAGCGCCGCAGAGCCTTCTACGACGAAGACGATCTTGTTGTCTTTCTTCACGCCGCGGGGGAAGGTGATGAGGTTCTGCTGGCCGAAGCGCTGCTTCGCCGATTTGATCGGGTCGAGAACCGGGACCGCCTTGGTCAAGATCTCATCGGCGGCGGCGAGGTACTTCTCGATCAGCACCGGTTGCAAGGAGAGCACATCGCCGATGTTGTCGAATCCGTAGCCGACGTCGTCGGACGGGAACCCCTCGGCCGGTTTGAAATCGACGCCGCAGAGATCGCGGATCGTGTTGTTGTACTCGGCTCGGTTCAACCGGCGGAGCGTCACGCGGCCGGCATCCTTCGGGGCGGTGCAGTCGATCTTGATCAGCGTGTTTTCGATGTACCCGACGGCGACATCGCGGTCGGCCTTCGTCGGTTGGGCCTTGCTCTTCTTCGGCGGCATGTTGCCGGCGGAAATGACTTCGGCGACCATCTCCCACGCCTTGCGGTCTTTGCGGGCGTGGGCTTCGTTGAGATACGCCGACAGGTCGACCCCGCCGGCCACGTCGGTGGTGTTGTGGCACGATGTGCAGAACTTCCCGAGAAATGGCTTGAGTTTTTCGTCGAATCCGGTTGGCTTCACTTGAGCTTGGATGAACTCGGTGGATCCGACATCCGGGATCGGTTCGGACTTCACAGGTGCGGCTGGCGCAGGCGCGACGGATTTTGCCGATACTTTCTTGGCTAAGTACACCGCTCCGAACAACGTCCCCGCCAGCACGGTCATCACCGCGAAGCCGAGGGCGAACAAAATGACTTTCTTGGGCATCGGATCGCGGCTCGGTAAAGTGCGGTGCGGTGGGTCAACCTACATACAATTCTAGCGCGCGGTTCGCAACGGAACAACCGCGGTTGCGGGAATCACCCCTTCTTCGCCCGGATCACATCCTTGCCGATCCACGGCTGCAGGACCTCCGGGACCCGTACGGTGCCGTCGGCTTGCTGGTAATTTTCCAAGATCGCGATCATCGCCCGGGTGCAGGCCACGGCGGTGCCGTTGAGGGTGTGGACGAACGGCAGACCACCGCCCTTCTTCTCCTTGGGCCGATAGCGGATGCCGAGCCGGCGGGCTTGGAAATCGGTGCAATTCGAGGTGCTGGTGATCTCGCCGTAGTCGCCGGCGGTGCCGCGGCCGGGCATCCACGCTTCGAGGTCGTACTTGCGGTAAGCCGGGCCGCCGAGGTCGCCGGTGCAGGTGTCGATGACGTGGAACGGGATGCCGAGGCCGTTGAAGATTTCTTCTTCGATGGCCCGGATTTGTTCGTGGATCGCCTCGCCCTGCTCCGGCGTGCAGAACGTGAACATCTCGACTTTCGTGAATTGGTGGACGCGGTAGAGGCCGCGCGTGTCCCGCCCGGCAGCGCCGGCTTCGGTGCGGAAGCAGTGCGACAGGCCGACGTACTTCTTCGGGAGATCGGCTTCGTCGAACACTTGGTCGCGGTGCATCCCACCGAGGGTGATTTCCGCCGTGGCGATCAGGCACAAATCGGTGTCGGCGATGGTGTAGACCTGCCGGGTTTCGGCGTTGTCCCGCGGCATGAACCCGATGCCTTCGAGGACCTCGACGCGGGCCACGTCGGGCGTGATGATCGGCGTGAACCCGTGGCGGATCAGCGTCTGCATCGCATATTGCACGAGCGCCAGTTCGAGCAGCACGCCTTCGTTCTTCAAGTAGTAAAAGCGCTGCCCCGCGACTTTGGCCCCGGCTTCGAGGTCGGCGAGGTCGAGTTCGTGGATGAGGTCGTAATGGTCCTTCGCTTTGAAATCGAAGTTCGGTTTGGTGCCGAACTCGGCGACGACCTTGTTCGATGACGGATCACGGCCGACCGGCGCATCCGGGTGCGTCATGTTCGGCACGGTCATCAGCGCCGCGTGCAAATCGAGCTGCACCTGCTTCAACAGCGCATCGGTCGAGGCCACCGCTTCCTTGAGTTTGCCGCTTTCCTCTTTTAGCGAAGCCTTTTCTTCCGGCGTCTTGGCTGACGGGAACTTCTTGCTGATTTCGTTCTGCTTCGCTTTGGTCTCGTCGGCGACCCGCTGCAACCGCTTGCGCTCATCGTCGAGCGCAACGATCCGGTCGAGGTCGGGCGTCGCGTTCCGGTTGGCGCAGTTGGCCTTCACGGCCGAGAGGTTGTCGCGGATGAAGCCGGCATCGAGCATAGGGATGGTCCGAAAATGGAATCCGAGGGCCGACCGCTGTCCGCCGGAAGCTGTTTTATGGGCTCCCGGCAATCGGGAAAGAAATCGCCCGTCGTTCATCGCCCCGAAAATAGTGAAGGTGGAACCGGTGCGACGCCGGTTCCACCAAGTCCGAATAGCCTGCGGATCAGTAGCGGGTTATACTGAAGGTCGTCTCCTCACATCCGCGATAGGAGTTCCCCCATGGCCCAAGCCGTCGTCGACCCGGCCGAGCTGCGGCGCTTCGCCGGGAGCTTGAAGCGATTCAACTCCGATCTGCACGTGGACCTCGCCGGGCTGCACGCCCAGTTGCTGGCGCTCGGCGACACGTGGCGCGATCAGGAACACGATAAGTTCCGCGAGGAATTCGAAGAGACCATGAAGGTACTCGAGCACTTCCTCGAAAATTCCGGGTTGTACCTGCCGTACTTGCTGCGTAAAGCGGAACGCATCGAAGAATACCTCACCCAGCGGTAGGCGATCATGAGCATCGGCGCCGATGTCCGCGCGATCGACGGCTTGCGCGACTGGCTCGCGTCGGCCGCCGTGTTCAAAGTCGAATCCGAAGCGTCGCTGGCGAGCATCCAACTGGAAATCCGCCGGGGCATCGATTGGGTGAGTCAACAACTCGACCGCTGGCAGCGCTCGATCCGCGATCGCGAAGACGCCGTGGTGCAGGCGAAGGCCGAGCTTTCGGCCCGGCGGTTCCCCGGCCCGACCGGGCGCATGCCCGACACCACCGTGCAAGAGCGCAACCTCCGCCGGGCCGTCGCGAGACTCGAGCACGCCCAAGAGCAAGTCGCCCAGTGCAAGAAATGGTCGGTGAACTTGCCGAAAATCATCGACGAGACCTTTTCCGGGGCGGGGCACCGCTTCGCGCTGTTACTGGAAGGGGACGTGGCGAAAGGCTTGGCGCTGTTGCAACGGCAGATCGAAGCGCTGGAACAATACGCCGAGACGCGGGCCGACTTCGCGCCGGCACCGTCCACGACCGCACCGGGGCCAACATGAAATTCGGAGCGTCCCGCAGCCAACTCTACGATGCCCAAAAGACGGCCCGCGCCCATTGGCAGGCCGCGACGGAGACGTGGACCGACGGTGCGAAGCAGGATCACGAAGAGAAAGTCTGGTTGCCGTGGGACGAAG
>JANXTU010000376.1 GCA_025352235.1 Fimbriiglobus sp.
CGAGTTTTCGTAGCGGGCAAATCTGCTTTGTTGGCTGTGGCGACCGTCCGATGGAGTTTGAACCCTTCTTCGCCCCAACGGGGCCGACTGATACAGCCTGGGGCGGAAGCCCCAGGTACCGACGACCTCTCTTTTTCGCCCTGAAGGGGCCGTCTTGCCCGACGTCGGCCCCTTCAGGGCGAAGAGAATTGGAACTTGGTTCCCAGGGCTCCCGCCCTGGGCTGTATCAGTCGGCCCCGTTGGGGCGAAGAGAAAACTGGACCGCTACGAAAACGTGATGTCCGCTCTAACGATCCCGCTTCGACGCTCCTTTAGCGCCCCCTCAGCTTCTTCCACTCGGCCATCGACAACCCGCATGAACCGATGGCGCGGTTGCCGGGACCGTGGCAATCGCTGCCGCCGGTGATCGCCCAGCCGAGTTCGTCGGCCCACGTCCGCAAATCCGCCGAGCGCCCCACGCTCGCGGACGGGTGCTCCGCCTCGATCGCCCGCAATCCGAGTTCGTCGAATCGCCCGAGTACCGCGCGGTCGTAATCCGAAGCCGGGTGGGCCAGCGACGCAATTCCCCCGGCCCCGTGAATCAACCGGATCGCGTCCGGCGCGGGCAGCAACGCCTTCGGAGAAATCGACGGCAGGGCCGGGTTGAGGAAGCGCTGGAAGGCGTCGAACCGACTGCGGGCGAAGCCCGAATCGACGAGCAAATTGGCCGCGTGCCGGCGCCCGGGGCAGGCCGTCCCCGCGAGGATCGCCAGGACCCGGCCTTCGTCGATTTCGAGGCCAGTACCGCGGAAATACCGGACGAAATCGCGGAACCGCACCGCGCGACTCGCGGCGATTCGGGCCAGCGCCGCCTTCAACGCGCTGTCGTTCGGATCGACAAACAGCCCCAGGATGTGAACTTCGCGCCCCTCGAACGCGGCCGAGACTTCGACCCCGGCGACGATCTCCGGCCGGCGACTCTCGGGGAATTGCAGTGCGGCATCCCGCGCCGCGACCAAACCGAAACAGGTGTCGTGGTCGGTCAGCGCGATCGCTTTCAGTTTCGCCCCGGCCGCGAACGCGACGACCTGCGACGGGGTGAAATCGCCGTCGCTGGCGGTGCTGTGCAGGTGCAAGTCGGCGGCGACGCTGCGATCCGCCTCCGAGATCCGCTGGCAGAACTGGGTAAAGGGGTCCCCGCGCGGCATCAGGCCCCGACCTTGTCCGGCGCCGCCGGGGACGGGCGATCTTTGGCGATCCGGTCGAGGATGCCGTTGACGAACGCGGGGGAATCTTTCGACCCGTAGCGGCGGGCGAGTTCGATGGCCTCGTTCAAGATCACCGGGATCGGTTCGAACTTCGCCGCGTGCAGGAGTTCAAAAACGCCGATCCGCAGGACGTTGCGGTCGGCCGGGAGCATCCGCGTTAGCCGCCAGTTTTGCGCCGTCGCCGTGAGCACCGCATCGATGGCGGCTTGCCGCGCGAGCACACCGTCGAACAGGGCCAAACAGAACGCCACCGTCTCGGGGTCCTTCTGGGCGCGCTGGTGGACAAACGCAACGAGGGCCTTCCGAGGCATCGGCGTCTTGTTCTGGTCTTGTTGAAAGAGCAGTTGCAGGGCGACTTCGCGGGCGCGAAAACGGCGGAACATGCGAGCGGGCCTCGGAGCGGATGCGGTACACCACTATGGTATCGCCCGCCGCGACGGGCACGACCCCAGCCGGGCGGGGTGGAGCAACCATTCTTGGAGTTTGCTACCTGAGCGAGGGACGTGAGTCGCCCGTGGGATTGAACTGGAGTGAGTTCGCTGACAAGGGGGGCTCACGTCGCCCCGCTCCGAAGACTGCCTCCAAGAGTCGTTGATAGACCCGGTACGGCGAACGGACGCGAAAGCGACCGCCGAGGCCAATCCAGATCCAATCGCAACTTTTGAAATTCACCCGATGGGCTGACTCCCAACGACAAAAACTCCAAGGTACTGCGGCACCCGAAATCGGACGGAACTCCTTGTGGCGCTAGGTCGTTCCGAAAGTCGGACATCATTCCACGATTGGGTGGGTGGGTTGACGCTGGAATGACGACTCCCAGTATCGTTGCCACACCAACCGGACCATTTGACCGGCTGCAACCTATCGGCTATCTTACAATATCACTCCCGCCACTCCGTTCCCGGAGCCCGTCCGATGCTTCTCCACCGCCGAGGGTCGAATCGCCGCGATTTCCTCCGCTTCGGTTCCGTCGCCGTGGCCGGCACCGCCGCGGGTGTGTCACCGTTCCGCTTGAAAGCCGGGCAGGAGCCGAGCAAAAGCACGAACGATCCCGCCGTCATTTTCATCTGGCTACCGGGCGGTCCGCCGCACCAAGATACCTTCGACATGAAACCGGACGCGCCGGCCGAATTCCGCGGCGACTTCAAACCGATCCGCACCAACGTCCCCGGCCTCGACATCTGCGAACACCTGCCGACGTTGGCGAAGTGCGCGGACAAGTTCAGCATCGTCCGCTCCATCGCCCACACCTTTGCCGATCACGGCGGCGGGCACAAGAAGTTTCTGACCGGACGCGATCCGCTGCAACCGACCGGATTCGTAAACGACTATCCGATGGCCGGGTCGATGGCCGCGAAGCAGCTCGGCGGATTGCACCACGGGCTACCGAACTACGTCTGCGGCGTCGACGGCGGCCGGCAGGGAATCGACACCTTCAGCTTCGGCTCGGCCTATCTCGGGCAGAGTTCGCACCCATTCATGCTCGTCGGTGATCCGTCCGATCCGAAATTCGACGTGAAGAACCTGAGCGTCCTCGCCGGCACCGAAGACAAACTCGCCGATCGCCGGGCGCTGCTGAACGCGTTCGACAAACCGATGCGCCACGACACCACCGGCATCGCGGCCGGGATGGACACGGCCCGCGACCGCGCCTTCGACCTCATGACGTCCCCGGCGGCGAAAGCAGCCTTCGACCTGTCGAAAGAATCGCCGAAGCTCCGCGAACGCTACGGCGACCACCGCTACGGCCAACGCTGCCTGATGGCCCGCCGGCTCGTCGAGCAAGGCGTGCAGTGGGTGACGATGGTGCTCGAGAACGCCACGCCGCGCGGCGAAGAGATGCTGAAGGACGGCACTTACAACTGGGACAGCCACGCAGTCAACTGCAACATCTTCAAAGACACGAAGCACAAGCTCGGCTACCTCGACCGGGCCGTCAGCGGGTTGATCGAAGACCTCTACGAGCGCGGCCTCGACAAACGCGTGCTCGTCGTCGTGACCGGCGAATTCGGCCGGACGCCGCGCATCGAATACGACAAGAAGACCGGCCGACCGGGGCGCGACCACTGGCCGCAGGCGATGAGTATGCTGGTTTCCGGCGGCGGGGCGAGGATGGGCCAAGTCATCGGCAGCACCACAAGCAAAGCCGAAACGCCCAAAGACCGCCCGATGACCCCGAACCACCTCTGGGCGACGGTGTTCCGCCATTTGAAGATCGATTACAAAAACGCCAGCTTCCCCGGCGAAGGCGGTCGCCCTATGCCGATGCTGACGGACGGCGAACCGATTGCGGAGTTGGTGTGAAGGAGTGTGTTTGAGAGCAGCTGAACAACGCGAAGTGTGTCAGGTGCTGAATGGATCAACAGTGGAATGGCATCGTGCTTCTTTGCACAAAGCGACTGCAACCGTGGATCGACAGCTGCTCTCGCTGAACGAAATTCGCAACAATGCCATCGCCTTCTCGCGGGAGTGGGCCGGGGAAACCCGCGAGCGGGCCGAGAAGGATTCGTTCTGGAACGACTTCGGGATCAAGCGGCGAGCCGTGACGCCCGACGAGGAGCCGGTCAAAACGCTCTCTGGCAAGTTCGGCCACATCGACGTGTTTTTTTTGGGGGGGGCAAGTTTCTCGCGGAGCACAAATCCGCCAGACGCGAGTTGATGAAAAAGCGCGGCGGGGAGCTTTCGCTTCCCGCCGCGCTTCAGAAATGACCCCACGGAGATTCGAACTCCGGTCCCAGCCTTGAAAGGGCTGTGTCCTAGGCCTCTAGACGATGGGGCCATTCGACTGGCACCGCTTGCTAGGACAACCATTTTTTAAGGGCCGGGGGCCTCTTCGTCAACCCGACTCGGCCACAATCCGCGCATGCGGTGTTCGGTTCCGCGGAATTTTCCCCTTGTCCCACCCCCGCGACTCCCCGTCAATACAGTGACACTCTCCCGACACCGGAGTTCGCCCGTGACGTTCGCTTCCCTCCTTTTGGTCCTCGCCGCGCAAATTCCCCCGACGGCCGCCCCGGCCGCGCCCAGCCCGTTCGATTTCGAAGACGGGGACCGCGTCGCATTCCTCGGCGGCACGCTGATCGAACGCGAGCAGGCCTCGGGATACTGGGAACTCGCCCTGACGCTGCGGAACCGCGGCAAGGCCGTGACCTTCCGCAACCTTGGCTGGAGCGGCGACACCGTTTGGGGCGAATCCCGCGGCAGCTTCGACGGGCCCGCCAAAGGTTACGCGAAACTGCTGGAACTGACGAAGGAACTCAAGCCGACAGTCGTCGTGATTTGCTACGGGCAGAACGAATCGTACGCGGGGGAAAAAGGGTTGAAGGCATTCGCGGCCCAGTACGAGAAACTTCTGAAGGATCTGGCCCCGACGAAGGCGAGGTTCGTGCTGATGTCCCCGACGCCGTTCCAGAACAGGACGCCGTTGAAGGATGCGAAAAGCAAGAACGAGAGTTTGGCGAAATACGCCGCGGCGATCGGGGAGTTGGCCGCGGCGCAGAAGGCCGGGTTCGCCGACGTCTTTCAAAACCTAATCGGGAAGCCGGCGGTGCCGACCGAAAACGGCGTCCACTACTCCGAAGCCGGCTACCGGGGGACGCGCGCGATCTTCGACCGAGCCGACACCATCGATAACTCGGCCACCGAAGAACTCCGCGCCGCCATCGTCGCCAAGAACGAACTCTTCTTCCACCGCTGGCGACCGCAAAACGAGACCTATCTCTTCGGATTTCGCAAACACGAGCAGGGGAAGAACGGTAAAGAGATCGCGGAGTTCGACCCGCTGGTAGCCAGGGGCGAAGAGTCGATCGGCGAACTGCGGAAGAAGCTCAAGTGAACGGAAAGAGGTGCCGCGTTCGCAAAGGAGTTCGGGGTAGACCTCCGGATTTTACCACGGGGTTATTCTGCGGTCCAGAGGTCGTTCCACTCCGGGGTGTCGTCGAGGGCCAGGAGTTCCACGAGCGGACCGACATGCTCGACCCGCCACCTCGCCCCGGATCGTTTCATCCGCAGGTTCACCCACTGCTTGACCGCCCCTTCGACCGCGCCGCTGCCGATGCTGCGTCCCGACGCCAACCGACCGGCATAGTCCAGGTGCGTCGGGTGGTTCGCCAAGTACGCCGACACCCCGACCAGCGGCTGCGCCGAGACCCCGGCCGGGGCCAGTGGGATCAACTCCGCCAACCAGCGGTCGACGCCCGCTTGGCCGCCGGCCAACAACGCTCGCCGACCGGCGTCCGTGTGGGCGTTCGCCGCGTCGGTGCCCGGTCCGAAAACCGCCTTCACGGCGTCGCTGATATGCTCGACCGCGTGGAAAATATCGAGCACCCCGGCCGCCTGCGGAACCACGTCGGCGGCCAATTCCCAAATCCACGGGGCGCCGTCGGCGAGCACGGAGACGCCGTCGGCCGCGGTCACGCCCAACCGGTCGGCTTCGCGGCGCACGCGCTCGCCGAAGAGCGCGCACCCTTCGATGGCGGCGACCGCCGCGCGGATCGTCGGAGCGGGTAGCCGGCGGGTCGCGCACTGGTCGATGGTCGCGGGTTTGCCGTCCGAACGCCTGATAAATAAGGCCAATTTCACGTCGCGGTAGCCGACGCGGGTGTTGACTTTGCCCGCGTCGATCAGCAGTTCGAACGCGCCCGGCGCGGTGGCGAAGCGTCCCGCATCGGCCCGCGTCGGCCGTTCGGCGGCGGCGCGGCGGGCCGTGGCGTGGGTGGAGCGGCGGATGGTTTCGGCATCGACGGACCAGCCGCAGAGTTGCTCGAGCAGGCGCTGGGCCTGGTCGAAGGGATGGGTCACGCCGAGCAGCGAGGTGATGCGACTGGCCTGGCGGGAGAGGAACCCGTCGACGCCCATCGCTGCGTCGGCGGGACAGCCGCCGCCGTCGGGTCCGCTGGCGTAGCGGCGGGCGAAGCGGACGGGTCCCAGTGCCGTGATCACGTTGCGGACGCGGGTGCCGCGGAAGCGGTGGCCGGGACTTTTTTTTCGCCGGTGGCGCGGGCTTGGACGGTGGCCGCGAGGTTGTCGCGTAGCAGGGCGCGACCGCGGTCGAGGGCGAAGCGTTCGAGGGTGTCGAGGACGGTGCCGTAAGCCGCGGTCCGCCCGAGCTGACGCATCTCGGTGACGTAAGGCAGCAGCGCGGAATAATACTCCCGATCACTCGGGTTGAATGGTGAGGCTCCACTTGGGCAGGGTCGCGGACCGTTTCAGGCGTTGGGCGATGGGTTCGAAATCCGCTTTCGCGATGCGGACGGGTATGACAACAATTCTTGGAGCCACGGGGGAATGACTTGTGAATCCAAGCCAGGGGAGGCACCTGGAATCGGACGTAACTCCTTGCCGCGCTAAGGTCGTTCCGAAAGTCGGACGTCATTCCACGATAGGGTGGGTGG
>JANXTU010000033.1 GCA_025352235.1 Fimbriiglobus sp.
AGCTTACCGTCAATAGCCCCGATTCTGTCTCAACTTCCGGCTCTGCTCGGCAGTGTCCGGTCTGAAGCGAGTTATGGATCTGATGGAGTCTGGCACCTTGCTTGATTGGTGGCACATGGATTCAGCCAGGGTGATCTAGCGGCTTGCCTGAAGACGCATCCCGCACTGGCCGATCAAACGCCCATCACGTTGTACCCGCAGTCGACGTACAAGATGTGCCCGGTGATGGCGCTCGCCAGCGGGCTGCACAGGAACGCCGTGGCGTTGGCCACTTCTTCCGGTTCGATGGCCCGCGGCAGCGGCGACCGGCTTTTGGCGTACTCGACCGTCTTCTCCCCTTCGCCCGGCTTGATGCTCCGCATCGCCCGAGACAGATACGGCCCTGCCGAAATCAGGTTCACCCGGATATTCTTCGGCCCCAAGTTGCTTGCCAATTGTTGGGCGTCGATTTGCAGCGCCGCCTTCGCGGTGCTCATGCCGCCGCCGTAATACGGGACGACTTTCTCCCCGCCGAGGTATGTCAGGCCGACGGCGCACGCCCCGCCCTCGCGGCCCGTCATGTACGGTTCCGCCGCACGGAGCATGCTCGTGAGCGAATACGCCGAGATCCCGATGGCTTCCATGTAGCCTTTGCGGCTCGTCTCCTTCGCCGACTTGGTGATCTCGCGGCTGAAGGCGATGGAGTGGATCAAAATGTCGATGCCGCCGAATTCTTTTCCGACGGCGTCGATCGTGCCTTGGATGCTGTAATCGGCGAACTTGGCGTACCGCCGGTCGGACTTCACCTCCGGGGGCACGTCGTCCATGGTGTCGTAGCTGGCGTCGCAGGCGAAGACCTTCTCCGGCTTGAGTTCGCCGCCGCCATACGGGAGTTCGCGCGATTCGCGGTCGGCGTCGCGGCTCAGGAAGCTTTCGACAATGCCGACGACGCGCGGGTGGCACGCAAACACGAGCCGCGCCCCGGCCGCTTGGAGGGCCTTGGCGATGTACCACGCGAAGCTATCGTTGTCGCCGACGCCCGTGACGAGCGCGACTTTGTTCTTGAAATCGATCGGGATCATCGGCAAAACCTCGCGGGGGGAACGACCCCGCTAACTTATGCCTTGAAAACGATTTGGCCGCGACGCGGAGTCTGCGGAGCGAAGCGCGATGCGACAGTACACTTGAAAAGCGGAGGGTGGCTGACGGGACTTGAACCCGCGACCTCCAGAGTCACAGTCCGGCGCTCTAACCAACTGAGCTACAACCACCGTATGACGCTATCCTACATCGCATCCGTCCGGGGGCAAGATCGCTCCGGGGTTCTCATTTCGAAGTCGCATCGACTACGACAAGGGCACTCGGATTCCCCGGCAGGTTCGACTGGATTTTAAATTCTTTCCGGAAGACCCCGGCTTTCTTCGGTTCGAACTTCACGGTGACGATGTGCAGGTTCGCCGCCGTGGCCGAGGTTTCGAGGCTGAATCCGTCCTCGTCTTCGGGGATCGCCGTCAGCGTGCAACTGGCGGACGGCTTGACGATGACTTTGAACGTGACCGCTTCGCCGACTTTCACATCTTTGAAATCGAGTTTGTCCGGCGAGGCCCGCACCGGGGCCAAGATCGCCGCCCGGACGTTCACGTTCACCACGGGGACGGCCGGGTCGTTCGTCTTGATGGCGATGATATCGTTGATACTCCCGGCTGGGGCATCCGGCTTCATGCTCACGACGATGTAATACTCGACCCCCAAGAGCGCCCCGCGCGACGCTTCTTTGACTTCGACGTCGAAGGCCGGACTCGCGGAGGCGACCGCGTCGAGTTTCCAGTCGCCCCGGCGGCCGTTGTACTTCAACACGACCGTTTTGCTCGGCTTAGACCCCTGCGAGATGATGCCGAAGTCGACCTCGCCCGGCGTCATCGACACATCTTCCCGGCTGGTCGCCACGAACCGCAACACGGCCACGGACACGAAATTTGGCCCGAAGGCCACCTGCACTTTCTTCGAGTTCAAGCCTTTGAACGCCCCCGCGTTCATTGTCACCACGAACTCGGCTTGTTCGTTCGGCAAGAGCACTTTGTTCGGCGGATACGCCTTCAAACACCCGCATTCGACGCGGATGTCGGTGACTTGGATGGGCACACCGTAGATGTTCGTCACGGTCAGCTTCTGGGTGCAGAGTGTGCCGTACGGCACCGTGCCGAAGTCGTGGACGACCGCCGGCGGTGCCACTTGGCCCGGATCTTTCTCGATCCCCGGGAGGAAAAACTTGTTGGCCCACGGCCCGGGGAGCGGACCCGGCGCGACGGGCGTCGGTCGCGCGGTCGGCTTCTGCGCCGCAGCGATCACCGCACTCCCGGCGACGAATAGTAAGGCCAAGCCGCGGACGTACCGAATCATGGGAGCGATCTCCGGGCGCAATCGTGTATCCATTCTATTCGGACGACGACGGGTGAAACTTTCGAGGTTACTTCTTCGTTGGGACCGCGCACACACCATCGTGGCAGGGCACCAAGCTGTACCGGTTCTTCGCGATCCACCGGTAGACGCGGTCGCCCAGCCACGGGACACCGGGCAAATACAAAAACGGTGCGAGCGGCCACGTGAGGGGGAGCCGCCACGCCATCCAGCGGAACGCGCGGAAACCGGCGTAGGTGTGCCGCCGATCCGGCGTGACGAGGTGCATTTCTTCGAGCATCTTCGGCAGCGACAGAGCCTCGGAGGCGGGGGGCCAATTCGACTCCTCTCGCGCGTTTTGCATCGCGAATCGCCGGAACCAATCAAGCGATTTCAAAATCCGCACGCTGCGTTGGCAGAATGCGCAATCGCCGTCGAACAACACGACGGCTTTCGGAGCCGCTGTCGAGTCTGCGGTGGCCGTCGACATGGGTTAGCCCCGGTGGAAAAATCGGCAACGGGTTGCGTCCGTACAACCACCTTCGCACTTATAATACCGCAACTCCGTCGAATTCATCACCGGCA
>JANXTU010000039.1 GCA_025352235.1 Fimbriiglobus sp.
CCCGGCGTCGAGGTGCTGAGCGGTCCGCCCGAAGATTTCGGCAAACTGGCGGCGGAGGCCGATTGGTCGTTCGTGATCGCCCCCGAAACCGACGGCGTTCTGCTGAAACTGGCCGAAGAAGTCGTGCGCGTCGGCGGGCGCCTCCTCGGGCCGAGCCCGGCCGCGATCGCGCGGACCTCGGATAAGTTCGCCCTGTTCCAGCATTGGAAGCAGCGGGGCGTGCGGACACCGGAGACGGTGTTGGTTCCAGAACTGCCGCCGAGTTGGCCCTGCGTGGTCAAACTCCGCGACGGTGCCGGCTCGGAAGGGATGCGGCTGGTGCGGACGGAGGAAGAGTACCGATCCTGCGTGGCGACAAGTTTCCAACTTGTCGACAAGAACAACCCAAGCTTCCCGCCGGACGACGTGACCCCCGCAAAGATTTGTCGACAAGTTGGAACAGGGCGTACTTATCCGAGGTCAGCGCGATCGCGGCCGGGCTCGGCCCGAGGAGTCGCCCGCCGACGCGCACGACTTCTTCGGCTAGTTTCAGCAGAACGCCGTCGGTTTCGGGGGCGATCACGAACGACCAATCGGCCTCCGCCGCCAGTTTGCCGAAATCTTCGGGCGGACCGCTCAGCACCTCGACGCCGGGGATGGCCGCGAAGTCGCCGCGGATGGCGTCGAGCATCGCCCGCCCTTCGACGAAAAGCGAATGCCCCGGTGAACCGGCCTCGCGGCCGAGTCCGAGGGCGGTGATGTGTTCGTAGACGAAGATCCGCACCATGCGGTCCATGATACGAGTCGCACCGCGTCCTTCGGCAACTTCCAGGAGACCGGCGGCAAGGTGAAGTCGAGCAAAACCCGTCGCGGCAAGGGCCGCGCGGCTACACGTTTCGGTTGGCGGCGTGGTCGCTGTTGCGCAGCAAGAGTGATCTGGGTGCGAGTCTGCGACGTCCGCGTTCGCGGCTGGGCGCTCCGAAGGCGATCACGGCGACGGCGCACAAGCTGGCGCGGATCTTCTACACGGTGATGCGGTACGGGGTGGCCTACCAGAAACAAAGCGAAGAGGAATTCGTGGTCGACCATCGAAAGCGGATGGAGAAGAATCTGCAGCGCCGCGCGAAAGAGTTGGGCTACGAACTCCGCAAGATCGGCCAGCCCGAGCCGGAGCAACCGACGGCGGCCTAACACCCAGCGCCCGCCATGCCACCCCCGCCCGCGACTGAGCCCACCAACCCGATTGATTCAGACACTCGCCCGGGCGAGCCTGGCGAAGCCGCGCACCGAATTCCGGACACGACCGAAATTCAACCCCGACAATCACTTAGGATCACCTAACGCTCTTGGGGCGGCGTGCCGGTCTGTCCCTCGATACACGACTTGATTGTGATAGTCGATGTACCTGGGATGCACCTCGTGCCCATCCTCACGGCGTAGGGCCGACAATGACAACCGTATCGCCCCGAAGTCGCAGGCCGCGTGGTGATTGGGACAGAGACAGATGATGTTCTCCATCACGTCCGGCCCGTTGTGCGGCGACCCGAGCGGTTGGACGTGGTGGCCCTCAGCGTACCCGGACCCGTCCGCGAGGGCCACTGTTTGGCCGCAGATCTGGCACCGGTAGTCGTGGCAACGCTTGACTCTGTCAGAGAGCTGGGTGTCGCGGACGACCCTTACCACGGTTGTCTGCACTCGGTCCGGCAAGGGCGGTTCCAAGTCAACCGCGAACTCGGACACCGAATGGCGGATCAACCTCTGCACGTCCTCCGGACCCACGCTCCACCCTTTCGCCGCGTGCTGGACTTCCTGTACGCCGACATCACGCAGAAGCACCGGGGACCGGGGTACGAACGTATTCTCGCCGCGGATGACCCGGAGTTCTCCTTTAGCACGGATCGCCGGCAGACGTTCCACCAATGCGAGCCATTTCTCACGACTGCCCACGCCCAACTCTTGACCGAACTGGTCCCAAGCCTGCGCCACTGTGACGAGCGGATTGTCTACGAAGTCGGCCCAGAATGCGACCTGTTTGGGACTGGCACCGCGGCTCATGAAGAAGAGCTTGCCGCCCGGACGTACATTCTTCATCGGAGCGCCGGACCCACGACAGTAACCCACGACGCCGCCTACCGAGTGGGACAGGTGGAATTGCACCCACTCCGCATCCGAGTGCAACATGTAACCGGCGTTCTGCGTTGCCACTCCGAAGCCCTCCGCCGCCGAATGAGGCGTTCAGCGGAATCGGGTCCGGAGTGTCCGGACCTCTCTCGATTCCGTTTATTTCCCAACCACGCCGATTCCGCTGCAACGGCGAAGAGTTAGGCAGAATGACGACGAACCCCAATAGCTTACCTCGGCGTCAATCGGCCTCAACTTAAGCACCCCGCCTCGCCGTCGAACGGGGCTGCGTTCGGGCGCGCCCCGAAGGCCGAATTTGCAGCTCCACCCGCGCCGCAAGCCAAGAAACTGGCCGCGAGGCCACATGGCTCATTTCTCCTAAGTCATTCGCCGCTAGAGCATTAGCCACCATTCGGACCGCCCGGCAAATTCGAAGTTCCTTGGGCGGCGTCCGGGACGTTGCCAACCATCTCGACCTCCCCGAACCTCGACACCTACGGGTACCCCGGCAGGGTCGTGCCCTCGGGGTGCCGGAAGTCGTATCGGTGGTCCCGGGCGACGGCCCCAGGCCCAACCTTGAATGCGGCCGAGCTGGACGACTCGACCCGCCAGTCGCTCCCGTCCGCGCGGGTGAGGATCGAGCAGACCAAGCCGCGGTAGCGCTCCGGCCCATCCACGACCGGCCCGTGCAGCCCGTACCGGATGTGCCCGTCTTCGAGCCAGCCTTCGACCCGGAACACGAACGGCGTCTCGTCGGCGACGAACTCCCAGGCGGCATCCGGGCCAAGCCGGTAATGGAGGTCGTCCCACGGGGTGACGCGGACCAGCGCCCCGACTGTCGCCAACCCTGCCACCGGTGCGCCCTCCGCCGCCGAACTTGTAATTGGACAGAATTAATTCTGTCTATTGCCGCTGGTGATTCTGTCTATTCAGGAATATCTACCGAAGCGTTCAGTCCGGATTTCGTCGAACGGGAACGCACGTGGCTCCCGATTCAGTATCATTTTCCACCTTCCACGATGGTTGTCAACAAAATTACGCCTGAAAACACCTCGGCTGCGAAAATTCCGACGCCGCTGAAGTCGCTGGACCGGTTGCATCTTCTCCGACGCCGCCGGAGAGGGATTGACCTGCCGACAATTCAACGCAAGTGCATGCGGTGCTTGGTCTGTCCAGCGTTTGAAAATGGTTCCAGCTTTTTGCAATGGTTCCACGGGAGGGTGTGTGGAATCGCGCTGGAATCATTTTCCCGGCCTATTGTGTCAGCCCAACGGAACGCCAAATCGAAACGGATTGAGAAACCGGTTAGACTCCGAAGACTCCACCCGCCCGACGGGGGTCGCCCGTTTTCCAACGGACTCCGTGGACCGTTGCCGCCGCGCGTTCCGGCACTTCGCCTTGTCCCGGTACCGCCGTTGTCGATAGCATAAGCAGGCTTGAGGTTTTCCGAATTCGAGCGACAAGGTTCCATGCCACCGAAACTGAAGACCACGCCCACCGCGGCCGCACCGATGCTGTCCACGATGAGTTTCGATCCGACCAATCCGCTGATTGTCCAAGCCGATCGGTCGATCCTCGTCGAAGTCGACAACCCGAAGTACGCCGAAGCGCGGGACGCGCTGGCGCCCTTCGCGGAGCTGGAAAAAAGCCCCGAGCACATCCACACCTACCGCGTCAGTAATCTGTCGCTGTGGAACGCCGCGGCGGCCGGGATGACCGCCGAGGAAATGGTCGGCGTGTTGCAGCGCTACACCAAATTCCCGCTGCCGAGCAACTTGCTGGCCGACCTCACCGAGACGGTCGGCCGCTACGGGCGCGTCCAACTCGTCCGGCTTGACGACGGCAACATGAAGCTCGTCTGCACCGACAAACCGCTGCTGATGGAGTTGGGCCGCAACAAGAAACTCAAAGATCTACTGGGCGAACGTTTCGACGACGGCTTCGGCGTCGACCCGCTCAACCGGGGCGTGCTGAAGCAAGCGCTCATCCTCGCCGGCTATCCGGCCGAAGATCTGGCCGGGTACACCGAAGGGGCGGCGCTGCCGATCGCGCTGCGCGAAATCGCCGCGTCGGGTTTGCCGTTCACCGTGCGCGACTACCAGCGCGAATCGGCGGACGTGTTTTACGCCGGCGGCGACGTCCGCGGCGGGTCGGGCGTCATTGTGCTGCCGTGCGGGGCGGGCAAGACCATCGTCGGCATCGTGGCGATGTCGCTGCTGCAGAAAAATACGCTCGTGCTGACGACGAGCATCACGGCGGTGAAGCAGTGGGTCCGGGAGATCGTCGACAAGACCGACCTCACGACCGACACCGTGAAAGAATACACCGGCGACAACAAAGAGATCGGCAACGTCACCGTGGCGACGTATCAGATCGTGACCTACCGGCCCGGCAAGAAGCGTAAGAAAGCGGCGGCCGAAGTCGAACTCGACGGGGCCCTCGCACCGGTGACCGACGAGGACGCCTACGCCAACGCCGCCTGGACGCCGGTGCCCGAAATCGAGGAGCCGGACGACGAACCCAGCGCCGCGCCGAAGTTGTCGGACTACCCGCACTTCGGCATCTTCGAGCAGCGCGACTGGGGCTTGATCATCTACGACGAAGTCCACCTGCTCCCGGCGCCGGTCTTCCGCGTCACGGCGCAAATCCAAGCCCGCCGGCGGCTCGGGTTGACCGCGACGCTGATCCGCGAGGACGGCCGCGAAGGGGACGTGTTCACCCTGATCGGCCCGAAGAAATACGACGTGCCTTGGCGCGAACTGGAAACCAAAGGTTGGATCGCGTCGGCGAGCTGCACCGAGATCCGCGTGGCCCTGCCGGATGACCGGACCCGCATGGAATATGCCGTCGCCGATTGGCGGCACAAGTACCGCATCGCGTCGGAGAACGCCGGCAAAGACGAGGTGATCGCGGAACTCCTCGAGCAATACAAGGACCAGCGCGTCCTGATCATCGGGCAGTACCTCGCCCAATTGCGGACCATCGCCAAGCGGTTCGATCTGCCGTTGATTACCGGGTCGACCGTCAGCAAAGATCGCGAAGATTTGTACGGGAAGTTCCGCACCGGCGAACTCCGGCACATGGTGCTGTCGAAGGTCGGTAACTTCGCCATCGACCTGCCCGACGCCAACGTGCTGATCCAAGTGAGCGGGACCTTCGGCAGCCGCCAAGAAGAAGCCCAGCGCCTCGGCCGCATCCTTCGACCCAAGAGCAGCGGCGACGGCGACGCCCACTTTTTTACCCTGGTGACGCGCGATACCCGCGAACTCGATTTCGCCCACCACCGGCAGATGTTCTTGACCGAGCAAGGCTACACCTACGCAATTTTGGACGAACGGGACGTGTTGCGGACCGCGAAGAAACAAGAGTTCGAGCCGACCACCTCCGAGGTTTGAGATGTCGCAAGCGATCGCGGCGAGAATGGCGGTGAAGTTGCACCGCCGGGTCTGCCTGGTGATGACGGAAGACGCGGTGCTCGCCGAGGAGCTGCTCGCGCGCAAGAAGCTGGCGGGCGAGGTGCTCGGCCGGCTTTCGGAACGCGCTTTGCTCATCCGGCCGGGGCGGATCGAGGCCGTTCTCGACGAACTCATCAAGATGGGCCATACCCCGCAAGTGGTCGGAAAGTAACCTCGTACAATACCCAAATGCCAACAGAGCCTGACGATTGGGTGGAACGAGCCAGGATGGCCCTCGACGGCTATTCCGAGACCCTGCGCCGGAGCGTGGCGGGGTCGATCCTCAAACCCCGCAACCCCATTCCCCTCGACGAGGTCACCGAACGGATCTTGGCCGCGTTGGCCAATCCGCCGGTGGTCGATCGTCGCATCGCCGATCAATCGGCACCGGGCCGGGCCGCGCTCGCGATCTTGGGCCAATCGCGCCAACCGATTTGGAAAGTCGGCCACCTGCTCACGATGCTCGCCGCGCTCGGCAGCGCCGAAGGGTTCGCCCCGATTCAAGCGCTCCTCGACGCCGGGTTGCTCTTCCCGGTGCGCGAGTTCGAGGGTTCTTCGCTCGGCGGTTTTCAGCAGTGGTTCGGCCAAGAACCCCGCTTGAGCGCCGAGGTCTTCACCTTACCGGGCGTCGCCGAACGCGCCAAAGGCGACCCGCTCGGCTTGCCGAACTTGGCGACCCCGGACGGCCCGCCGAAGTCGAGCCTCCCCCGAATCTCCGATGGCTTGGAGTGGCCGCTGCGGCTCGCGGCCGTGGGGCAACTGGTCGCGGACGGCGCGATGCGCACGACTCAAACACGGGCGCTCTTCAAACGCGATCTCCAACGCTTGCAGACGCACGAACTCCTCGCGGCCGCGCCCGCCGATCATATCGCCATCTTGCCGGACATCGGCGTCCTGACGCTCTTTTGGGCCTTGGGCACCGAGCAACTCGCGGTGGTCGACGGGGAATTGACACTGCCCAAAGTCGCGCGGACGCAAACGAACCGTCCGCTGACGGACGAGCTTGTCGTCCTGCTCGCGGCGATCGCCACCCTCGAAGCGTGGGACCCGCTGCTCGGGTATCGCGTCCTCGAGAACCAGCTGTCCGCGGTGCCGTCGTCCGCGATTCTGCTCTTGTTGCTGTTGGCGACCGCACCCGCCGGGGACTGGTATCAAGCGGCACCGCTGGCCGCTTGGCTCTGGGAGCACCACCCGGCGTGGCAAAACGGTTTGACCGTCGAAGTGCAGCAACAACGCGGCACGCCGTGGGTCGAGTCGCTGTTGCTCGGCCTCTTTTACCCGCTGGGAATCGTCGAAGTCGTCGAGCGTGAAGGCCGATTTATTCGCCTCAGCCCCTTCGGACGCTCGCTCTTCGCCGGCGGCGCAAAAGTGCCCGAGGCGCCGGCATTCTTGCAAACCCTCATGGTGCAACCGAATGCCGAGATCATCGCCTACCGCCAAGGGTTGACGCCGACGCTGATCGCCCGCCTCAGCCGCTTCGCCCGCTGGAAATCGCTCGGCCCGGCGTGTACTTTGGAACTGACCGCGGAACAAACCTACCGCGGCTTGGAATCGGGTTTGACGCTCGCGGGGATGGTGCAGACCCTCAATCAGCACGGCGTCCGCCCCGTCCACGCCGCGGTCATGGACCTCTTGCAGCGCTGGGCCGACAAACGCGAGCGGATCACGGTCTACTCGTCCGCGACCCTCGTCGAATTCCTGTCGCCCGGCGATCTCGACGTGGCCATTTCCCGCGGCATGATCGCGGTGCGCATCACCGACCGCATCGGCCTGTGCGCCGACGGGGCCGACCCGGATTACAAGAACCTCCGACTGATCGGCAACCGCGATTACGAAGCAAAACCGACGAAGTGCATCGCCGTGGACGACGACGGCGTGACGCTGAACCTCGACCCCGGCCAGACCGATTTGCTGCTGGAAGCGGAGATCGGCCGACTCGCGGAACCGGTCCCCTCGGACGGTAACAGCGTGCGCCGATTTCGACTCACCCCCGGAAGCCTCCGGCGGGCCGCGCAGAGCGGATACAAATTGGACGACCTCGACGTGTGGTTTGCGGCCCGCACCGGCGCCGCCCTCCCCGCCGCCGGACGGATGTTCTTACTGGGGCCGACTGCCCCGTCGTCGTTGGCGACGAAACGCCTGGTGCTGCAAGTGCCGAACCCCGAGATCGCCGACGGCTTGATGCAATGGCCGACGACGAGGGACTGCATCGAAGACCGCCTCGGCTCGACGGCCCTCGCCGTGGACGAATCGAAACTGGCCGCGCTGCGAGCAATCTTGGAGTCGCTCGGGGTGAAAGTGGAATTCGCGTGAACCCGGAAAATACTGCGCCTTGGCCCCCGTCCCATTTTTTGCTACACTAGCAGACTTCCACCCCAGAAACCGTGTTGGGGGTGATTCCGCAACCGTCAGCCGGTGAAGTGCAATGCCCCTCGCGGCTTGCCTTGGCACCGGATATGGAGGCATTTCGTGGCGTTAGTCGATGTCAAAGATCTTCTCGAAGCCGGCGTCCACTACGGACACCGCGCCAGTCGATGGAACCCGAAAATGCGGCCGTATATCTACGGCAAGCGGAACTTGATTCACATCATCGACCTCCGGGAAACGGTCCGCGGGCTTTTGCGCTCGTACCGCTACCTGTCGCAGGTCGTCAGCAAAGGCCAGCTCGTGCTCTTCGTCGGCACGAAGCGCCAAGGCAAAGAAATCCTCGAAGCCGAAGCCACCCGCTGCGGCATGCCCTACGTCAACGAACGCTGGCTTGGCGGCACGCTCACGAACTTCAAAACGATCCGCAACCGGCTGAACCGGTTGAAGGAACTCGAATCGATGTGGCTTCCCGAAGGGGATCGCCACGAGCGCCACGACATGAAAGTCTACATCGCCTCGATGCTCAGCGAAGCGGGCAAGCTCGATCAAAACAAGGCCCCGGAATCGGCGTCGATTCACCGCTACAGCAAGAAGATGGTCTCGAACCTGAACCGCGAATTGCTGAAGATCCGCCGGAACTTGTCGGGCATCCGCGAGATGAACCGCCTGCCGGACGCACTGGTGATCGTCGATCCGAAGCGCGAGCACATCGGTATCAAAGAAGCCCAGCGCATGGGCATCACGACCATCGCGCTGATCGACACCGACAGCGACCCCGATCCCGTCGACTTGCCGATCCCCGGCAACGACGACAGTATCCGGGCCATCGAAGTGATCGTGTCGAAATTGGCCGACGCGGTCTTGGAAGGCAAAGCGGCCCTCCCGCCCGAGCAGCAAAATCAACCCCGCGGCAACGCCCCGGCCGGCGGCGGTCGCCAAGACCAACGCGGCCCCGCCCCGCGCGGCCCGGTGAACCAACCCGCCCCGGCGACTGTCGGTTAGTAGCAATCAAGAATTTCACCGCAGAGAAAGACGAGGACGCGGAGACGAGGAATTAGAAAAGATGCAATCTCGATGGGCCAAATGGTCGTGCCCAATTCGAATTTTGGATCTTCTCTGCGATCTCTTCTTTCTCTGCGGTGAAACTGTTTTCTTCTCCGAATCATCGAATCGAAAGCATCGAGAAAGCTATGAGCACGATTTCCGCGTCGGCCGTGAGCGAACTCCGCAAGCTGACCGACCAGCCGTTGATGGACTGCAAGCGCGCCCTGACGGAAGCCGAAGGGGACATGGACAAGGCCGTCGTGATACTGCGATTGCGCGGCAAGGGCGTCACGGCCAAGCGTGACGGCAACGAGACCGCCGAAGGGCGCGTTGGTGTTAGTATCGATGTGTCCGCGGTTGCCGCAGCCATCGTCGAATTCCGCTGCGAGTCGGCCCCGACCGCGAAGAACGACCGCGTTCTCAGCCTCGTGGACGACTTAGCGAAAGCCGTCATTGCCACCGGCCCGACCGACGTGGCCGACCTGCTGACGAAACCGTTCGGCGACGCGACCGTCGGCGACCGCCTCACGGACGTCGTCAGCGTCATCCGCGAAAAAATGATCGTCCAGCGCTTCGCCCGGCTCGAAGGCGGCGTCTTCGGCCAGTACGTCCACCACGACGGCTCCGTCGGCGCGCTGTTCCAGTGCGAAGGCACCGGCAGCCACGATGAACTCCTCCGCGACATCTGCGCCCACATCGCGGCCCTCAACCCGCAGTACATGGTGACGACCGACGTCCCCGCCGAAGTGATCGCCAAGGAACGGGCCTTCCTCGTTCAACAGATTCAAGACGATCCGAAGAACGTCGGCAAACCGGCGAACATCTTCGAGAAAATCGCCGAAGGCAAAGTGAAGAGCTGGTTGTCCGAAACCGTGCTCTTCGAGCAACCGATGGCCAACGCCGCCAAATACCCGGGCACCACCGTCGGTGCCACGCTCACCAAAGCCGGCCTGAAGCCGACGAAGTTCGTCCGCTACAAGGTCGGGGCCATCGCTTAAACATTCCGAATCCGAACTCCGCACCGAGGTCCCTATGCCGCATACCAAGAGCGCGATCAAGCGCCTGAAGCAAGCCGAGAAGCGCCAGAAACTGAACCGGCGCATGTTGAAGCTCGTGAAGATTCAAACCAAAGAACTCGCCGTGTCGATGAAGACCGGCGACCCGGCGCTGATCGTCCCCGCCATGAGCGCCACCGCGAAGAAGCTCGACCAAGCCGCCGCGAAGGGGTACATCCACCCCAACAAAGCCGCGCGGTTGAAGTCCCGCGCCGCCAAGAAACTCCAAGCCATTCAAAAGGCCCCCGCATCCAAGGCGTGAGCCGTGGTCGAAACTTCGACTCGTACCGAGCCGTCGCCGAACCCCACCGCGGGATCGGCGACGGCTTTGTTTTTGGACCGCGACGGCGTCTTGATCGAAGAGGTCGAATACCTCGCCCGACCGAGGCAAGTGCGCTTGATCCCCGGCGCCGCGGCCGCCGTGCGCCGGGCCCACGACGCCGGTTGGAAGGTCGTCGTCGTGTCGAATCAATCGGGCGTCGCCCGCGGGTTGTTCCCCGAGAGCGCGCTCTCGGAAATCCACCGGGTCATCGCGTCGGAGTTGCTCGCCGAAGCCGGCGCGGTCATCGATGCGTTCTACTACTGCCCGCATCACCCGACCGAGGGGATCGGGCCGTACCGCATCGAGTGCGACTGCCGGAAGCCGAAGCCGGGGATGCTGCTGCGAGCCGCGGCGGAACTCGGCATCGACCCGTCGAAATCGTGGATGGTCGGCGACCGATTGACGGACCTCCAAGCCGGCGCTGCGACGGGGTGCCGGACGATATTGGTACGCACCGGCTACGGCTCGGGCACGGGGATCGCCGGCCCGGATGCAGATCTGAACTTGGTCGCGGTGGTGCCGTCGATCGTCGAAGCCGTCGACTTCGCACGGCTCAATTCACTTCCGCCCGCGCGATGATCGCCGCGAAGTGCCGATCGCGTTCGCCCAGCGACTCGGGCGAGTTCAGTTTTTGCGCGGTGGCGTAGGCCCGTTCGACCCGCGCGCGCGTTTCATCATTCAGTTCCAACGTCCGTTGGATGGCGTTCGCGAGACCGACGGCGTCGTCGGGATCGATGAGCAACACATTCTCGCCGGACACTCCGAACGCTTCGACGACGGAAGAGATCGACGATGCGACCACCGGGACGCGGTGGAGCGCCGCGCGAGCGATGTCGCGTACCGCCGTGCTCCCCCAGCGCGGAATGACCACCGACAAACACGCCCGCGCTTCGAGGGCATGCCGGCGGGCTTCGCGCAGGTCGCCCCGGAAGACGAATACTTCTTTGTCGCGCGCCAGCCCGGTCGCGTTCAAGGCCTTGTGGGCCTCGGCTTCCACGCGCACACTCGGCCGGCCGGCGTCGCTGCCGCGGATGATTTCGGTCAAAACGACGGGCGGGAGTTTCACGCCCCGGCGCAGCAAAATGCGCAACGCCTCGATCAGCACCCACGAGTTCGGGTTGGTCGCCTTCGATAGATAACCGAGTAAAAACGTCGGCGGCAGGCCGAACTCGGCGTCGATGTGTTTCGACTTCGGCAAGGGCCCGAGGGGGATGCCGCCCATCAGCGCGAACGCCGGCAGCACGGAAGTACGCTCCGGTTCGAGCCCGTAGCGAAAAACGGCCAACGCGCGATCGTCTTCGGTGGCGAAGACCGAGTGCGCCGCCATGCGGCACCAGAGCATCGCTTCCCGGCACGCCGCCTGCGTGAACGGTTCGCAGGCGTCCTCGGTCTCCCAGGCGAGGTGGCGGTACGAGACGAGCAACTTCCGCCGGCGGAATTCACTCGCCGGGATGTTGGGGTCGAGGACGCCCGTCGGGTCGGCGATATAGTGCCAGCCGTCGCCGGTGAAGACGCGGTCGATCTCGGATTCCGGGAAGGCCAATTCGGTCGATGAGCGCAGGCCTTCCAGGGCCGGCGCCGGGGGCGGATCGGTGAGGTAGCGGTCGTCCGGCATCGCTGCGGCGGGCTCGGCTTCGGGCGTGTTGGGAATCACCTGTGGGCCGCGCATCCGGCGTTTCACGGACCGCAAACCCCGGTACAAAACCTTGGCCGGGGCGTGCAACGGCGCGGGGAGGAATTCGCGCATCCGCTCTTTTCGAGACTTCAACGCGGTCGATTCGAGGACAACCGGGGCCAGCGCGAACGCCCGGAAATCCGCGCGGGTCACTGTGCGGATTTCCGGCCTCGATTCGACCGGCTCCAATCGCTTTTGCGGCAGGCGTTGGACGACCCCCGGTTGCAAGCTCGGCAGGCCCGCGATGCACGATTCCGCCACCACGATCCCGTTGAAAAACCGGATGAACTCGGCGAGGTTGAACTCCGGCGTGAAGACTTTGAGGATCGTCCGCTGGCTCGCTTGGATCGCGGCCACCAACTCCGGGTCACCGGCCAAAATCCGCACGAGCTTCGCCTTGGCGTCGGAGTCGGTGTCGCACGCCCCGGCTTGGCTGCCGGTGTCGAAGAACTCCATCAGCCCGCCGCGCAGGTAGACCACCGGCATCCCGGCCGCGATCGCTTCGAGCGGGTGATAATGGATGTGCCTCGGTTCGCGGCTGTGGTAATACAAGACGCGCATCTCGAGCAAGAACTGCGTGAATTGCTCCTCGGTGAGGAAGCCGGTCACGTGCGGGTCGTCGACCGGGATCGGCTGCGCCCCCGCGATGACGTGCGGGATTTCGCCGACAAACGCTTTGAAGCGGTCGTAGATTTCCCCGTAGTATTTCGACGAACTCCGGATGCTCGGGCAGACGAAGAAGACCCGCACATCGGTGCCGGTCCAACGCCCCGTGAGGCGGAACGTGCGATCCGGCATCGCGACCGGCAAGATGACGGTGCGGTCCCGCAGCAGCGGCTCTTCGTGCGGTTGGATCTGCTCGTAGCACGCCGCGATCCAGAAGCGGTGCTGGATTTCCCAGAGACGCTTCCAGAGCCAACCTTCGGTGAATCCCCCGAAGTATTCGCCGTACTTCCGCGGGTGTTCGAGCCCGAACGCGCGGATCAAAATCCGCCCGCGGAACCGCTTCGCCAACTGCCGCAGCAGCAGCGGGTAAGCCGCGCAGATGACGGTGCCGAAATAGGCATTCAGCAGGTGGGCCATCTCGTCGGTCAGTTCGCTTTGATACAGGTTGTAGTGGTTCAACGCGCTCAGCACGTCCGTCGGCAGCGTGCTGTCGTCGTCCCACGAAAAATCGGCGCTGCCACTGCGGTAGTCTTCGCCGGATGGGAGGACTTTGTTCGTATACACCTCGTACCCGAGCCGGCGGAAGATCGGCACCTCGGCGTCGCGCAGGGTTGTGTGGCTAATCAGCCAGGCGATGCGTTCGTCGCGCGGTTTGGCCGGTCGAACCGGCGGATGCGAGATCGGAAACGGGTCGGCCGTGAGCCCGGTCAGGATCGCGTGCCAGCTCTCTGCGATGGCCCGTTCTCGATTCGCCCGCCCCGATTGCACCGGCCGCGCGGGACTCGATTGGAACTCGAGGATCGCACCGGCGAGCGCGTCCACCGTGCCCCCGGCTAGGACCGGGATACCCGAGCGTTCGGCGCTGTGCGTGAACCAGTTCGGCCCCGAACCGCGATGGCCGTTGCCGAGCACCGCCGCGGCGCCGGCCAGTACCGCGTGCACCTCTTGCGGTTCGAGGTGTTGCAAGTCGAACCAATCCCGCCCCGCGACCATCCCGGCGTCGCGGAAAATCGCCCGCCGGCTTTCCGCGTACTCCAAATGCGCCGCGCTCGCCAGCGGCGGCCGGTCGATCCCTTCCGACAGGCCGACGAACGGGAGCCGCAATTCCCCCCGGCGAAAGAGGTCGGCAATGGCCTCGGCCGCGACCGGCGATTCTTGGACGGGGCGGTTCCAACCCACCGAGAAGAAATAGCGGTCGGGCAGGCCCAGCGACCGGCGGAGATCGTCCGAGCGGTAGACCACCGTGCCGCAGGAGGGGATCGCGCTCGATCGCTCCAGCGGCAAGGGATAGCGCGCGGCCGCGGCCTGCCGGAGCGACTCGGTCGGGAAGACGAAGTGCTGGCCGAAGCGACCCAAGCGGATCATCTCGCGGCGGAAGCGGTCGGTGCGCGCCCCGGAATCGACGGCGTCGAAATCGAGGTGGGGCACCCCGAGGACCACGGGGATCGACAGCGTGATCCGGCAATCCGAGGGGAGCGCGCCGAAGGTCTGCGGGATCAGGGCCACGTCGTGGCGGAGGGCCAAATCGGCGAATTCTTGGAACGCTTCCCGCGCCCCTTCGGGCATGAAGTGCGGCTCGAATCGCGGCGGCGGCAACACCCGGGCGAGCCGCGTCAGCGCCTGCGGCCAGACCACCGGCCCACCGGCCAAATCGACCGACGCCGCCAAGATCGTCAGTTCGTCGCCGCGCTCTTCGGCCACGACCGCCAATTCCTTGGCGAGCGCCGCGATCTTCCGCGCGGAATCGTCCGGCCACAGCAAAGGGACGTACAAGAGAATGCGCTTCCGTCGTGCCGCCATCGATGCTCACCCCGGGATCCGAACAAGCAATCCGGGCAAGGTAAGCGAATGCGGGAATCCGATCAACCGGAACTGGGCGGGGGGTGTCACAACGATTCTTGGAGTTTTTTCCCTGAGCGGGGGACGTCAGTCAGTCCCCCGTGGAATTGAACCGCAATGAGTTTCGCAGACACGGGGGGCTGACGCCGCCGCGCTCCGAAGTCCACCTCCAAGAATCGTTGCTACACCCTGGGCGGGTGCAAATCCGACCCCGAGCGGGGTGGCGTAGGCTCCCCGTGGATGCGAAACTCATGGCCGTCGAATCGATCTCCATTCGCAAGGCGGTCCAGCTATGTGGATTTTCACCAAGCACGGGTTCTTCAGCGCCGTCTGCGCCCGCCAAGGGGACGGCGCGCACCACCGACCCGTCGACCCCGACCGAATGATGGTGCGCGGCCGGTTGAAATCGCATTTGGAGGCGCTGCGGCAACGCTTCCCCGAACTGCTCGCCGATTGCGCCGTCGTGGAAACCGGCGGCACCGACTACGCCGTCCGGCTCTTCGTGGCGAAGACGACTTGGGCGCAAGTGCTGGCCGCCCTCGTCGAGGAAACCGACTACGACAACTTCAAATCGGAGGTGGCCGAGTATCTCGGCAGTCCGGGGGCCAAGTACGAAAGCGCCCTGCACGAGGTCTGGGGTGTCATGCGCCGATTGCAGAAGTGAGAAGGACCAGAGGCGCGTTTCAATTGTCCGTGCGCCGGGAGCGGGTTACACGGACCCTGCCAGCCAAGTGGCGAGAATCATCGCGCCACTTGGCTGACACCGAGGGAACTCCCCTGTCCGTTGTGGCGTTCGCGGGCGGCCTACTTCTTCTTGCCGACGGTGACGGTCACGGAGAGCACGTTCACGTCCTTGTCGCATTTCACGGCGACGGTCGCGCCCTCTTTGCCCTTCAGGAGCAGCAGGCCCTCCTTGCCGGTCGCTTCTTCGGTCTTATCGCCGTCTTTGATGGTGAAGGTCGTCGTCGCCGTGATGCTGAGTTCGCGATCGACCTTCTCGTCTTTGACGATCTGGTTGATGACGAGCAGGCTCTTCGAGGCATCGGCCGACTTGATCGTGCCCTTCACCATCTGGGCCTTCTGGGCCGAGGCGTCGGTGGCGGTGAAGCCGATGAGGCCGAACGCGAGCGCGGCGGCGAGGAGAGTGCGGACCATTGCG
>JANXTU010000432.1 GCA_025352235.1 Fimbriiglobus sp.
GTCAGCCGGGCCAAATGGAACCGCGAGGAGGCCGCCATTTGGGTCCTCGAAGCCATCGGCACCGAGGCGGCCCTCGCCATTGTGGAGCGCATGGCCACGGGCCACCCGGATGCAAGTCCGACCATCGCCGCCAAGGAAGTGCTCGCCCGTCGGATCCGGAATTGAACTTGGCCTATTCAGCCTTCCCCCCCGTTTGGTAAACTTTACAAATTCGCAACCGCCACGGATGGCGTCGCCATGCATTTGCTGCTCATCGGCTACATGTTCCTCTTCATCGACCGGCCCTTCGAGGTGTGGCCGTGGCTGGGGGATCTGCACGTCGAGCGTGTCTACATGCTCTTCACGATGGGCGTCTGGTTGATCCACTCCGGTAAGCGCTGGATCCCGAACCCACAGCACTTGGCGTATGCGGGGCTGGCTTTCGCCGTGCTGGCCTGCTGGGCCATGAGCCCGTGGATGGACCGTTCGCAACCGCTCGTCGAAGACTGGTTCAAGATCGTCGTCTTCTACGGCCTCTTGGTCACGACCGTCCACGACGAGAAGGGTTTGAAGAAGATCGTCGTCGGCTTCGTGTTCGTGATGGGCCTTTACCTCACGCACTCGCTGCGGGAGTACATCGGCGGCCGGCATACGTACCGCATGGGCATCTCGCGGATGATCGGCGTCGACAGCACCCTCGGCGACCCCAACAGCTTCGGGGCGAGCATCGTCTATTCGCTGCCGTTCGTCCCGGCCCTGTGGCGCAGCGGTTGGGGTGGGCGCCGGGGGCGCTACCTCATCGGCGGTTACGCGGCGCTGTGCGCGCTCTGCATCCTCCTGACCGGCTCGCGGGGATCGCTGCTGGGGCTGCTGCTTTTCGCGATGATCCTGATTCTCGGGCACCGTAAGCGATTCCTCTGGCTGATGATCTTCGCCGCGGCCGCACCGATCGCCTTCGTGGCGCTCCCCGATTCGTTGCAAAATCGCTTCGAGACGATCATCAACCCGGACGTCGGCCCGGCGAATGCCAAGGAATCGGGGGAAGGGCGGATCGAGGGGTTGCTCAACGGCTTTTCCTTGTGGTCCAGCAGTCCGCTGTCCGGGGTCGGCCCCGGTGCGTGGCGACCGGCCACCGGCAGCGGCGTCGAGTCGCACAACCTCTACGGCCAAATCCTGGGCGAACTCGGCTCGCTCGGCGTTCTCGCCTTCGGGGCCGTCGTCGGCTGTTTCGCGTGGAATTTGTACCGCTGCCGGGCACTGCGGAAGGAGATGCCCGCGCGGCCGAACGATTTAATCGCGCAGATTCCGGGCGCCGTCGGCCTCTCGGTTTTCCTGCTGCTGTTCATGGGGAACTTCGGCCACAACTTATTCCGGTTCACGTGGTTGTGGTACGGCGGCTTCCTCATCATCGCCCGGCATTGTTTGGAATTGCGCCTAGCCGAGGTGCCCGAACCGCTCGCGGAAGTCGAAGCCGAAGAATTCGATGAATTGCCGGAGGGTTGGGTTTACCACACGGGGTGAACCAGTGCCTCCCGAACTATTCTTCCAACCGAGTGGGGGCCCCCACTTTGGAAGAGTTTGGAACAATCGTGTCCCCGACGGGAATGCCGGCCCGGTATGAACTTGCGGCGATCCCGGGCGATGGGCGGGACGGCGGAATCGGTTCTTTGAGCCAAGATCGATGGGTGCACCCCGCCCGACCTTTCTGCTTTGCCGGCGCTCCGGGATCGGTTAAGTTCTGTCTGACAAGGGCGTCCCGTTCGTAGGGCGGGTGGAGTCTTCGGAACCCGCCGCCGGAACCTCGGCAGGGCGGAGCCGCCTTCGGCCGAAGGCGGGGCGTTTCGCAGGTGATGGCGGCGGGTTCCGAAGACTCCACCCGCCCTACGAACGGGACGCCGCAGTGCGCCCAAGCTTGTCAGACAGAACATAGCTTGGCGACGCTGTAGCTTGCCCGAGTGAAGCGGGATCGACGGAATTGGTTCTGTCGAATTACAGTTCGGCAGCGGAGGGGTATACATGCCTTACAACCTTGGCAACCTAATTGGCATGGCGTTTTTCTTCCTCTTAATCATTGCGTTTGTAGTGTGGTCGCGCCGCAAGAAAAAGTAGATATGTGGGGTAAAGGCTTCGTTAGGTACGGCCGAACAAGACGCTACAGGGGACCGGCGGGGTCAGTCTGACTTTGTGGGTCAATCATTCATCCGCCGGCCCCTGAGCTAGGTCGTCGGCGGCGGAGGGCGGACGCATGGCAGATGCGGAGGGGTTGCCCGAGGTGAAGCTGCTGCGGGCCGACGACCGGGAGGCGTGCGCCGGCACGCGCTTTGGTGGCCGGCCGCAGTTCATCCAGGTGGACAACACGCCCGACTGCTGCGGGCGGCCGATGGCCTTGCTGGCCCAGCTCGACGGGCTGGATTACCCCGAGGCCGAACTGCCGGACAGTGCTCTGGTGTATGTGTTCGTGTGCCGGCAATGCTTCGACGTGTCGGCCGAGCTACAGTGCATGTAGCCGCCGGCGAGTAAAGGCACGCCGAACTGGGCCCAAGAATCGTTGCCGCACCTTCTCCGGCAATCGTCCTTGAACCTCCCGCAATCTTCGCCCACAATAACCTTGTCGGAACTGCGTTCCGGCGAATTTATCGCAAGCGTTGGCAAAGATCGGCCCGGCCGCCGTCGAACCCTTGGTAGAGGCGTTGGCTAACTCCGTGACGGAGCGGCGCGCCGGGGCCGCTGCGGCGCTCGGGTTGCTTGGGCCGGTTGCGAAATCGGCCCTGCCGCAGTTATTGGTCTGCTCGACGACAAAGAAACCGAAGTCCGACGGCAGGCGTCGCAGGCAATCGTCCGCGTATTGCCCTCGTTGAAACCGACCGCGAAGCCGACCAGAGGCCGAAGCCCATGACACGATATTTGCTAGTCTGTTTTCTTCTGCTTTCGGCCGTCGCCTCGGTTCGTGCTCAGCCGGCGAACAAGTACACGCCCTTGCCGGCGAAAGACGTCGACCCCGAGGCCTTGAAGCGACTGTCGGCGATGCTCAACGGCGGCGGTGGCGATTCGTCGAAACTCGACCCGAAGCAACTCGAATTGCTCCAGCGGTTTTTGAAGGACACTGAGAACAACCCCGAACTGCGTCAGAAGATGATCGACGCCGCCCGTCAGCAGTACCAAGAGAACCCTCAGCAATTGCAGAAGGATTTCAAGCAATCGAACCCGAATATCAGCGGTGAGGATTTGAAGCGGTTAATGCAGAACCTCGGCAAACCGGGCGATCCGCCGCCGCCGCGGTTGCCGAAACCGGGCGATCCGCCGCCGTCGCCGCAGCCGACGCAGCCGACCCCACCCAAGCCGCCGGGTCCGAATCCGAATCGTCCGAACGACCCGTTCAACCCGGGCCCGGTGAACAAGCAACTCCTTCCCAATCCGCAACCGACCGCCAATAAGCCCGGGGCCAATTCGGAGCAGGTTCAAGGCGCCGTGCAAATGTGGGAGCAAACCGTCGGGCCCATCGATAGCACCCCGGCCGTGAAGGATGCCATCGTCGATCTCTTCGGCAACGGCGGGCCCGGCTCGAATCAAAAGCCATTTTGGGACACCGATTCCGGTAGCGGCGGATCGACGCCCAGCTCCGGCTTCTGGAAGTTCTTGAACGGCGGCAGCGGGGCGGGCGGATCGAATTGGTCTACCCCGAGTTGGATGAAGAACTTCAACGCGTCGAGCCCGTCGGCCCCGAGCGCCCCGAAGACCGGGTTCAACGCGCCGAGCGCCCCGAACATCGGCGGGTTCGGCGGCGTCGGCCTCGCCGGGCTGGGAACCGTCGGCACCGTGATCTTCGCCCTGATTCTCGCGGCCGCCATCGGCTTCTTGATCTGGAAGTTCCTGCCGCTGGTGAAGGAACTCCGGAACCGGACGCCGAAGCCGCTACCGGGGCAAGGTCCGTGGCCGATCGACCCGCGCACGATTCACGACCGCGAAGGGCTCGTGCTCGCCTTCGAGTATTTGTCGATCTTGGTCTGCGGCAACGGCGCGGTGGTCTGGAATCACCTGACCATCGCCGAAGCGCTGCGGGACGCACTGCCCCACGTCGAGCATCTCGCCGAACCGCTGGCCCGGTTGTACGCCGTCGCCCGGTACACGCCGCTGCGGGAAGAAATCCCCGAAAGCGCCTATGCCGAAGCGCGGCACTGCCTCTGCCAACTCGCGGGGGTGTCGGAAGTATGAACGCGATCACCATCCGCACCCTCGGCTGTTTCCTCGCCCTTGTCACGGCGACATCGGCAATCGCGCAGACCCGAATCGACCGGCCCATCAGCCGCATCAATGAGAAAGCGCCCGTCGTAGGCCCGGCGCGTGACGGTGGGACGCAACTCTTCCGGGGGTTGCTGCACCACTTCAAAGTCGAACCGGTGGGGTCGAGCGGGCTCGAGCCCGACAAGAACACGCTGGTCATCGTGATCGGCGACCCGGGATGGGCTAAGCGGGACGCGGTCGCGAAGATCGTCCAAAATACCCTGGTTGCGGGTGGCGCGGTGATGATCGCGGCGGATTCGTTTCTCAAACTCAGCCCGTTTTTCCCGGACGGCGAAGATCTGGAAATCGTCGGCAACGACGTCGCGGATCCGTCCGGTACAAATGCCTACGCGGGGGAATCTCGTTTCCCGTTCGTCAAGCCGTACGCGTTGAATCCCAATGCGATGAAACCCGAAGAAGAACTGTTCGCGGGTTTCGACAAGGTCGCCACCAACGGGCCGACGACGCTGCGGATCACGAAGCGGCCCCCCTACCTCGGGCGGACCGTGGCGGTCTTCCACGACACCGCGAAATACACCGGGAACGGGCGCACGCTCGACTTGAGGTTGAACGACAGCTTCGCCGCCGCCGGGATCGGCACGAAGCGCGACACCTTCCGCTGCTTGGTCATGGCCGACCGGGATGTGCTCACGAACGACATGCTCTACTCCTCCGCCGATGCGGAAGCGACCGATAACTTCCCCTTCGCCGTGAAGCTCGTGCCGTGGCTGCGCGGGCCGGAGAAGCGGACGCAGTGCCTGTTTATCGAAGACGGCGACGAGAAGACGCGCTTCGACGACTTCGATTTTTCGCAAGTGCCGTCCGCTGCGCCGAAGATGCCCCCGCCGCCGATGCCGAAGTTCCCCGACCCGATGGACCGCAAATTCCAAGAGGGGGCGTCGAAAGCCGCGAGCGAAGTGGCCACGCGCCTCGAAGACAACGACTCTTTCAAGAACGGATTGTCCCGCGATACCAAGGCCTACGTCGCCATCGTCAGCGTGATCGCGATCATCGCGGTGCTGTTCGCGAGCGTGCTGCTGCGGAGCCGGATTTGGGGAAGTCGGCAAGCCCGCGATTTCCAACCGATCCCGGCCGACCCGCTCCGGCTCGGCGAGGACGCCCCGCTCGGGTCGTTCGCCCACCGCCGGCTGGAACTGTTGCGCGGCAACGATTTCCGCAAGCCGTTCACCGAGTACGTGCTGTTGCTGTTCCGCGAACGGGGCTTTTTGGGCAGCTTCGCCGACGGGCGCCGGCCGAAAATCGAAGCCGCGGGGCGCAATCGTTCGTATCTCATCGACAGCGTCCGCCGGCTCTGGGATGAAGTCGCCGGAAATGCGGCGAAGCCGCTGGCGTATACCAAGTGGAAAGAACTCGAGCCGATCCTCGCGGCCGTGCGCGTCGCGGCCGACGCCGACCGCTGGCGCTTCGCCCCGAGCCCAGCCTCCCGAACCGACTCCGAAGGAGCCGCATGACCGCCCGTCCCGCCGTCGCCAGCCGAGCTTCGTCTGAAGGTGCCCCGCCCGAAACCGCCGAGACCGGCCCCGCCCGCGAGTTGGCCGCGCAAGCCGGCCAACTGCTGCGCGAAGTCCGCGCGCAGGTCGCCACGGTCGTCGTCGGCGCCGATGCTGTGACCGAGCAACTGCTGATCGCGCTGCTCGCCGGCGGGCACGTCCTGCTCGAAGGGGTCCCCGGCGTCGCTAAGACGACTTTGTCGAAAGTCTTCGCCCGGCTGCTCGGTTGCCAGTATCAGCGCGTGCAGTTCACCCCGGACTTGCTCCCGTCCGACGTGACGGGCACGTCGATCTTCGACCGCAACACGAACGATTTCGTCCTCCGCAAAGGGCCGATTTTCTGCCAAGTGCTGCTCGCCGACGAGATCAACCGGGCCCCGGCCAAGACGCAGGCCGCGCTGCTGGAAGCGATGCAGGAATACCAAGTGACTGTCGACGGGCAGACGATCCCGCTGCCGCGGCCGTTCCTCGTGATGGCGACGCAGAACCCGGTGGAACAGGAAGGCGTCTACCGGTTGCCGGAAGCGCAACTCGACCGCTTCTTGCTCCGAATCGAAATGGGTTACCCCGGCTTCGAGCACGAAGTCGACCTGCTGAAACTGCACGGCCGGCCGATCGTCGAACCGCCCGCGATGTTCACGCCCGAGATCATCCTCGGGTTGCAGTCGAAATTGCAGTACGTCTTCGGCAAAGAGTCGCTCTACCGGTACATCGTCGAGATTGCCGAAGCGACCCGCGAACACCCGGACGTCGCCCTCGGGGCCAGCCCGCGGGCGTCGCTGAACATGCTGCGGTGCGCCCGGGCGCGGGCCGTGTTGAAGGGCCGGCATTACGTCACGCACGAAGACGTGCAGGCCGTGTCGTTCGGCGTCCTCGGGCACCGGTTGATTTTGCGCCCCGAAGCCGAGATCGAAGGCCGGGAGGTGTCGCACATCGTGAAGGAAGTCCTCGCCGATGTCCGCGTGTTGGAAACCGTTTAGGCGAGGATCCGATTCGTGCTGACCTCGCGCGGCTGGTGGTTTCTCTTCGTCGTTTCGGAAGCCGCGCTGTTCGGCGTACTGGTCGTGGCGAAGTACGCCCCGACGGTGCCCATCTTCGCGTTGACGCTCGTCCTCTGGTTCGTCGCCGAATGGATTTGGTTCGCCACCCGCACGACCGCAGCGAACGGGCGGATCGCCATCGAACGGCGCATCCTGCAGGGTGATCGCGAATTGCCGACGCTCTGGGCCGGCGTCGATTGCACGATCCGCGTCACGATCCGCCTGACGGGCGGCCCGGCGCTGCCGTTCGTGTCGTTAGCGGACAAACTCCCGGTGGGGCAGCACATCAAAAGTGGCCACCGCCGGACGATTTCTCGGTTGTCGAAAAGCGAACCGATCGTGCTGGAATACAAAATTCACCCCAACGCCCCCGGCGTCGTGCGCTTCGAAGGGGTCGAACTCCGCACGGCTGACCTCTGCGGTTTCTTCTACCGCCGGATGTTCTTCCGCTCGCCGACCGAGTACCTCGTCCTGCCGCCGCTGACGGACGACGACGGCACGCAACGGGCGAACAAGCGCTTCAACACGCTGCCACCGCCGGGGGTCCACCGCATCCGCCGCGCTGGCAGCGGGACGGAACTGTTGCACCTGCGCGATTACTTGGTCGGCGATCCGCCCAAGACGATCGCGTGGAAGGCGAGCGCTCGCAAAGATAAACTCATCACGAAGGAACTGGAAAGCGACGTGCCCGTGCGGTGCGTGCTATTTCTCGACGCCTCGAACAGCACCCGTTTGGGAGCCGTCGGCGCGACGCCGCTGGCGAAACTCGCGGGGATCGGCGCAGGCGTCCTGCAAGCCGCGGCGAGCGACCGCGACCTCGTCGGGCTGACGGTGTTCGACGAACACGAGGCGCGGGTGCAGAAGCCGGCGCGGACCCGGCGGCACACGATGCAACTGCTGAGGATCTTCGCCGAAACCGCCGGGAAACCGGCCGAGACCACCGATGGCGACGCGGCGACGCTCCAACGGCACGCCTATTCGCTGGCGCAGGATTTGTACCCCGACCTGCTCGAGAAGCGGGTGAACTCGCGGCCGTTCGGCCTGTTCTGGATCCCGCTGCTCGACAGCCCGATGAAGTGGATCTTGGTAGTACCGATTCTGTGGCAAGTGCTGTCGTGGCGGGCCGAGAACTTCAACGCCGTCGTCGAGATGTCGCGGTCCATCGCCCGGCCGCGGTCGTTGGAAGACCTGCCGCTGCTGCTCGCCGTCTTCCTGTTCATCATGCTGGCGCCCAGCGTCTTGACCGCCGTCTATTGGTTTTTCTTCGGTATCCGCGGCTTCCTCCCACCGCGGAGCCGCGAGTTGTCCAAGCGCAAACAATTGGGGGCCCTGTTCGCGGCCCGCAACGGCGATACCCCCGCGAGCATCGAGCGCTGTATCCACGACGACGCGTTTTTCATCGAGAAGGCGAGCCACTTCTTGGTGGAGCACCACCATCAACCGCCGCCGAAGCTGTTCGAGAAAAATGGCGATTACCGCTTCCGCTGCCCCGAGAAAGTGCCGATCCTCGCGGGCGCTTTGCTCCGCACCATCGGCTTCGCACGGGACAACGAGCTGTACATCATCTTGGCCGATTTGGTCGAACTCTCGGACGCCGTCGAACCGCTGCTGAAGTCGATCCGCGCCGCCCGCGGCAAGCACCACCAAGTGCTGGTTCTCTTGCCTTGGCCGGAGGATTTGCCACCGCCAATCGACCCGCGTGATCCGACCGCACCGGTGAAGAAGACGAAACGCACGACCCTCGGCGGGGTGATTCAAACCTCGTTGGTGGAAGGGTACCACCGCAAGTTTGAGGACCTCCGGCTGGCGCTCGTCCGCGCGGGGGCGTCGGTCGTCCGGTTGAATCAGGGCGACCCCGTCCGGTTGGTTCTCGCGCGGCTCGACCGCATCCGCGGCGCGGGGATCCGCCGATGAACCGAGACTCCGACGCGCCGGTCACCCCGGTGAAGCCGAACCCGTACCGGGACTTGATCACGAACCCCGCGTCGCGGACGTACCTCATGATCGCGGGCGGCGGCTTGGCCGTGGCGATGCTGACGATGTTCCTCATCGGCTCCCCGATCGCGGCGGCATTGCTGTTGGTCGTCGGCCTCTGCGGCTTGGTACTCCGCTGGACGGCGATGCCCGTCTTTTTCGTGCTGCTGGTCAGCTACCTGACCTTCGCCCCGCTCGGTTGGCCGAATATCGACGATCCGTTTTCGAGCATCCCTGGGAGCCACTTCCGTTTCCTCGATGTCATCCTGATCGGCAGCTCGATGGTCTACCTAATCGGGCAGTACCGGGTTTTGTCGATTGTCCACGTCGGCATGCCGTTCGACGCGGGCAAGCTCTATGTGAAGCCCGGGGCCAAGGCGACCGTGCGACCGGCCGAGGCCCCGCACGACCGGGAACTCTGGATGCTGTTCGCCCGCGTCGGTGCTTGCGTCCTTGCCGGGCAATTGCTCTGGCTCGCGATCACCTATCTGCGGGTCGATTTCGAGCGGGTGCCGCCGGTCATCTCCCGCGCGCCGGTCGAAATCCCCAGGGCCGATCCGCTGTTCGTCCCAGAGTTTCTCAGCCGCTTCCTGCTCTCCGTCGGCTTCTTTTTGGCCGTCGCGCTCAGCGCTCGATTCGCCTTTTGGTACTGGCGGTTGCTGCAATTGCGTATCGATCAAGCGCGGATGATCTTGATCGATACGCAATGGGCCGAGGACCGCCGCGAGTTTGATCGCCAAGAGAAATGGCGAGGTTGGCAGAAGGGGAAGATCCTCGGCGCGGCCCGCAAGAAATTCGGTTGCGGCGGTTGGTTCCTCACTGTCGGGTTGCCGGCGCTCCTGCTCGTGCTGTTCCTGGTCGTGTTGTCTTGCATGGGCGGCTTCCGATAGCCGCGGGGGGATCGCTATGGGCGTCTGGGTCCGCGAAGTCTTGGGATGGGTGCTGCTCGGCGTCGGCCTGGCCGCGTTCGCCATGTGCTACGTCGTCTTCCTGTTGAACCGCTGGATCATCGAAGCGTTCATCGCGGCGTTCATCGGCTTCACCGTTTTCCGCGCCGGCATCCACCTGTTGAAGGTGGCCACGGCCGCGCGGGCGGCACGCGACATCAAACGCGAACTCGCCCCTTCCGGCGGCGCCACCCGCAAAATTCGGCCGATCCTCGCGGACCAAGCCTCCGGCAAGCCGCGCCGGTCGGTCGTCCCCGGCCCGACCTCCGCCGGCGAGCCGGCCCGCCCGCGCCGCTAAGCGTTCGCCAAAAAGCGAACGGCGCCGGCTTAACCGATTGCCGCGCGGCACCGGGGCGGACATAATGCGGAGAGCGACCGACTCCACCGGGATTGAAGCCTCCATGCCGATCGAAACCGCATGCCCGCACTGCGGGAAGAAATACCGCCTCAAAGACGAACTCGCGGGCCGGCGCGCGACCTGTTCCAATGCCGATTGCCGCCAGCCCTTCACCGTGCCGAAGCCGAAAGTCGAAGACCGCTCGTTGATCGAAGCCGAGGCACTGGCCGCGTCTCTGTTCGGCGAAGATCCGAATTCGCCGGCCGTCGCCGAACAGCAGGTCGAAGTCGTCTGTTTGATGTGCGATTACAAATGGAACGAACCGTCGAGCAAGATCGGCAAGAACGTCATCTGTCCCGATTGCAAACATCGGCAGAAAATCCCCGAACGGAAGATCAAGAAGGCCGACTGGCGCGATCCCAACGCCGACAAGCCGGGCGGGGCGCGCGGGCCGGAACTCCCCGAAGATCTGAAAGCCCAGCAGACGCGGCAAGTCCAGTTCGAGAGTCTGAAAGACGCCGGGGCCGTCGCCGACGACGTGGAACCGCGCTCACTGATGGCCAAGTTGAAGTTTGGCTTCGCGGGCGCCGCGGTCCTCGTGGCCGTCGTCTTGCTCGGGCTCTGGTACTTCAACAGCCGGCGTGAGGGGAAAGAAAACCAGTACATGGCCGAGGCATTGAAGGAGATCCCCGAGTACAGGGACGACGGTCCGATGGCCAAAGGACAAGCGGCCCTGTGTCGGGCGCTACTGCTGATCGCCGCCGGCGAACACTCGGCCCGTTCCGACGACAAAGCGAAATTCAAAGACGCCGTCGGCCAGTTCAACTCGGCCCGCGACGAATTGCAAAAAGCCCCGAAGTCCCCGGAGCGAGATCTGTTGGTCGGCGAACTGGCCGTGGCCTTGCTCGCCCTCGGCGGCGACGAAGAACAGGTTTTGAAGGAAGTGAAAATCCGCTGGTCGCCGCAGGATCAACAGCTCGCCCGCGCCCCCATCGGCGGCGACTTGGGCTACGTCCAGAAGCAACTGCGCCAAGTCTTGAGCATCCTGAAAAACGACGCCAAGCCCGACGACCTCGACTTGCGATTCGCCATCGCCCGCCGGTTGGCGCGTGAGCTGGCGAAGGTCGGCCAATCCGACTTGCTGATGGACATCTTGCAGCAGGCCTTCAACGACGGAGAATATCCCGAGGCGAGCGCGCAAGTTGCACTCGAAGCCCTCGGCGCCGGCGCCCCGCCGGCGAAGATGCAGCCGGTTGCCGAGATGTTGAAGTCCGCGATCACCGCCCCCGGTGCGAGCTTCGCGCCGACGCCGATCTCGGCCCAAATTCTTTGGCAGAAACTCGGCACGGCCGGGGTTCCCACTTTGGTAGGGGCCCCGGGGGCCGGCGAAGTCACCCGCGTCGCCCGGTTGGCCGCCGTCGCTTCCAGCTTGTCGCACAAGAATGCATCCGAGGCTTTGGCGATGGCCGTGCGCCCGGGGACGGTCGACGACAGGGTACTGGCGCTGGCGATGATGGCCGAGCAATCGGGCGAACCGCAAGCGGCGGTCGATGCGGCCGTCGAACTGGCCAATCAAGAACGGGCCGCGTTCACGAAATCGACTCCGCCCTACGCGATTCTCCGCATCGCGTTGACGGCGGCGAAAACGGGGCAGATGGACAAAGCCGAGGTACTCTGGAACTTGCTCGGTGACGACGGTTTGAAGGCGTGGGCCAAAGCCGATTGCCAGCGCGCGAAATGGGCCGCGAATCCGAAGCAGAAGGCTGAGATCGCCTCAACCGACCGACCTGACGACCCGGCCAAACTGCGGGTCTCCACGGCGCTGACGGCACTCTCGGTCGCGCGCCACAACGCGGCCGAGAACGGCGCAGGCAACTCCGCGAAGGAATACGAAACTTGGGGCAAAGCTAACCTCCGCGCCTTCGGACTGGCGGGGCTGGCCCTGGGTTTGCAAGATGCCAAACGATGAGGACGCACCCCCTGCGGATTCTGCTAATCGTGCTGCTCGGCGGATTGTGCGCGGCGGCGCCGACCGCGGCCGCGCCCGTGCCGAAGCCAGTGAAGATGGACGCGGCGACGATCGCCGCTTACGAGAAGATCGGCGGACGATTCGGGAAACTCTGCCCCGTCGGCTTCGGGGCGACCGTTTTCAAATCGCACGACGAGAGCGACCGCACCGGAGGTTTGCCGGCGTTCCAATTCGCCGCGTTACCCAACGGTGAGTTGCCCGCCGTGGCCAGCCCCTTTGGGATCGATTTCTCGCACTTGGGGCCGGGGAAAGCCGGCTTGGTGAGCTTGGTGGGATTGGAAAATCTCCGCGCGCTGAGCTTCCATGATCTCGCCGTGAGGGATGGAGAATTGGAAGGGCTCGAACGACTCGCTGGCCTCGAAAAAATCGATTTGGGCGGCGCGGCGATCACGGCGAGCACCCTAGCGCGAATCAAAGCGATCAAGAGGATTCGGGAACTCAATCTCTCGGGCACGCAAACGACCGATGCGGGCCTGGAGGAATTGGCGGGGCTCGAACTCCTCGAAGTGCTCGGACTCCACGCGACGGCGGTATCGGATGCCGGCCTGACGCACCTCACCGGGTGCAAAAGAATGAAAGCGCTCGACCTGTCGGACACTGCGGTCTCGGACGCGACCTTGAAGCGTATGAGTGGGTTGCGCGATCTCGAGTCCCTCAATCTGAGCAACACCAAAATCACCGGGGTCGGTTTGGGGTTCTTGACCGATTCGAAAAGGCTTCGGGATTTGAATCTGCGGCGCACCGGCGTGGACGACGCCGGGATGATCGCACTCAAGACGTTCGCGGATCTGGAAATCCTCGAACTCTCGTTGACGCCGATCACCGACGCGGGGATGCGGAATCTCGCCGGGCTCGATCGGTTGACCGACCTCGCCCTCCAAGGGACCAAGATCACGGACGCCGGCGTGCGGGAACTGCGCGGGCTCAAACGGCTCGTGCGTCTCGATCTGTGGGCCACGGACGCCACGGCCGCGGGTCAAAAATCGCTGAACGAGGCCCTGCCCGATTGCCTGATCTTCCGCTGAGATTGCACCCGTGCCCCCAGATCCCGCCGCCTCAAAGTCTGGCAAACCCAAGAAGCCCCCGCGGGCGGGCTTCGTCGGACCGCTCTTTTCGTGGGAGCTGTTTCGGCTCGCCAAGCGCGGGCAAGATGCGCGCGGGCGGTTCATCCTCGCGTTCCTGCTCTTCTTGGTGCTGACCGCGTTCAGCATGATTTGGTTCCGCAACACCGCGCCGTCCGACCTGTTCTTCGGCGATTCGCAGACGCTCACCATCGCCGAGACCTCCGCGTTCGGCTCGTCGTTCTCGCTGACGTTCCTCATCGCCCAACTCGGCGTGCTCGTGCTGCTCACGCCGGCCTACGCCGCGGGGGGCATCGCCGAAGAGAAAGACCGCAAGACGCTCGTCTTCCTCCTCGTCAGCGATCTGTCCAACCGCGAGATCGTCTTCGGCAAGTTCTTCGGCCGCGTCGGTTTCCTGCTCGGCATCCTCTTCGCAGGCCTGCCGATTTTGGCGATCACGCAGCTCCACGGCGGCGTCTCCGAGAAGTTCCTGCTCAGCAGCTACATCATCACCGCCACCACCGTGGTGTTCCTCGCGGCGGTCAGCGCCGCCTCGGCCGCGTCGGCCGATACCTACCGCGGGGCGCTCTTCCGCTCCTACGGCCTCACGGCGGTCATTGTCATCACCGGTTGCGGGCTGGGGCCCTACGCCGGGCCGTTCGGCATCATCCCGGTCCTGTACATCACCGAGGGGAGCAGCCCCGGGACCTTCTGGACGATCTCGATCGCTTACCCGCTCTTTGAATTGCTCTTCTCGGCCATCGCAGTCTGGCTCGCGGTGCGCTCGGTGCGGAACATGCGCGCCCGCTTGATCCGCAAGTCGACGAAGCCGCCGCCGTGGGTCCAGGCGAAGTACCGCAAGCAGGATCGCGAAACCGAACGGCGCGAAGAGGCCGAACGACTGCGGGCCGGCCAACTCGAACTGGAACGGGTCCGCCGACACGCCCTCGCGAATGCGGCCGTCGCCGATGTCACGATGGTGCTGATGCCCGACGGCGACGAACCGAATGGCGAAGGCCCCGCGCCGGTGGCGCGGGCTCAGCGCATTCCCGTCGCCCCGGTGTCGGCGCGCTCCAAAGTCCGGCCGCGCGACGAAGTCATCCCGCAGGTGTTGCTGCCCTCCAAAGCGATCGAGAAAGCGCCGAAGCGTCGCAAGAACCAGCGGATGGACGAGTTCACCGAAGACCAAACCGCCGACCGGCCGCGGCTCGGCACGACCGACCCGTTCTATTGGAAGGAGCGATTCACCACCGGCTCGCTCAAGACCGAAGACGACGACGCGATGAAGTCGATGATGTACCTGCTCGGCGGCGTGCTCGGCGTCATCGTGCTCTTCATCTTGGCCATCGCGATGATCACCCTCGTCGCCAGCAACGGCACCACCGACAACCGCTCCGTGGTGAAGTGGCTGCTCCTCACGACCGGCGGCACGGGGGTGTTCGTCCACCTGCTGCAAATCGGCATGGCCGCGGGCGGGGCCATCTGCCGGGAGCGCCAGCGGCTCACGCTCGAATCGCTCCTGACGATCCCGGTCGACCGCTCGGCGATTCTCTGGCCGAAGTGGGTCGTCAGCTTGCTGCGCGGCTGGTGGTGGGGCGGACCCGCCGCCGGGGTCATGCTCTTCGCCCTGCTCGCGACTGATGTCCCCGTGCTGCTGGCTCCGGGCGTCGTTTACTTCCTCGCGATGCTGCCCTTCGCCACGAGCTACGCCCTCTGGTTGTCGATCCGCTGCCGCAGCGTGAACCGCGCGATCATGTGGTTCCTGCCCGTGTCCGGAGCGCTGGTGATCTTCCCCGTGCTCGTCACGAGTTGGGCCGACCAACCCCATTGGTACATCTGGGCGATCCTGATGACGACCGTGACACTCGGCCTCACCCTCGGTGGCTGGGCCTTCTGGAAGCACTCGGAAAAACTCTTCGACCGGGAGACGGTCTTGGCGACGTGACGGATCATTCAACTGACCTACACTTTGTGGACTTGCGTCCATTATCATTTCTTCCAACGGAGTGTGTGACACCCCGCTTTGGAACCAATTGGACGAATTGGAACAATCCGAAGCGAAATGGGTCGCAACGAGAAACCCCACGATTTCCGGAGGATTACGCCATGATCGCCGACTGGGACCCGCTGTCGATGAAGACCGTGCTGGAACAATCGCCGCCCGCCGAGCCGGACGATTGGCTCTGGAACGGCTACCTCCAACCGGGGGACATCACCCTGCTGACGAGCCTCTGGAAGACCGGCAAAACGACCCTCCTCGCCGGGATGCTCCGCTGCCTCGAAACCGGCGTGCCGTTCCTCGGGCGGCCGACCCGGCCGGCGCGGGCGTGGGTCGTCTCGGAGGAATCGCGGTCGCACTGGCGCGAGCGGCTCGCGCTCATGCCGATCGGCGCGCACGTCCAACTGATCGCCCGGCCCTTCCGCGGCCGGCCGACCATCGACGATTGGAACGAACTGATCGACCGGGCCATCGCCGCGAAGCCCGACCTCTTCGTGGTCGATCCGTTGGCGTCGTTCCTGCCGGGGCGGTGCGAATCGGATGCGGCGAGCCTGCTCGAAGCGCTCCAGCCACTGCTCCGGCTCACGGCCGTGGGCATTGCGGTGCTGCTGCTCCACCACCCTCGGAAGCAGCGCGCCGAGGTCGGTAGCTCGGCGCGCGGATCGGGCGCGATGCTCGGCTTCGTCGATACGAATGTGGAACTGAACCGCGCCGGCTCCGCCGATACCGACGCCAACTGCCGGGTGCTCCGCGCGCAATCCCGGCGCTCCGGAGTGCCCGCGAGGCTCTGCTACGAGTGGGATCCCGCCACCGGCGACTTCGCCGCCGTGCCCAATCTCAAGTCCCGGCAGTTCGAAGCGCACGGCAAGACGATCCTCGGGATCCTCCGCGACCGCACGGAATCGTCCGAAGCCCTCACGCTCAAAGAGGTAGCCGAGTACTGGCCGGACGACGCGATCCGACCGAGCCAGAGCACGCTCTACACCTGGTTGAACACGGCCGTCGAGATCAAGATGATCCGCCGGGAAGGCCGCGGAGCGCGGGGCGACGCCTTCCGCTACCGCCTGGAAAACCAACGAGACCTCCACTACGACCGCCTCGACGCCGAAGCCGCCGCGCGGCTGGTGCAGTCGGGCGGGGCGGGGTAGGATTGATCCGCGAGAGTCGAGCCAAGAACTGCCCAACACGAGCCACCGGGCTTGCCCCGGTGGGGAATCGCCAGCGGGAACCCACCGGGACAAGCCCGGTGGCTCGTGTTGGGCAGTTCACTTTTGACCGTCGAGAGTGGCGAGACACCGGGAGACGAGCCATGAAGTTTCTGGTCAGCTTGGAACGCGATGAAGATGGCATCTGGGTCGCGGAGTGCCCGTCGATCCCCGGCTGCGTCAGCCAGGGAGAAACCAAAGACGAGGCGCTGGTCAACGTCGGGGATGCCATCCGCGCCTGCTTGGAAGTGCGCGCCGAACGGGGCATGCCCCTGACGATTGAAAACCGTCAAATCGAGGTGCTGGCTGGCGTAAGACCAGCCAGGTTCCTTCAAACCGGCAACCACACCTCGCCGACTTCTCCTGCCGAGTAGCCGAATTCTCCCGGCGATGGCGCTTTGATGACCCGGCTGAATCGCGTACCATTTCATCCATGAACCCAAAGCTGATTTACCACACTGTCGAAACCGCACGTGGAGGAGTTTCGCCTTTCGATGTCACCATCATGGAAATGGTCGAAGGCCATGATCTCCGCATTGCGTGCCCCTATTTGGGACTGGACTATCTCCGGAGGATGATCGCTCCGGCCGACGGTTGGCGACTCGTCACGGATGTGCCTGAATGGCTCTCCATCCACCCTGCGAAGGTGCGAGGCGAAATCGTCGACTTCATCCTCAACAACGGCGAGCGAATCCATCACTGCCGAGACTTGCATGCCAAAGTACTCATCGCAGGAAATGAAGCCTTGGTCGGTTCCGCGAACTTCACCAAGAAAGGCATCACCGGCCGCGTCGAAATGTCCGTGCGAATTGAAAGCACAGACGAAGTGAAGGAACTGAAAGCGTGGTTCGATCTCCTCTGGAGTGAAACGGCATCCGTCAAGGAATTCGATCTGCGCGCCTGCGCGGCGAACTTGCCAGAATCGACTTCGACTGCGGGCGCCTTCGTATTGCCAAGTGCCCATCCGGGCGTTCACGCGTTATGGAGCGGTGGAGCAATACTTCGTGAAAACGCGGATGCCGAGCGAAACTTGATCGAGCGCGTGCGAACGGCCCCTGATCGCAGGTGGGCAGTAAGCTGGCTCGACTTGGCGAAGGAGATTATCGGAATTACAGGCATGAGCAACGAAGACGAACGGCTAACGTTGAGTATGCCGGCAAATGGAAAAAAATTGCCGGTAATTATTAATAGCCGAATCGTGCTTATTGGATTCGGCTCCAACGATCCTGCACAATCAGGCATGGCCTCGGTAGTTCTGATACTGCCTGAGTCGATTCGCCATCGACTCGATACCTACCCGCATTCGATTGCCTATGAGTTTAAACCTAAGCCTGCTGCACCATTGCTGATACGCGTCTCTATGCCTTCAGTGTTCACTTTCGATCCCGACGTACTTGCCAGTTGGCACGAAGCGTGCATCACGGAGTGCGGTCGTAAAACCAAGTCGAACTTCCGCAAGTTCCACGAGCCGATTGTATACCGCGCGATCATGGATTCCGGCTATCGTCGGCTGATTCTGGATCGGGCGTTTGGCGACAGTTAATATTTTCCGAGCGATGCGATCAGACTCGGCCCTTCCAAATCGCGGGGTCGCGACTCGGATGAAACACAGCGATGACTTCGACCCGAT
>JANXTU010000447.1 GCA_025352235.1 Fimbriiglobus sp.
GGCCCTCTATTTGCCGCCGACCATCCTCCTGTTCGGGTTGGCACTCAAGGCCTTCGGCGACAAGTCCGCGTCGGAGATCGAACCCGATCCCTCGGCAGAAGTCCCGGTCGTTCTCGGCTACCTTCCGCCCACGTATCGCACGTATGACGTGCGCCCGCTTCGCTTCGACGAAGATCCGCTCGTGTGGAAGGAGGCGAACTTCCACCTGCCCTGGTTCTCCCCGGAGCGCGGCTGTTTCGGCCTGGGCTTGCTGTCGGTCGTGACGGGGTTGGTTTTCATCGCACTCTTCGCGCTGTTCGCGATCTTGGCGAACAACTTGGCCAAGGGGGAATCGATCCGGGGCGCCACGAACGCCCTGGCACTCGTGGTTTTCGTGCCGGTCAGTGCGCTCGCGCCGGCGTTCCTCGGCGCCCGCGCGGCCGCGTCGCTCGGGCGAGAACGCTCCGGGCAGACGTTACTGACCCTGCTGACGTTGCCCGTCAAACGGGTCGAGATCCTGTTCGCGATTCCCAAGGCAATCCTGTACCGGGATCGCCGGCTCATCGGCTTTGTCGGTGCGGTCTGGGTGTTCGTCTTGTTCGCCGGCGGCATTCCCCCCGGTGCCGCCATCGCCGTATTCGTGTCGACAGTCGGCACATCGACGTGGGCCTTGGCCTTCGGCATCTGGCTGTCGGTGCGCGTCGAAACGTCGACTCGGGCGAGCCTGATCTTCCTCAGCGTTTGGGGCGGGATTCTACTGTTGCCGTGGTTCGCCGCGCCGTTCTTCCCGACCGACTCCCGTGCGGTGATCGAACTCGCCTGCCCGCCCTACGGCATGGTGGAAGTGCTATTCAACGGCGAACGGAAAAAAGCCTTCGACTGGTTGCCGGTGCGCGTGACGTTGGTCACCGGCCTCGGGATGATGGCCGCCGCGGCCGCCTTCGCCTGGCACGCCGCGCGGTCGTTCGAACGGGAAGGGCGTTAGGCTAACAGCCCGTAGTTCACAAGCGTTTGACGGACCTTGGCGACGCCGGCGTCGTCCATCTCGCACATCGGCAGGCGCATCTCGGCGCTGGCGCGGCCGAGTAGTTTCATGGCCGTTTTGACCGGGATCGGGTTCGTCGCCACGCTCAGCATGTCGCGGCAGAGCGGGAACAACTTGCGGTGCCACGCCAGCGCATCGGCGTGCTTGCCGGCCGCGAAGGCGCGCACGAGGGCCATCATGTCGCGCGGGACGATGTTCCCGACGACGCTGACCACGCCGATGCCGCCGATGCTCATCAACGGCAGCGTGAGGGAATCGTCGCCGCTGAGGATACTGAGGTCGCAGATCGCTTGGATTTGCGAAGCCTGATCGAGCGAGCCGGTCGCTTCCTTCACCGCGATGATGTTCGGGTATTTCTCCGCGAGGCGGGCCATCGTCTCCGGGGCGATGTTCGACCCCGTGCGGCCGGGGATGTTGTAGACCACCTGCGGCAAATCGCAGGCCTCGGCGACGGCGCCGAAGTGGCGGTAGTACCCCTCTTGCGTCGGCTTGTTGTAATACGGCCCGACCTGCAGCGTGCCGGTGGCCCCGCTCTTCTTCGCGGCCTTCGTCATGCGGATCGCTTCGGACGTGTTGTTGCTGCCGGTGCCGGCCATGATCTTGATCCGCCCGGCCGCTTTCTCGCAGACGAACGCCACGATCTTCTCGTTCTCGTCGTGCGTCAATGTCGGCGATTCGCCGGTGGTGCCGCACGGGGCGAGGGCATCGGTCCCTTGGCCGACGTGCCATTCGATCAGCCCGCCGAGCGCGGGCCAGTCGATCTCGCCGCCGGTGAACGGGGTGACGATGGCGACGGTGACGCCGGCGAAGAGTTCGCCACGGGGAGCGGGCATTGCGGGAATCTCGGAAGGGTGCGGGTCGGTGACGAACTCGCAGTATATCGCCCGCAGCTTTGTCCGGAAGTGGTCGATTCTCTCAGAGGTCGTCTTCGGTGAGCCGGTCTTGGGCGGCTTGGCGAACGCGCTGAACGATCACGGAGTTATCGACGACGGTGAAGAGAACTCGATGGGCGGTACCCCGTCTCCCGCCGATGGACAGTTCCCGCAAATCAAGGCCCAGTTCCTCGGCCTCATCGGCTTGCGGATAGCGGTGGGGATCGATCGCGAGTTGCGTCCGAAAGCGAAGCACTTGAGCTTGCCACTTTCGCACGGCGCGGGAATCCCGTTCCCGCATGAGGTATGATTCTTCCTTGCGGATATCCCACTTGGCTTTGGGTTTGATCACGATTTCAAAACTCACCGCTCGCCCCCGGCGGCGCGCTCGCGCTCGTCGATTTCCCGCCCCCATTGGGCGAGGAATTCATCCATGGGCACGCAATCGTCGAGGCCCGAGGCAATCGATTCCCGCAGACCCTGTAGGAACTCCTCGCGGGTCTCCTCGTCCGCTTCGCGCGGTCGCAGCGCGTCGACGATCACTTCCGTGCCGTCCGCCAAGTTCGACGCCTCCGTGAACTCGACCCGCCCATTCCTCACCACGCCGGAAATCGACATGCCGTTCTCCCGTTTCGAGACGCCGTTATTCTACTTCACACATTCGTCCGGAAGGAGATGCTCTCAGAGGTCGTCTTCGGTGAGGTGGTCTTGGGCGGCTTGGCGAACGCGCAGGACGAGGACGCGAGTACTATCGATTACGAAAAGAAATCGGTGGGCAGTACCGCGTCTCTTCCCGATGACCATTTCTCGCAAGGCAATTCTCAAATCTCCGTCTTCTTCGGCGTGCGGGTAAGCCAGTGGATTCTTTCCCAACAGCATTCTGGCTCGGAAAATCACGTCGCGCCATTGGCGAACGGCCCGGGGGCCCCTTCACGCAGTTGATACTCTTCCTCTTTGCGGATGTCGCGGCGCGCTTTGGTTTCGAAGACGACGCTGAAGCTCATCGGCCGCTCCTCTCGGCTGCTTCGCGAGACTCGATCTCCCGTTCCCATTCTTCGAGGAATACATCGGCATCCACAAGGCCAATGCCCGCCATGGCGTTAACATGCGATTCCCGCAGACCCTGTAGGAACTCCTCGCGGGTCTCCTCGTCCGCTTCGCGCGGTCGCAGCGCGTCGACGAGTACTTCTGTACCATCTGGTAGGTTCGACGCTTCCGTGAACTCGACCCGTCCGTTTATCACCACTCCGGAAATCAACATGCCTTGCTCCCGTTTTGGAATACGGCCCACTCGAATCACGAGTTTATAGATCATCTTCGGCCAACTCGTCGCGAGAAGAGTGGCGGACTCGTAAAATCTTGACGACATGATCTTCGATCCTGAAGACGATCCGATAAACGTGCGGCCGTTTGCCCGAGTAGGCCACTCTCAAATCGAGACCCAGTTTGGTCGCCTCTTCCGCTTCGGGGTATCGCTCCGGGGCGATTTCCAATTCTCGGATGGTGTGGTAAAGCCTCGCGCGCCAACGTTGCAGAGCTGCACCGCCCAAGAGTTTCATGAACGTTTCGCCTTCCCTCAAGTCGGCCTTGGCGAGCCGCTCGAAATCGATGACGAATGCCATGCCGTTATTCCCCCGGTTCGAGCGGGAGGTTGTTTCGCAAGGCCATCTCTTTGAGGAAGGCCCGAGCATTCGTTCCGCGGCCGAGTTTGCTATCCTCGTATGCCCAACGCAGGCTTTCCAGATGCTCCTCCTCGGTTTCTCCGAACCCCACCGTCACCGTGGCTCCTTCCGGCAAGAGGCCTGGCTCGTTCAATTCGATCCGGCCATTCACGACCACACCCGTGATGCCCATGGTTCGCGCCTCCCACCGCAAGAAGATTCGATTCGCCTCATTCTAACTCACACCTTCGTCCGGAAGTAGTCGAGAGTCAGTTTCAACCCCTCTTGGCGGTCGATCTTGGGTTCCCAGCCGAGCAGTTTCTGGGCGAGGCCGATGTTCGGCTTGCGCTGCTTCGGATCGTCCGGCGGAAGTGGGCGTTTGACAATGGTGCTCTTACTGCCGGTGTGTTTCAGGATTTCGTCGGCGAATTGCAGGATGGTGATTTCGCTCGGATTGCCAATGTTCACCGGCAGGTGGTAGTCGCTGAAGAGCAGCCGGAAGATGCCATCGACCAAGTCGGTGACGTAGCAGAAGCTGCGCGTCTGCTGCCCTTCGCCGTAGACCGTCAGCGGCTCGCCACGCAGGGCCTGCCCGACGAAGTTCGGCAACACGCGGCCGTCGTCGAGGCGCATGCGCGGGCCGTAGGTGTTGAAGATGCGCACGATGTGCGTGTTGACGCCGTGTTCGCGGTGGTAGGCCATCGTCATCGCTTCGGCGAAGCGCTTGGCTTCGTCGTACATGCTGCGCTCGCCGACGGGGTTGACGTTGCCCCAGTAGTCTTCGGTCTGCGGGTGGACGACCGGATCGCCGTAAACTTCGCTAGTGCTTGCCAGCAAGAAGCGGGCGCCGTGGGCCTTGGCGATCCCGAGCGCGACGTGCGTGCCGAGGCTGCCGATCTTCAAGGTTTGAATCGGGCTTTTCACGTAATCGACTGGGCTGGCCGGGCTGGCGAAGTGGAGCACGTTGTCAATGAGGCCATCGACGAAGAGCGGTTCGGAGGCGTCGTGGACGATGATCTTGAATTTCGGATTGTCGCGAAGATGCTGGATGTTGATCGGCCGGCCAGTGATGAAGTTGTCGACGCAGACGACATCGTGGCCTTCGCCGAGGAAGCGGTCGCATAAGTGCGACCCGACGAACCCCGCCCCGCCCGTAATCAATGTGCGCACAGTAGCCCCTCGCGATGGTCTTCTGAATCCCTTCGTATTGTTTCTATGGTATCGGGTTGGCAATCCCCGACGCCCCGCCCCCGCTTGAGCTGACCGAGGACCGCATCAGCCAACACCTCTGCGACGCCCTCACCTGTGGATTTTAGTACACAGTGAAGCTCGAAGAGGTTGGCCGTTTACTGACAACTGATCGCTGATTGCTGGATCCTGTTTCATTCTGGAATTGTTTGAAAGCCACAGTTGTCAGGGGTCAGTATTGAGCAATCAGCCAGAAAGCCGCCCCTCTTGAAACTGATTCCGAGTTGCTCCGCGCCGCCGGCCCGTCTAAACTGTCCGTCCGGCCCCGCGCGGGCCTCCCTCCGGTCCCTTCCTTCCCGTTTCGCAGGAGCCTCTCTCATGGCCAAGCAGTTGCAGCGCCGTCAAATCCTCCAGTTGGGGGCGGCCGGTACTCTCGGTTACTTCTTCGGCGGTCCGTCGTTCTCCGTCGTACGCGCCGCCGGCGCCAATACGAAGCTGCGCTTCGCCGGGATCGGCGTCGGTGGCAAAGGTTCTAGCGACATCGCGGACGCCGGCCAATTCGGGGACGTCGTCGCCCTCTGCGACATCGATGCATCGGACAAGCACCTCGGCGCCGCCGCTAAGAAGTGGCCCAAAGCGAAGACGTTCTTCGACATGCGCAAGCTCTTCGACGACGCCGAAACGATGAAAAACATCGACGCGGTCGTCGTCAGTACGGCCGACCACATGCATGCTTCGGCCGCGGTGCCCTGCATGCGCGCCGGCAAGCACGTTTACGTTCAAAAGCCGCTGACGCGCACCGTATTCGAAGCGCGGACGATGATGGAAACGGCGAAGAAGTTCAAAGTCTGCACCCAGATGGGCAACCAAGGCACCGCCTCCGACGGCCTGCGCCGCGCGGTCGAATTGATCCAGTCCGGCATCATCGGGCAGATCAAGGAAGCCCACGTCTGGACGAACCGGCCGATTTGGCCGCAAGCCCCCGGCGTCACCAAGCGGCTGACCAAGTCGGATGTCCCGAATACGACCCACTGGGATGAGTTTCTCGGGGGTGCCCCGGACCGCGTCTACGCCAAGGGATACACCCCGTTCGCTTGGCGCGGCTGGTGGGACTTCGGCACCGGCGCCATCGGCGACATGGCCTGCCACACCGCCAACATGGCGTTCATGGCATTGAAGCTCAAACACCCGACCATGGTGAGCGCCGAAGCCGGGGACGTGAACGAAGAAACCTGCCCGAGTTGGGCCCATGTGACCATGAAATTCCCCGCGCGGGAGAAAATGGACGCCGTGACGCTGCACTGGTACGAAGGCAAGCGCGACGGAAAGAAAGTGCTCCCGCCGACGGAGCTGATCGAGAAAGTGCTGAAGGCCGGGCAGAAGCTCGTGGACAGCGGCTCGATACTGGTCGGCGAGAAGGGGATCCTTTACAGCCCGGACGACTACGGCTCCAAGATCTACATCACCCCGGGCGAATTGGTCGAAGGTAAGAATCTGACCAAGCCCGAGAAGCTGGCGTCCAACAACGGCGGGGATACCGGCCAGAAGAGGGAATGGGTCGAGGCCATCAAAGCCGGCAAGCCGGAGTTGGCCCTGTCCAACTTCGACTACTCCGCCCTGCTCACCGAAGCGTTCCTTCTCGGCAACGTCGCCATCCGCAGCGGCAAACCCTTCGAATGGGACGGCCCCAACTTCAAGGTCACGGGTAACGACAAAGCCATGCAGTACATCAAAACCGAGTACCGCAAAGGTTGGGATTTGATCGGCGAGAAAGCGTAAGGTCGATGGCGAAGGGGGTCGGCCGCGCCGCGGTCGACCCCCACCCCCTTACGGATTTTCACTCGGCCTCGAACGTCAGCGCGTCGTGGCTGAGATCGTAGTCGACCGTCACCGTGGTGCCATCGGGGATTTCACCCTTCAGCAATCGCTTGGCCAGTGCGGTTTCTACTTCACGCTGCAGCACGCGCTTCAACGGGCGGGCGCCGTAGCTCGGTTCGTAACCGACGTGGACGACGTGCTTCTTCGCGGCGTCGGTCAGTTTCAAGACGATCTTCCGTTCCGCCAGTCGCTCCCGAATGCGGTCGAGTTGGATCTCGACGATCTTCATCAGGTCCGATTCTTTCAGGGCGTGGAAGACGATCGTTTCGTCGACGCGGTTCAGGAATTCGGGCCGGAAGAACTTGCGCATCTCGGCCATCACCTCGTCCTTCATGCGGTCGTACACTTCGCCGATGTGCGACCCTTTGTACTTCAAAATCTGCTGGCTGCCGATATTCGACGTCATGATGACGATGGTGTTTTTGAAATCGACCATCCGCCCTTGGCTGTCGGTCAAGCGGCCGTCGTCGAGGACTTGCAACAACACGTTGAACACGTCGGCGTGGGCCTTTTCGACTTCGTCGAACAGGATCACGCAGTACGGCCGGCGGCGCACGACCTCCGTGAGTTGGCCGCCTTCGTCGTAGCCGATGTATCCGGGCGGCGCTCCGACGAGCCGGGAGACGGTGTGCTTCTCTTGGTACTCGCTCATATCGAGGCGGATCATCGCTTTGTCGTCGTCGAACAAAAACTCGGCGAGCGCCCGGGCGAGTTCGGTTTTGCCGACGCCGGTCGGGCCGAGGAAGATGAACGAACCGATGGGCCGGTTGGGGTCGTTCATGCCGGAGCGGGCGCGCACCACGGCATCGGCCACGGCTTCCACGGCTTCGTCTTGACCGATGACGCGTTTATGCAGTTCGTCCCCCAAATGGAGGAGTTTCTGCGTCTCGCCGGCGAGAAGCCGTTGAACCGGCACCCCAGTCCAGCGGCTGACGACGGCGGCGATGTCTTCTTCGCCGACTTCTTCTTTGAGCATCCGCGGCGCGGCGTTGGTGTCGGTGGCTTGTTCGAGCGCCGCGAGTTCCCGCTGCAACTCGGGTAAGCGGCTGTGTTGAAGCTCGGCCGCTTTGCTGAAATCGGAATCGCGCATCGCCGCTTCGAGCTGCTGCTTGGTCGCGTCGATCTGCTCGCGGACATCACGCAATTTCTGAACGCTCCCCTTTTCGGCTTGCCAACGGGCCATCAGCGCATCGGCTTCGGATTTTGAATTGGCCAACTCGACTTCGAGCTTGGCGAGGCGCTCCTTCGAGACGCGATCGGTCTCCTTGCGCATCGCCTCGCGTTCGATTTCGAGCTGCATCACCCGTCGGGAAATTTCGTCCAACTCCGTGGGCATCGAATCGATCTCGGTGCGCAGTTTCGCCGCCGATTCGTCCATCAAGTCGATGGCCTTGTCCGGCAAGAACCGATCCGCGATGTACCGGTTCGACAGCACCGCCGCGGCGACGAGGGCCGCGTCTTTGATGCGGACGCCGTGGTGGACTTCGTATTTCTCCTTCAAACCGCGCAGGATCGAGATCGTGTCCTCGACGCTCGGTTGATCGACCGTCACAGGTTGAAAGCGGCGCTCGAAGGCCGGATCTTTCTCGATGTGCTGGCGGTATTCATCGAGCGTGGTGGCCCCGATGCAGTGGAGCTCCCCGCGCGCGAGCATTGGCTTCAGCAGGTTCCCCGCGTCCATCGAACCTTCGGTCTTGCCGGCGCCGACGACGGTGTGCAGTTCGTCGATGAACAGGATGATCCGCCCGTCGGCCTCGGTGACTTCCTTCAGCACAGCCTTCAGACGCTCTTCGAATTCACCGCGGAACTTGGCCCCGGCGATGAGCGCGCCCATATCGAGCGCGACGATGAGCCGATTCTTCAGGCCTTCGGGCACGTCGCCGCGCATGATGCGCTGGGCCAAGCCCTCGACCACGGCCGTCTTGCCGACGCCCGGTTCGCCGATGAGCACGGGGTTGTTTTTCGTCCGCCGGCTGAGGATCTGCATCACCCGGCGGATCTCTTCATCCCGACCGATGACCGGGTCGAGCTTCCCCTTGCGGGCCATGTCGGTGAGGTCGCGGCCGTATTTTTCGAGGGCTTGGTAAGTCTCCTCGGGGTTCTGCGATGTGACGCGCTGCTTGCCCCGGACTTCCCCCAACACGCGCAGCAATTGCTCCCGGCCCGCCCCGGCGTCGCGCAATAATGTCCCGGCACCGTCGCGGTCGGCGGCCAGCGCCAACAGCAAATGTTCGACCGAAAGGAATTCGTCCTTCAGCTTCTTGGCTTCGTCCTCGGCCACCGCGAGGGTCTTGTTGAAGCGCGCACTCGCCGATTGCGAGACGCCTTGGCCCGTGACTTTTGGAATCTTGTCGAGCAGCCGTTGGACTTGGATCGTCAGCGCGTCGGTCGAAACGCCGAGTTTGCTGAGCAAGGCCAGTGTCAACCCTTTGGGTTGGTCGAGCAGCGCCAGCAGCAGATGCTCAGCATCGATCTGTTGGTGGTCGAACTTGGCCGCGAGTTTCTGCGAATCGGCCAAGGCTTCGCGGGCTTTTTCGGTGAATCGATTGGCGTCCATCGACGGCCTCCGGGGTGCGCAGCATTCTACGCAACGAGGGGCAAACGGCGTGCCGCTCGATTTCCGCTGGAAAGGCGAGCCTTTGGGAACGGGATCTGCCAGAATGTCCCCGTCCGAAGGATCGAACCCATTCTTATACCTCGGGTTGATTGTTCATGTCCGCAGCCATCCTGCCCCGATCCGCCGGTGTCCTGCTCCACCCGACGAGCCTGCCCGGCCCTTATGGCATCGGCGATCTCGGGCCGACGGCCTACCGCTGGATCGACACCCTCGCCGCCATGAAGCAATCGTGGTGGCAGGTCCTCCCGCTCGGTCCGACCGGCTTCGGCGATTCCCCGTATCAGTCGTACTCCGCGTTCGCCGGCAACGTCCTTCTGCTGTCCCCGGAGTTGTTACTCCGCGATGGATTGTTAACTCAAGAAGATGTCGAAGGTCGCTCCTTCCGCGAGGACCGCGTCGATTTCGAAGCCGTCGCGCCGTTCAAACTTGGCTTGGTCCGCCGGGCCGCCGCGCGGTTGAACGCGACGGAGGAATTCGAGGCTTACTGCCAGCGCGAAGGGAGTTGGCTGCACGACTACGCCCTGTTCATGGCGCTGCGGGACGCCTTCGGCGGCACTCCGGTGAACCGCTGGCCCAACGATGTCCGCACGCGAAAACCGGCGGCGTTGGCCGCACTCGAATCGGAACTCGCGGACGAGATTCGCATCGTCAAAGTCGGGCAGTTCCTCTTCGACCGGCAGTGGAATCAATTGAAGGCCTACGCCCATTCCCACAGCGTGAAGCTCATCGGCGATGCGCCGATTTTCGTCGCCGGGGACTCGGCCGATGTCTGGGCGAACCCGGACCTCTTCCTGCTCGATGCCGCCGGGATGCCGACGGCCGTCGCCGGGGTGCCGCCCGATTACTTCGCCGAGACCGGCCAGCTCTGGGGCAACCCGCTGTACGACTGGGACGCCATGGAGCGCACCGGCTTCGCGTGGTGGATCGCCCGCCTGCAGCGCCAGCTCGCGCAGGTCGATTGGATCCGGCTCGACCACTTCCGCGGGTTCGCCGCGGCCTGGCACGTCCCCGCGACCGACACCACCGCGCTGAACGGAAAATGGGTCGATGGCCCGCGCGCCATGCTCTTCCACGCGATCCGCCGGGCGCTCGGCGATTTGCCGATCATCGCCGAAGATCTCGGCGTCATCACACCCGACGTCGACGACCTGCGCACCGGCTTCGGCCTGCCCGGCATGCGGGTTTTGCAGTTCATGCTCGGCGCTCCCATCAACCCGTATTGGCCCCACAACTACGAAGCGAACACCGTCGTCTACACCGGCACCCACGATAACGACACGACCAACGGCTGGTACCACACACTCGACGATTCGGACCGCCGCAAGTTGAACGACTACCTCGGGCACGCCATCGGCCAGCCTCACGAAGAGATGATCCGCCTGGCTTGGGCCAGCGTCGCGGCGCTGGCCATCGCCCCGCTGCAAGACCTCCTCGGCCTCGGCGGCGACGCCCGCATGAACGTCCCCGGCCGAGCCAAAGGCAACTGGCATTGGCGACTGCGACCGGAGCAATTCCCCGCCGGCTTGATCGAGCGCATGGCCGATTGGACCGAACGCTACGGCCGCGTGCCAACGCAATTGGAGAAATAACTACTTGCGCAAAGGGAGGCCTTCCCCGGCACCCTGCAAGATCGACGGCTCGCGGCGGAATACCTTCCTATGAAGCGTTATCGCCCCATCTTGTTCGGCGTCGCCGTCGTGGCCCTTGTCGCCTTCGTTTGGAGTAGAAATATGCAGAGTCCTTCCCGCGGCACCGCCATCCGCATCGGGCACCCCAAAGACGGTCGGATCGAAAAGACCGACGCCGAGTGGAAGGCCGAACTCGCGCCGGACGCGTACCGTGTCGCTCGACAAAGCGGTACGGAGCGCGCCTTCACCGGCGCCACCTGGGACACCAAAACTGACGGCGTTTACAAGTGCGTCTGCTGCGGGCAAACCCTGTTCGATTCCAAGACCAAATTCGACTCCGGCACCGGCTGGCCGAGTTTCTGGGAGCCCGCCGGCGAAGAGGCGATCTCGCTTTTCGGCGATGGCGGCATGATGGGAATGCGCGTCGAAGTCACCTGTAGCCGCTGCGACGCACACCTCGGCCACGTCTTCGAAGACGGCCCGAAGCCCACCGGGCTGCGTTATTGCATGAACTCGGCGGCGCTGCAGTTCGCGCGGGGGAATTGACGATCACTCGGCCGGTTCGGGATCGCGGATTTTGAACATCACGACGACGTTCCCCCGGCCGACGTAATCGACCGATGTCATGAAGTTGCGGATGATGAGCAAGCCCCGACCGCAGGGGCGTTCGATGTTCTCTTCAGCGGTCGGGTCGGGGACGTCGGCGGGGCTGAATCCCAAGCCTTCATCTTCGATGCGGATCGAGAATTGTTCGTCGGTGACCGTGTAGCCGACGCGGACGGCTTTGTCCGGTTCCATCTGATTGCCGTGCTTGATCGCGTTGACGAGGGCTTCTTCGACGGCGAGTTTAATGGCGAACACATCCGAGTCGCCGAAGCGATTGGATTGGAGAGCCTCCTCGATTTCCGTCTGCACCCGGTGGACCTCGGAGAGGTCGCTCGGGAGGGTGAAATCGCGGGTGACGTGGCGTTCGCTCATGGCGGGGTGCCGGGGGTCTGGGCGGGGCGCCCGGTGCCGTCAGAACGAGTTGAGACCGGTCTGTTCATCCTTCACGATCTTCAACATCTTGTCGAGTTTCGTGAGGACGAAGACCGTCATGATGTCTTTGGCGATGGCGCACATCACGAGTTTGCCGCCGACTTGCGTCATCCGCTGGTGCAGCCGGATGAGCTTGCCGAGCGCGGCCGACGACATGAACTCCACGTTCGAGAAGTTCAGCAGCAGTTTGCGCCGGCCGAGTTCATCGACCAATCGGAACAGGTCGTCGCCGATCATGGCGATGTTCTGTTCGTCGAGGATTTTCTTGTCGACGAATTGAACGACGGCGATGTCGCCGATGTCTTCGACGGTGATCCGTTGTCGGCGGGGGGTGTCGCTCATGACCGTTTCTCGTGCTGTCCGGATCGTTCGCAGTGGACGGTACAGAGATGTTGACATTTCGCGGGGAAGTGTCAAGGGCGCCCGGCGCGATTTTGCACGGCCGAAGGGTTCGCGGACCTCACCCCCACGCTTTCATCACCCGTTCCGCGACAACGCTCCCGTCGCCGGCCACCGAGACGCATTCTTTCAAACCGCGGAACCACGTCCGCTGGCGTTTCGCGAACTGCCGGGTGTGCAGTTTGATGTTCGCCACAGTCGCGTCCCAATCGGTTCCACCGGCGAGGAAGTCGAACAGATCGCGGTAACCGAGCGCCTGCGCGGCCTCCCGACCGAGCGGCTTCGGGCCATTCCGCAAGCGCCGGGCTTCGTCGAGCCAACCCGCGGCGAGCATCGCGTCAATCCGGGCATCGATCCGGACGTTCAGCGCGTCCTTAGGCCAATCGAGCGCCACCACCGGGATCGGCGCGGCCGCGTTTTTCCACGAACCTTGCCAGTCGCTGATCGGCCGGCCGGTGCCCTCGAACACCTCGAGCGCCCGCACGACCCGGCGGACGTCGTTCGGGTGCAACCGCGCCGCCGCGACGGGGTCGACTGCGGCCAATCTCGCGTGCAGCGCCTCGGGACCGACGCGGCCGGCTTCATCTTCGAGGCGCTCCCGAATCGCGGCGTCGATGGCGGGGGAATCGAAGAGCCCGTGCAGCAGCGCTTTCAAAAAGAAGGGCGTCCCGCCGACGAACAAGGGACGCAAACCCCGACTACGGATCTGCTCGCATGCTTCCGCCGCTCGGGTCAGCCACCAGGCGACGTTCCCCGATTCCCACGGGTCGAGCAGGTCGAGGAGGTCATGCGGGACGAGGGCTCGCTCGGCGGCCGTCGGCTTGGCGGTGCCGATGTCCATGCCGCGGTACAGCGTCATGGAATCCATGGCGACGATGGCGCAGCCGAGACGCCGGGCGAGTTCGAGGGCGACGTCCGTTTTTCCCGACGCCGTCGGGCCGGTGAGGACGAGGGCGTCGGCGAAGGCGGCGGGGGTCGGGGGCATGGGATACCGGAGTGAGCAGCGCGGCCCGTTCATACTATGTTCGCCGGGCTTTCGCTATCATTCTTAGAACCTACCTCCGAGTCCGCGCATGGAAACCGAAACCCCCTCCGTCGACCCGGCCTTGTTCGACCGGGCCGAGTCCGCGCTCGCGGATCACGGTCCGCTCGGAGCGGTCGACTCGCTCATCGCCGACCTCATGGCGGCCGAAAACTATCAGGCGGTGTTCTACGCGAAGCTGCTGCGCAAACGCGTCGAACTCGGCGTCGCGCCGTTCCCCACCGGGCCATCGAGCGAACTGCCGGACGCGAGCCACGAGGATTACGAGAACGCCATCCGCGAGGCGGGCCGCACCGTGGGCGCGCTGTATCTCGAGAAACGCGACTTCGCGAAAGCGTGGGGCTTCTACCGGATGCTCGGCGAACAAGAACGCATGTTCGCCGCACTCGACGCCTATGTACCCGCCCCGGACGACGACACGTACGGCATCGTCGAGATCGCTTGGCAGCACGGTGTCCATCCGCAGAAGGGGTTCGACATCCTCTTGGGCCGTTCGGGTGTCTGCTCGGCCATCACCATGGTGAGTTCGGCGAACCTCGCGGCCAACCCCGATCTGCGCGAGTACTGCATCAAGAAACTGGTGCGGGCGCTGCACGGACAATTGCAGGAGCGCCTCCGCGGCGACCTCGCGGCGGGGCACACCGGGCTCGACGCCGACGCGACGATCGCCGCGACGATCGCCGAGATGATGGCGAGTTCGCCGGACCTCTTCGGCGACGAGATGTACCATATCGACGTGTCGCACCTCAGCTCGGTGGTGCAACTCGCGGCGCACCTGCCGAAATGCGACGAACTCGATCTCGCCCTCGAACTCTGCGAGTACGGCCGGCACTTGTCCCCGAACCTGCGCGGCGACATGCCGGCGCCGTTCGACGAGGGCTACCCCGACTACGCCAAGTACCTCGACATCCTCGCGGGGAGGAACGTTGACGCCAATCTCGGGCACTTCCGAGCGAAGATTGCAGTCGCGGCGGACGGGGGGGACACCTTCCCAGCCGAGGTGTTCGTGAACCTGCTGTTGCGATTGGAGCGGCTCCCGGAGGCGCTCGCCGTGGCGAAGCAGTACCTCGGCGACCCGGATCTGCGCGATCTGTCGTGCCCGACGGTGACGGAGTTGGCCCGCCGCGCCGGCGACTTCGCGACGATGGCCGCGGTGGCCAAAACCGCCGCCGACCCGGTGAATTACCTAGCGGGGTTGATCGCCCAGCGGAAATAGGTGACCGATGTCCGACCCCGTTCCCGAATTCGTGCCGGGCCCGCCAGCGGAAAGCACCGAAGACCGGTTGCGCCGCTTGGAGGTGGCGTTGGCGACGCTGCACCCCGGCCTCGCGCCGGACGGGTACGCGCCGGCAGTGCCGCCGTCGGGCGCGGGTGTCATCCCGTTGTCACTCATAATGAATGCGGCCGTCGATCCCCGAGAGGCCGGCCGGCGAGTCCTCCGCGATCTGCCGGTGCTGCGTGAATTGCGGTTGATCGCGCAGATGTACCTCGACCCGCGCTATCGACTCAGCCGCGTCGGGCAATTCGGCGTGCCGTTGATCGTGATCGTCGCGGTGTTGAACTACACGGCGTTCGCGTGGATCTTGCCGAGCATCCCGATTTTGTCGCCCGTCGCGGAGCGGATGATCCTGCTGGCGCTCGGCGTGGCGCTGGCCGCGCTGCTCAGCCGCGAAGCGCTGCGCTACCGCGCGGTACTGGATTACTTGGCCCGCGTCGGCCGCTGAGAAAATCTGACGCGAGGCCGAAGCGTTCCGTGGTACAGTATCGGAGCGGTTTCCGAGTATTCGTATCGGATGTTGTGGAAATAGGAGTTCCTGCACTCATAACTTTGCGAAAGTCTTGAGTCCAGCGAGAAGTCGCACACCCTCGCGTAGACTCAGCGGTCAAACGCTGGAATCGCAGTTGCGGGAAGTCATGAGCTACTACACCGCCACGATGGCCCACCCGTTCGCTTGGACCGACACGGGAAAGCCCGTGTTAAAAAAGCGTCGGCCGAGCTTTGTGTCTCCGCACCGACACCTAAAACTGGGCAGAAGCCAAAGGATACACGAAGCGAACGCCCCACCCCCCCGGCCCCCTCTCCGAAGCGGAGAGGGGGAGCCAGACCAGCGAAACTCGATTGAGTTTCGGGCAGACGGAGTCACCCCCTCTCCGCTGCGGAGAGGGGGCCGGGGGGTGAGGTCTCCGTTTGACCCTCGCTTTGTCGATCGTGAATTGCCAATCGACGCCCGTTGTTTCTCGTTGACGCGCGTAGACCACGCGGCGATTTCGCTTTGCAGCGTCGCGAGGTCGCCGATCCGGCGGTCCTTCAAGCATTGGCTGGTCAGGCAGCTCAACTCGCACTCCGCCACGTTGAGCCAACTCCTTGTTGATGGAGAGGTTCCCCAAAATCGACAGATCAAACAACCCCAGAGTTAAGTCTGGACTGGGCACTCGGCTGTAAAGTCGGCCCCTTTGGGGCGAAGAAGACCCCGTTGGGGGAAGACGCCCACTACGCCAACAGCCCGTCCAATTCGTCGACCAATTTCCCGAAGTGCTTCAGCGCCGCGTCGACCGGTTCCGGGGTCGCCAGATCGACCCCGGCATCGCGGAGCAGATCGAGGGGGTCCTGGCTGCTGCCGCTGCGCAGGAAGTTTAAATACGCGGCGAGGTCGGCCGGGCCGCCGTTCAACACTTTCTGGGAGAGCGCGATCGCGGCCGCCAACCCCGTAGCGTACTTGTAGACGTAAAACGCCCCGTAGAAATGCGGAATGCGCAGGCATTCCAAGCTCTGCTCATCGTCGAGTGTCATCCCCGGCCCGAGGTAGGTTTCCAGCAGCGACCGGTATGTCTGACGCAGCGATTCCAGCGTCAGCGGTTCGTTCGCCTCGGCTTGTTCGTGGATGATCTTTTCGAACTCCGCGAACATCGTCTGGCGGACGATGGTCGCCCGCATGCCGTCGATTTCCTTGTTGAGGTAGTAGGCCCGCTCGCGGTCCGACGTCGCCCGCTCCATCAGCGTCTTCGCCAGCAGTTGCTCGTTGAAGGTGCTGGCCACTTCCGCCACGAAAATCGTGTAGTTCGCGTACTGATACGGCTGCCGTTTGCTGGAGTGCGTGTGCAGGCTGTGCCCCGCTTCGTGGGTCAGCGTGAAAACGTCGTCGAGCACGTCCGGTTTGTAGTTCATCAAGATGAACGGGTCGCTGTCGTAGCAGCCGCTGCTGAACGCTCCGCTGCGCTTCCCCTTGTTTTCGTACCGGTCGCACCAGCGGCCACGCAGGCCTGCGGCCAGTGTCTCGGTGTACTCTTCGCCCAACGGCCGCAGCGATTCCAGCACCAGTTCCACGGCGTCATCCCACGGGGTGACCTTGCGGAACTCGGTGAGGATCGGGACGTAGGTGTCGTAGAAGTGGAGCTCCGGCAGATTCATCGCCCGCTGGCGGATGCCGTAATACTTGTGAACGGCCGGGAGGTTGGCCCGCACCGCCGCGATCAAATTGTCGTAAACGCCCAGCGGAACTTGATCCGGGAAGAGCGCCGCCTCGCGGGCGCTGCCGTAGTTCCGCACTTTGGCGTTGTAGACGTCTTGTTTCACGCTCCCGGACAGCGTCGTCGCCAAGGTGTTCGCGTGGTCGGCGAACTCGGCGTAGTACGTGTGGAACGCCGCCTTCCGCAGTTCGCGGTCCGGCTTCTCCAAACAACTGGCATAGGTAGCGTGTGACAGTTCTAGCGTGCGGCCTTCAAATACGATGGTGCCGAACTTCATGTCGGCGTTCGTGAGTTGGCCGAAGACTTCCCGCGCCGTTTGGGCCGATTCCAGCTGCAGCGCGAGCAATCGCTCTTCCTTATCGCTCAGGGTGTAGGGCCGGTAGCGCACGACCCGTTCGAGCAGCAGCTTGTACTCGGCCAAAGCCGGGTCGGCCAGCGTGCGCGCCAGTGCGTCCGGCGGCAGTGCCAAAAGTTCCGGCCGGCTGAAACTGCTCGCCTCGCCGGCCCGCGCCGCGATCCCGAGGTAGCGGGCCTTCATCCCTTGGTACGCGGAGTTCGCGAGATCCTCGGTCTCTTTCAAAAAGGCGAACGTGCCGAGGCGGTCTCCTTGCCGCTCGAAATCGGTTTCGAATCGGAGGAATTCCAATAGAACCGCCGGCGATTCCCCGAGGCGACCGCGGCATTGCGCGAAGCGGTCGACCTCGCCCTGCCAGACGACGAAGGCCGCTTCCCACGTGGCGTCGGTCTCGAACAGCGTCGTCAGGTCCCACGTGTCGGAGGCGGGGACTTCGGCCCGCGTCGGAACGCGGACGGCATCGGCGGTCATCGGTCGGACTCCGGGTTCATTCGGTTCGCTCACGGCTTCAATCGCGCCAAGTTGTCGACCCACCCGGCCACGGCCGGTTCGGTCCATTGGAAGACGGTCAAGCCGGGGATCACGCCGATCAGGATCGACAAGATCGCCAGCGGAATCAGCACGGCCGCTTCGCGGGCGCCGATGTCCGGGTACTTCGCTGTCAACGGGTTGACACCGAGGAAGACGCGCTGCCAAGCCCACAGTAAGTAGCCCGCCGTGAGGATGGTCGCGAGGATGGCCAGGGTGCCGAGGACCCAACTGAAGTTCCACGCGGCGAGCATCACTTGGAATTCGCCGACGAATCCGCACAGCCCCGGTAGGCCCATCGACGCGAAGAACAGGATCGCGGCCACGCCCGAGTAGACGGGCATCGGTTCCTTGAGGCCGCCGAAGCCGTTGAGTTCGCGGTGGTGGGCGCGGTCGTAGATCACCCCGACGACGAAGAAGAGCGCCGACGCCGTGATGCCGTGCGAGATCATTTGGAACAGCGCGCCGTTGACGCCCCATTGCCAGTAGTCGGCGCGCGAACCCCACGAGGCGAGGCCGAGTACGACATAGCCCATGTGCGAGACGGACGAATACGCCAGCAGCCGTTTGAAGTCGGTTTGCCCCATCGCGACGATAGCGCCGTACACGATGCCGATAACGCCGATGAGGCCGATATACCACGACAGTTGATCCGC
>JANXTU010000459.1 GCA_025352235.1 Fimbriiglobus sp.
CATGCTGAACTTCTGGCCCAAGGCCCAGCGCCCCGGTCTCTTCGACCGCCGGGAGATGCTCCGCCTCGGTGGCCTCGGCATGCTTGGGCTTTCGCTTCCGATGCTGATGGAGCGCACCGCCGCCGCGGATTCCCCGGCCGCGAAGAAGTCGAAGAGCTTCGGCAAAGCCAAGAACTGCATCATCCTCTACCTCTCCGGCGGTCCGGCTCAACTCGACACCTTCGACCCGAAACCCGACGCACCGGAAGACATCCGCGGCGAATTCGGCACGATCCAGACGACGCTCCCCGGCGTGCGCTTCTCCGAACTGCTGCCGAACGCCGCGAAGTGGATGGACAAATCGGCCCTTGTGCGCACCATGTGGCACGAGCACAACGACCACGGCCGCGGCTCCTATTGGATGTTCACGGGCTACCCGTACCTCGGCAGCGTCAGCGACGTGAACTCGATGGCGCGGTCGGACATGCCGCACATGGGCGCCTGCCTGGCGAAGCTGGCGCCGGGCAAAGGCCCGCTGCCGCCGTGGGCCATCGTGCCGCACCGGATGGACGTGGCCGGGGGTCGGCGCTCCGGGCAGTTCGCAGGGGCACTCGGGCCGAAGTTCGATCCGCTGCTCACCGGCGGCAATCCGAACGACGACAACTTCAAGCTCGATCACCTGCCGCTGGCCGCGAATCTTCCCGCCGATGTCGTGAAGCGCCGGCTGTCACTCGTCGATCAGTTGAACGCCCAATCGAGTGCTCTCAACGACCTCGCCGTGAGCCAGACAATCCGCGATTCGCAGGCGAAGGCGGTCGATGTGCTGTCGTCCGATGCCGTACGGAAGGCGGTCGATCTCTCGGCCGTTTCGAAAGACGACCGCGAGCGCTATGGTCGCAACCTCTTCGGCCAGAGCGTGATGCTCGGCCGCCGGTTGCTCGATACCGGTTGCCGGCTGGTGCAGTGCAACTGGCAGCGGACGCAGGGGATCAACGGTTTCGCGTGGGACACGCACTGGAACAACTTCACCGCGCACAAGGACGACCTCGTTCCGCCGTTCGACAAAGCGTTCGGCGCCTTGATGACCGACCTGACGAAGGAAGGGAAACTCGACGAAACGCTCGTGGTGGTCGCGGCGGAGTTCGGTCGCTCGCCGAAGATCACGCGGAGCAACAGCGGTCGGGAACACTGGCCCGAGTGCTACAGCGTCCTATTCGCCGGTGGCGGCATCAAGGGCGGGCAGGTCTACGGGAAGTCGGACAAGATCGCCGGTCGCCCCGCCGAGAACCCGGTGACCCCCGCCGACTTCGTGGCCACCATCTACCACTGCCTGGGGATCGACCCGGCCGGGGAAATCCACGACCAGGCCAACCGGCCGATCAGCCTGTCGAAGGGCGCCCCGATCGCGGCACTGCTGGGGTAGAGAGTTCCTATGCAGCTCCGTAAAATGGATGCACCGCGAGGAATTGCTATGCCGATCCACGACTGGTCGAATGAAGAGCCCGGGGTCTACCACCACTTCCACGAAAGCTGGATCATGCGACTGATCGACGCGCTCAACGCGGGTCGGTTGCCGTCCGATCACTACGCGCTCGCCGACTACCGAGTCGATGGTTGGGCTCCCGATGTCGTAACATTGCTCGCTCGCTCGCTCGGATGCCCACGACGGGCCGGCTCCGCGAGGCGGTTTGGCCGTCGCGGAGCGGCCGCCGAAAGTCCGTACCGTCTCGCGTGCGGAATCCGCGGCGGGTGCATACGCCCGCCGCGCGAATCGCATCGTCGTAAAAACCAAAATTGGAACAGTCGTTTCGGTGATCGAAATCGTCTCGCCGGGCAATAAGGATCGCGCGAATTCGGTGAGCCAGTTCGTCGAGAAAGCCCGCGACTTCCTGCGGAAGGGTATCCATGTCCTGTTCGTCGATTTGTTCCCGCCTTCGAAGAACGACCCCCACGGTCTTCACGCGGAGGTATGGTCGGTCTGGACCGACACCCCCGACGAGCGCCCGGCGGACAAACCGCTCACCGCCGTCAGCTACGATGCGGGCAACCCGTTCATCGCGTACCTCGAAGCGCTCGCGCCCGGCGACATCCTGCCGGAGATGCCGTTGTTTCTCGAACCGGGCGTCTACGTCCCATGCCCGCTGGAAGAAAGCTATACCGCCGCGTGGAATGCACTGCCGGCGGTATTGCGGGAAGGATTGGAACCGAAGGCTTGATGGCATTTAGCGCGCCGGGCCGACGAACTCCAGCTTCGCCTCGGCGACGACGACTCCGCTCGTCGCACGCACCGTGGCGGGCATGTTGAACGGGCCGAGCGCCTCCTTGCCGAACTTCAGCACGAGTTCGCCCGTCGATTTGTCGGCGGCTACCACCTCGGCCTCGGAAAACGAATAAGTGGGACGCATCCTTGCTCTCCCGAAGACGAATTGAAAACGATGCGCCGATCATCCTCCATCGCGTAGATTGGCCTCAAGGCCAACTTGTGTCACTCCAGCGGATGCTGAGAATAAGTCCTGACCTTCCTACCTCCGCAACCGCGGCCGCGTGATGGGGCCGTTCGATAACGACACCATCCGCGCCATGATCGCCAACGGTCAGGCGGAGGGCTACCACGAATGCTCCGCGGATCGACGCGAGTGGCGGCCACTCGACCTGATCCCCGAGTTCGCACCCGAGCGCCACGTCCGGAGGTCGAAGCCCGGGTCCGAACCGGCGGTGCCTCTCGCGCCGGCGTCAGGCCACGAGGAGCGGCGGGGAATCGGATTCAACGCCTTCGGAGCCGTCGTTGCGGCCGCCGTCCTGCTAATCCTGGTCGGCGGTTCGACAACTCTCTACCTGGTGCTGCGGAAGCCGACGGATCTCGCCAAGCCACCGATGGCAAGGGTGGTCCGGGCGCGATCTCGCTCAGCGGGAAATCGGATACCGAGAAGACCGAAATCTTCGAGCGATCCATCTGCTTCGTGGTGCCGGGCCAGCGCGTGACGACGCGCGAAGGCAAGCAGCTCGAAGGGTTTCTGTTGCCGACCAAAGTGATGGCTGACGGTCAGCCTTTTGATAACGGCGTTGAGCGTCGAACTGGTGGTCAGACCTCGGGTTTCCCTTAACACGGTGAGCGTGGCCCCCTCTTCGCCATTTGATTGCTCCGATTCAATGCACTTCAGGAAGATTTCGTTTTGGGCAGCGATCTTCGACAGGTTCTTCTCTTCATTCGCCTCGGCTTTCTCCTTTGATTTCTCTAC
>JANXTU010000518.1 GCA_025352235.1 Fimbriiglobus sp.
CCATGCGGCCCCGCCGTTCGGAGCGATCCCGCGCCGGTAATGCCGGGGCTTGCACGCCGGTGGCTTGGTTCGGATTCGGCGCCAAACCCGCCGAGACGGAGCGGATGTTTGTCAGCCGTTGAGCGCGGATCTCGGCCGGGAGGAACGGCACACCCAGCACGCCGTCGAGCGAATGCCAATTCGACGGTTGGACCACGTTGTTGAGCCGTTTCGCTTCATCGAGGTGGGCCAACGCGATCGCCTCGTAAGCCTTCGCTCCCTCACGACCTTCGCGGTCGAAATCCGCGAGGGGCGATTCAGCCGCGGCTTCCAGAAATCCGATGGCGTGGGCTGATTTCGCGGCGGTTTCAAAGTTCGCGATCAGCGCATCCACGTCCTTCGCAGACAGAGTGCCCCGGTACTCGCCCAACCAACGGGCGTAGAACGGCAGGCGGGCGAAGGCGCGGTCCCGGAATTGGAGTGAAGTGGCCACGACCTTGGCCGTGCGCCGGGCGACCGCGTACCCTTCGTCCGCCTTGGCGAAGTCGACTTCCGCATCGACCCATGATTTCGCATCGCCGACGAACAAACGATCTTCCCCGAGACGGCGGAATTCGTCGGCTCGGTCGACGATCGCGCGCGTGCGCCGTTGGACCTGTTCCGCGTGCGGATCGACGCCGGATTTTGGGTCGCCGATCCACGCGGTCTCTTCTGCCGCGCGGCGGAGGCGGATCGCCCGCGTCAACAATTCGACGCCGGGCCGTTTGCCCTCGGCCGTTTCGAGGTGCTGATTCAAAATCCGCACGAAGTGCCCCTCGACCGCGCGGCCGTCGAGGTCGCCGTCGATCAGCTTCAGGATTTCGTCCGCGATCTTGAGGTTCTTCGCGTTCGGGCCGACATCGCAGAGTTTGTCGAGCACGACTCCCGTCCAGGCCAGGCGCTGCGCGGTGTCGGTCGGTTTGGCCCGCGACCCGAGCCACACTTCGGTGCGGGCGTTCGCGGTCGCGGCGGACCAAACCGGCTCGAGATCGTCTTTCGCAATTGCAAACGGAACGTGGCCAAAGGCCGCGCCGGCGGGGAGTGCGGTCGGCAGATGGACGACGGTGACGGAGGCCGAGCGCAGTTGTTCCCCGAGGACCTTGACCTTCGCCGCAATCGTCGCGGTGTTCGTCCCCGGCAGCCGGACGAGCCGTTCCCAGCGGAGCAAAAGTTCGAGGTATTCTTTCCAGCGGGCCGGGTCCGTGGTGTCGGGGCACGGGGTCCGATTCGCCAAGGCTTCGGCGATGCCCCATGCTTCGCCGAGCGCGGCGGGTGTGGGCGTCGCAGTCGGGATCGGTTTCGCCGCAAAGTCGCCGTTCGGTTTGGAGGCGAGGGTCACCTTGGCCGCGCGGTCGGCGCCGTCGCCGGGCAGCAGGATCGGCGTCTGCTTTTCATCGCGATTGACGATGGCCCACTTCTCGACTTCTTGCTTCAAGTACGGCATCAGGGTCGCCCCGGTGATCGCCGAGCCCTCCGGCCCGCCCGCGGCGCCGCAGACACCGTCGAGAAAAACTTGGCCGAACACGGTGCGCCCGCTCGTTTCCGAGGTCCACGCCCGTTGATCGACATCGTGGGAACAGACGACGGCGAGCCCGTCGATTTTGGAAATCTCGGCTTCGAGTTCCTTCAACGCCCGTGGGAAATCGTGAACGATGCCGCCGTGGGTCCACGAGACCGGCGCGTCGGGCGGATCGAAGACGACGAGCTTCGGCTGGCGGCCCGGATGGCCCTCGAGCGCTTTCAAGACATCGCGGACGTACAGCTTGTGCGATTCGGTCGGCGCCGAAGCTGCGGGGTCGATTTCCCAAACGAACGGCCCGTTGGAATCGACGCCGATGAGCGCGGCGAAGTACAACACGATCGATTCGGCTTTGGGGTCGAGCGCCTGTTTCCACGCACCCGGCGCGGCGGTTTTCTCCCGTCCCGCGACGAGTTGCATGCCAGAGGGGTGCTCGGTCTTCCACGATTGGAAGTCGTCGCCGACGTTCGCACCGGCGACGGTTTCGGGCCAAACCAAACTGTCCGGAGCGCTCGGGGCGACGACGATCAGCGCCGGGTATTTCGGCGGCTTCAACCACGGGATGACCACGACGGCCGCGGCGATGAGCAGGGCGACCAACCCGCCGACCAACAGGAAACGACCCGTCCGCGACTTTGATTTCTTTGGCGATTTCGGCGCGGCCGCGCCGGGTTGCCACGATTTCCGCGACGCCACCGGGCCGGTCGCCACCGGCTTCGGATTGTTCGCCCCGGTGTTGTGCTTCCATCCGCCCGGTTTGTCGGTCGCCATCGTCGGCCCTCGGCTCGGAACTGCGTGCGGGACATCTTAACGGAAGTGCGCGGCGCGTCCCTCCACCATCATGCGGAATCCCGGTAAGCCGCGGACAACGTGTTCGACCCAGCGGACCGCGGTCCCCGCGAGCGGTGCGGCGTGAGCCCGCCGGTTTTGAAATTGGGAGTGCCACGCTCTCCCGTTTTCATGCAAATCTTGTGTCCAGCGAGAAGTCATACACCCTCGCGTAGACTCAAGACCAAAACGCTGGACTCAAGACCAAAACGCTGGACTCAAGATCAAAACGCTGGACTCAAGACCAAAACGCTGGACTCAACGCCCAAACACCACACCGATCTCCAATCGACCGCCGTTTCGCCGGATGTGGACGTTGCCGGGGAAGTCGGCCGCGGAATGAATTCCTAAGGCGATCTCGGCGATGCGCGCCCAGTGGGCGAAGGTCATCGCCGACGCCGACCAGCGTTCGCGGGCCCACAGGGCGCGGCAGATGAGCCGGATCGCCGGCTCGCCGAGCGTTTGCAGTCGAATCGCGTCGAGCACGTTTGTCCGGTCGGTTTTTTCCAACTCGACGAGCGTCAACAACCGCACCCCTTCTTGCTGTTGATCGAGGAAAAACTCCTCGGCTTGCACCGCCGTGCGACCGAGTGCCGCGACGACCTCGGCGTTGAAACTCGCCATCAGCGGCAGCAATTCGTGGCGGATGCGATTGCGGGTGAAGCGCGGATCCGCGTTCGACGAATCGGTTCGATAGGCTTGTCGACGCTCGCCAAGGAATTCGAGGAGTTCCTTCCGGGGGACCGTCAACAGCGGTCGCAGGACGGGCACGGCTCCGTCGCGGCGGATCGGGGCGATCCCGCGCAGGCCTTGCAACCCCGTGCCGCGCATCAGTCGGTGGAGCACCGTCTCCGCTTGATCGTCGGCATGGTGCCCGGTGGCGATCCAACCGGCCTCGACTTCCGCCGCCACCTCGGCAAACCAGCGGTATCGCGCGGCGCGGGCCGCCGCTTCGAGGTTCTCGCCGCACCCTTCGCGGGCCAGATCGACATGGGCGACGCGGCAGGGTCGGTTCCACTCGAGTGCCAGATCACGGACGAACCGTTCATCGGCGTCGCTCTCGGCACCACGCAGGCCATGATTGAGGTGCGCGACGATCAACCCGCCCGTCGGGTTGTTATGAAGGGCCATCAGAAGCGCCACGCTATCCGCGCCACCGGACACGGCGACGATTCCGGGCAACTCACCCCACGTCGGCAGCAATCGCGACATCGCCCCGGCGACGACTTCCCGTAGCGCCACCATTTCCCCCGTTCGGTAGACTAAGAGATAGGACCATTCGGGATTGCGTTCCCCACCCCGGAGGCTATACGTGCTCCCTATCGACGCCAATAGTAAATTCGAGTCTGCGGCCGGCGCGGGGCCGTACCCCATCGCGAGGCCGGTGCATCCGCAGCCCGAGCGCGCGGACTCGGACGACGATTTCGAATACGTGGAACGGCCACGCCGGAACCGGCGCTCGCCGAAGTTATCCCGATGGGTGCGGTGGATGCTCGGGGCCATGGCCGCCGGCTTCGTGCTAATTTTGGGCGCGGCGGCGTACATCCACCCTTATGGGAAAGACGACGACGGCAACGATGTGCCGCGGACGATGGCGACGCACACCCAACTGGGGTTGGAACCGTGCAATATGGTCGTGGCGACCGGCCGGCCTTGCCCGGCCTGCGGGATGACGACGAGTTTTTCGCTGCTGGTGCATGGGGACGTGCCGAATTCGCTACGGGCCAACTGGGTCGGCACGCTGACGGCACTCTGGTGGTTCAGTTTGATCCCGTGGGGATTCGCGAGTGCGGTCCGCGGGCGGCTCTTGTTCATTCGGAGCGGGGAACTCTGGTTGACCATCGGCCTGACGATCATGCTCACAATGATGGTCGGGCGCTGGGCCGCGATCTTCTTCGGGTAAAGTGGCGTTCTTTCATCAACGGGGGGTTCACGGATGAACCGCAAAGCTTTGACCTGGTTCCGCCGCGGCGTTTTGACGGCACTGCTGACCATCTTCGGCTTCGGCTGCGGCCCGAGCTTGCTCTGGTTCCTGAACCGCGGCGACGAATATAAGGACCCGGCAACCGGCTGCAAGTTCGAGCCCAAAGACGGAAAGAAGACGGTGACCGTCGCCGTGCTCGTCACCGCGTCGAATCAAATCACGACCAATCCGAACATGGCCGGGGTCGACCGCGATCTCGAAGCCAAGATCGGGGCGAAGATCGCGGAACTGTCGAAGATCCCCAAGGATTCGGCGATCACGGTCGTCGATAGCGCCAAGATCGACCGCCTCCGCCAAGAGAACCCGAACCTCTGGAACACCGGGAGCATGACCGAAATTGCCAAAGCCCTCGGCGCGGACTATGTACTCGATGTGACACTCGCATCGATGTCGTTCTTCGACCAGCAAACCGGCAAAGAAATCTGCCGGGGCAACGCGAGCCTGTCGGTCGCGGTCTACGACAGCGTCGGCAGCGGGAAGCCGTTGACCCAGTACGGCCACCAGTCGAACGCCCCGCTGCGGGACACGAGTTCGTTACCGGTGAACCTGTACCGCAACACGTACTTGGATCGTTTGTCGACGGAGATCGCCCTGAAGCACGTCAAGCACAAAGGCGAAATCGAGCGGGAATTGACCAAGCAGTAATCGCGCGGCCCGAACGACTTCACATTTTCGTAGCGGTCCTTTTTCTCTTCGCCCCAAAGGGGCCGACGTCGGGCAAGACGGCCCTCTCAGGGCGAAAAACAGAGGACTTCGGTTGCTGAGGCTCCCGCCCTGGGCTATATCCGTCGGCCCCGTTGGGGCGAAAAAGGATTCAAACTCCATCGGACAGTCGCCACAGCCGTCAGAGCGGATTTGCCCGCTACGAAAACGTGAGTCGTCACTACTTGGCCGGTGTCTCGACTTGCACCGCCTGGCCGTCGACCAATGCCCCAAGATTGCCGACGGCGATTTGTTCTGTCCCCGCGATCGGTTGCCAAGCGCCGGAAGTCGTGCCGGCCGGGCGTTTGCCCAAGAGTTCCAGATTGCCTTTGTCGGCCCGGCCGACTTGCACCCTCAGCTTCTTCGCTTTGCCATCTTCGATTTGATAACAGTAGGCGGTTTCGTCCGCGAAGAGCACGGCGGCGGCGGGCACCACTTGGGCATCGGCGCTGGTTGCGGCGATCCGCACGTTGCAGTACAACCCCGGTCGCAGTGTCCCATCCGGGTTCGGCAAGTCGATCTCGACGCGCAGCGTCCGCGACTCCGGCGACAACACGCCGGCTGTCCGCGTGACGGCGCCGACCACGTCCCGATTCGCCAACGCCGGGATGCGGATGGCGACCGCCGCGCCGGGGACGGCTTTCTCGGCCTGATTCTCTGGCACTTCAACGAACACGCGGACGGTATCAAGACGGGCGACGACGAATAGCGGCTCGACTTTACCCCCGGAACTCGGTTGCAAGAAGTGCCCGGTGTGGACCTGCCGCGAGGTGACGACCCCGTCGAACGGCGCGCGGATGTCGGTGTAGTCGAGCAGGGCCAGAGCGAGCTTGGCCGACGCCCCGGCGACTTTCTCCTTGCCGAGGGCCACGGCGATCTCCGCTTCCGCGCGGGCGATCTTCGCTTGCGCTTCCTTCAGGTTCGCCCGCGCAGCGAGGACGTTCGCCTCAGCCGCCGCTTTCGCCGCCACCGCCGCGGCGGCTTGGCGCATCGCTTCGTCGAGTTGCTGCTCGTCGATCAATTTCTTGGTGAACAAATCCTTCGACCGCTTCCATTCGGAATCCCAACGGGCGCTGTCGGCCGTCGCTTTGTCGACGTTGGCGCGACCGACGGCGATCAGCGGTTCGACGGCCTTCGCCGTCTCGGTGGCGACTTCGGCATTGCGGCGAGCCAAGGCGACCTCCGCCGTGGCCATCTCCAACAGCGCCGCTTTCTGTTGGGATTCGACTTCGACTTCGGGGATCGACAACTTCGCCAGCAGCTGCCCCTTCTTCACCTTGTCGCCGATATCCACGAAGAGCTGCCGGACGTAGCCGGGGAACTTGGCGACGACCGGCGTGCTCTCGTAGGCTTGGATCGAACCGGGTTGCTCGATACCCCAAGCGAGGGTCTGTTTTTTGGGCGACGTGACCGCGACGCGGATCGGGGCGTCCGGCAGCGCCGCATCGGCCGGCACCGGCTTCAAAGCGGTCTCTTTGTTACAGCCGGCGACCGCCGCGAGGAGTGCGAGTGAAGCCAAATGACCGCGCATGGACGTCGCCCCAGAAGTGATTGTCAGCCGGTCTCTTGCAATTCCTTCACCAACTTCGCGAGCTGTTCGAGATTCTGCGACTTCACCAAGAGGTCGATCCGCTGCTGCGGCACTTCGAGTTTCTGCATCGCCCCGACCGCCGACTTCCAAAGCTTCTCGACCTTCTTGCCTTCGGCTAAGTAAAGGTCCGTCACCGTCTCCGCCAGTTTTTGCAACTGGATCGTATCCAAGTTGTTGTAGTACCGCTTGATGATCTTCTGCTGGTTCGCGCTGAAGTTGTCCATACCCACGGCATACCCTCCGCTCCGTCGGAAATTCGATCCCATAGTCCGTTGTACGGATCGGCTTCGGCCGGAGGTTGGGCATTCCGCTAGAATCGCCGCATGACACTCGTTCGCTGGACCGACGGCATCGTATACGACCCCCGCAACGGGGTGGATGGTTCCGCGCGCGACCTCTGGGCACGCGACGGCAAGATGATCTCGGCTCCACCGGCGGGAACCCTCGCCGACCGCACCTTCAACCTCGCGGGACTCGTCGTCTTGCCCGGCGGCGTCGATATGCACGCCCACATCGCTGGGCCGAAGGTGAATGTCGCCCGCAAACTGCGCCCCGAAGATCGCCGCGATTCGCCGCCGTTCCACCGCACCCCCCTGCTCCGCTCCGGGACCGGCGGCAGCACCCCGACCACGTTCGTCACCGGCTACCTCTATGCCGGCCTGGGTTATACCACCGTCTTCGACGCAGCCATCCCGCCGCTTGGTGCGCGGCACACTCTCGAAGAGTTCCACGACACCCCCGCCATCGACAAGGGTTTCTTCGTTCTGACGGGGAACAATCACTACGTGATGAAGCAAATCGCGGCCGGGGAGTCGGCGCGGCTGCGGGCCTTCTGCGGCTGGTTGTTGAACTCCACGCGCGGTTACGCGCTCAAAGTCGTGAACCCCGGCGGCGTCGAAGTCTGGAAGCAAGGGTCGAACGCGCTCGCCCACCTCGACGACATCGTCCCCGGTTTCAACACGACTCCGCGCGCCATCGTCCGCGAGATCGCCCGCACGGCCGACGAACTGAAACTGCCGCACGCCGCACACATCCACTGCAACCAACTCGGCATGCCCGGTAATTGGACGACGACGCTCGAAACGATGCGGGCCGTCGAGGGGCACCGCGGGCACTTCACGCACATCCAGTTCCACAGCTACGGCGGCGGGCCGGACGACCAAGGGACCTTCTGCAGCAAGGTGCCCCAACTCGCGGAATACGTGAACAGCCACCCCAATATCACCGTCGATGTCGGCCAAGTCGTCTTCGGCGAAACGACCTCGATGACCGGCGACGGCCCGCTCGGGCACTACCTGCACAAGGTCACGGGGCGGAAGTGGTTCAACAGCGACACCGAGTGCGAAGGCGGCTGCGGCATCGTGCCGATCACGTACCAAGAGAAGTCGTTCGTCCACGCCCTCCAGTGGGCCATCGGGCTCGAATGGTACTTGCTGGTGAAGGACCCTTGGCAGATCGCCATGAGCACCGACCACCCCAACGGCGGGGCGTTCGTGGCCTACCCGGAGATCATCGCGCTGCTGATGAGCCGCGATTACCGGCGTGAAGTGCTGAAGCGATTGCCGGCGCGGGTGAAGGATCGCTGCACCCTCGCCGACCTCGAGCGCGAATACACTTTGAACGAAATCGCCATCATCACGCGCGGTTCTCCGGCGAAGATGCTCGGCCTGCCGCACAAAGGCCACCTCGGCGCCGGCGCCGATGCGGACATCGCCGTGTACACGCCGCAGCCGGATCGGAGGGCGATGTTCGAGCTGCCGCGGTTCGTCTTCAAAGCCGGGGAGTTGATCGTCGAACAAGGTGAGATACGGAAAGTGCCCTTCGGCCCGATGATTTGCGCCGAACCGAAATACGATGCCGGGGCGGTGCCGCACATCCGGGCATGGTTCGAAGAGAATTATTCGATGGCGTTCGACAACTTCGCCGTCGGTGCCGAGTACCTGCAACAAGGGAAGGTTCCCGTATGAGCAAGTCGATCAAGAAACCGGAACCCACGAAGCCCGCCGAGTTCGATGAAATCGTTGGACTCATCGAGGCCGCGCGAACGCGCGCGATCGCCGCCGTGAACACGACGCTGATCGATCTCTATTGGAGCATCGGCGAGTACATTAGCCGGAAGATTGCATCCGCGGCTTGGGGCGAAGGGGTGGTCGGCCAACTCGCGGCACACATCGCCCGGACGCACCCCGGCCTGCGGGGGTATACCCGTAGTAACCTCTTGCGCATGCGGCAGTTCTATCAAACGTACTCTGACAATGCAATTGTCGCATCACTGCTGCGACAATTGCCGTGGACGCACAATTTGCTCATCTTGGGGAAGTCGAAGCGAGCCGAGGAACGTGAATTCTATCTTCGAATGGCGACATCACAAAAGTGGTCGAGCCGGGAGCTGGAACGCCAGGTCAACGGCGCTCTTTTCGAGCGTGTCGTCCTCTCACCCGTGAAAGTGTCACCGTTGCTGACGCAATTGCACCCCGACGCGGCCAGCGTTTTCAAAGACAGCTATCTGATCGAATTTCTCGGGCTGCCACCGGGGCATTCCGAAGCCGACCTGCAACGCGGGCTGGTTGAGCAACTCAAAAACTTCCTCATCGAACTCGGCCGCGATTTCTGTTACGTCGGCAGTCAATACCCGGTGCAAGTCGGCGGACGCGATTTCTTGCTCGACCTCCTCTTTTTCAATCGGACCCTCAATTGCCTGGTCGCATTCGAACTCAAAATCGTGGAATTCGAGCCGGAGCATGTGGGTAAACTCCAGTTTTATTTGGAAGCGATCGACCGCGACGTGAGAAAACCGCACGAGCAACCGTCCATCGGTGTGCTCTTATGCGC
>JANXTU010000548.1 GCA_025352235.1 Fimbriiglobus sp.
AGACATCCGCATCGACGCCGGGAAGAACGGCATCCGCGCCCGGCTGATCCTCGTCGACCGCCGACTGGTGCAAGCGATGGTCGTCGGCGCCAAAGACTCCTTGGACGGCAAGCCCGCCGAGGAGTTTTTCAAAAGCCTGGACGTGACCAAGTAGTCGGGGGCGGAAGCCCTGGGTCGCCTCGATTGTCTTCGCCCCAACGGGGCCGCCGTTTACAGCGCAGGGCGGAAGCCCTGGGAAGGTTAGGCGCAAGGCCTCCGCCCCGAAGGGGCCGGCGCAACGTCGGCCGACGCCGGCCCCTTCGGGGAGAAGAGTAGTGGCCGAGGCGACCCCGTTGGGGCGAAGAGTTCGGCCCCTTGGGGTGGTAGCGTGAGCGGACGCTACTTCTTCTTCGAGTCGCGCTCTTTGATGTCGGCTTTAGTTTGGCGGTCGTCCAACAGGTGCTCGGCGAAGAAATCCCACATCCGATCCGTGAAATACGGCTGGGCGATTCCGAAGCCGTGGCGGGCGCCGGGGATGATGAGCAGCTCGAAACGCTTGTTGGCTTTGATGAGCGCATCGGCCAGCCGCATCGTGTTCGCGGGGTGGACGTTGTTATCGATCTCGCCGTGCACCAGCAGCAGGTGGCCCTTCAAGTTCCCGGCCAGTTCGGCGTTCGTCGGGATCTTGATGTCGAACTTCATCTTGGGCAGTTCGATCGGCTTCTCGTCGAGCTTCTTGGCCTCGGCCGATTTCGCACTCTTCGCCAATTCGCCGTGCTGTTTCAGCAGTTCCGCCAGTGTCTTGGCCAGCGTCTCGACCCGGTCCTTCTGCGAGTGGGCCAAGGCTTCGCCGAGTTGAGATTTTAGGAGGTCGATCTTCTTTTGGAGGTCGCCGCTCTGTTCCAACCAGATCTTCGGATCGACGGCGGGGATCACGGCCCGTGGCGGCGGGATCTCTTCGGGTCCGGCCGACTCCGGCGGGTTCCGGCGCCGTCCGCCTTTCTGCTCGGTTTCCGTCGCGGTGCCGCTGTCCTTCTTCGCGTCAACGGCGACTTCCTTCAGGCCGTGATACGTCTCGGACCAGTAGTTGTTGTAAATGTTGTTGTCGTGGTTGCCGGCGCTGGCGACGGCGGCTTTGAAGAACTCGTTGTAGGGCTTCTGGAGCATGGCCGCGCCGGACATGAAGCCGCCGCCGGAGTGGCCGTAGATGCCGACGCGGTCGATGTCGATCCAGGCGTGCCGGCCGGCGAGGGCCTCGATGGCCGCCTTCTTATCGACGAGGCCGTAGTCGCGGAGGTTGAAGTAGCCGAAGCTGTGATAGGCCTTGCTGCGCTCGGGGCAGCCGCCGCGGTGGCCGACTTGGATGACGATGAAGCCGAGCTGCGCCAGTTGCTGATAAGTCGACCACGCGGCGAAGGTGTGGCTCACCCCTTCTTGCTGCGGGCCGGGGTAGACGTAGACGATGATCGGATACTTCTTGGCCGGGTCGAAATCGAACGGCTTCCACATGTTGCCGTAGAGATCGGTCATGCCGTCGCCGGCTTTGACGTGGAAACACTCCGGCAATTTCCAGCCGGTCTTCTCGAGCCGCGACGTGTCGGTCTTCTCCAGCGGCATGACGACTTGGCCTTTGTCGTCCCGCAGGGTGGCCACCGAGGCGAGGTCGGTGCGGCTGAAGCTATCGACGACGAATTGCTTCGACGGCGACAGCGCCGCCCGATGGTTAGCGTCGCCGGGGGTCAAGTTCGTCAGATCGCTGCCGTCGAAGCGGATGCGGTAGAGGTGGTTGTAGTAGACGTTCTCGCCGGGTTCGCGGGCGTTGCCGAGGAAGTACACGAGCCGATTCTTGGCGTCGACTTCCACGATCCGGCTCGCCCGCCATTCCCCGGCCGTGATCGCGTTCTTGAGTTTGCCGTCGCGGTCGTACAGGTAGAAGTGGCCCCAGCCCGATCGCTCCGACCACCAGATCACCTCATCGGTTTCCTCGACCAATTTCGGCGGCGCCAATTCCAAGTATGCGGCTTCGAACCCCTCCGCGATCAGGCACTTTTCCTCGCCGGTCGCGGCGTTCACCCGGCAGTACTCGTGATGCCGGCGCAGGCGATCCCGGCGGATGAACTCGACCTCGGACGAGGTCTTGCCGAACTTGACATCGCTGTACGATTCGTCCTTCCACTTGGTCTTCAACTTCATCAGTGACTTCGCGCCGGCGTCGCCGATGGAGAGTTCCCCCTTCGCGATCGCCTCTTCACCCGGCATCGAGTACCGGTAGCGCTCGAGCGCCGGCCGCGGCGCCGCGATGGAGTCGACGAGGTAGAGTTCCTTCATCCCGCGGCGGTCGGTGCGGGTCACGGTGAAGCGCTTCGAATCTTTCGACCACGTCACTTGCGGCCGCGTTTTGCGGTCGCTCACGGCTTGCGGTTTCTCGACGGTGCCATCGCTGCGGCGGGTCTGTTGGCCGACGCCGTACCCGTAGTCGTCTTCGCCGTCGGTCGACAGTTGCTTGGCGTCCGCCTCTTTGCCGTCGTCCGCCAAGTAGAGGTTGAATTTGTAGACGTACAGGTACTGCTTCTTATCCGGGGAGAAGACCTTGTAGTCCCCGAACCCGGCCTTCGCCGGCGGGCTCTTCTCGTCGTTCTTGACTTCGGTTTTGTCGTCCTTCTTTTCGTCGTCCTTCTTCAGTTGGTCTTGGCGCTCGCGTTGGCGCTCGACGAATTCCCGGCGCTCGTCGTCGGTCAGGCGGTCGAGGAACTCCTGCGACGGCGGTGGCGTCTCCACTGCGGCCTTGCCGAGCTTCTTGATGGCGTTGGCCGTCAGGTCGTATTCGTACTGGTTCGCATCGAACGCGAACTTCAACTTGGCGCCGTCTTCGGTGACGCTGACCGTGCGGATTTGGAAGCCGACCGCGTCGAGCGGTTTCTGCGCTTGCTCGGACAATTGCGCCAGCAGCTTCGCGTGATCGAACAGCGGCGCTTTCGATTTCTTCGCGGGGTCGACCTTCCAATATTTCGTCCCCTCGGGAGTCCGCACGGCGTACCAGAACAGGTCGGTCTTGCCGAGGAACACCGGCACGATGATCGCGGTGTGAACGTGCTGATCGACGAATTCTTTGGTGAACTTCTTAGCCAGGGGCCAATTGGCCCCGACGACTTTTTCGGGCTCGGCGGCCGGCGCGAACACCGAAACGCCGGCGCACGCGGCGAACACCAACAGCAATCGGAATGGGATGGGCACGACGGAGGTACCTCAGAAATCGGGAAGGTATCCTACGCCCCGGCTCGCCAAGATTGATTTGACATCGCCAAATTGGAGCTTATAACCCAGTGTACACACGTCGCACATCTCTCGGAACACTCCCATGGAAGAACTGATCGCCCGCGCCGCGGAACTCCGCGTCGCCGGGGAGAAATGGCAAACCGTCGCCGCCGAGG
>JANXTU010000578.1 GCA_025352235.1 Fimbriiglobus sp.
GCGCCGACTGCCGATCTACCTCGTTCTCGATGTCTCCGAGTCGATGGCGGGGCCCGCCATCGAAGCCGTCGAGCGCGGCGTCCGCATGCTCGTGGACAGCCTCAAGGGCGACCCGACGGCCCTGGAGACGGTCTACCTCAGCGTCATCACCTTCGCGCGGGAGGCGAAGCAGATCGTCCCGCTGACCGAGCTGATGCACTTCCAGCCTCCCGCGCTCTCGGTGCGGGCGGGCAGCGCCCTCGGGGCCGGGCTGCGGCTGTTGACGCAGTGCGTGAAGCGCGACGTCGTCCGCACCACCCCGACCACCAAGGGGGATTACAAGCCACTCGTCTTCCTGCTCACGGACGGCCAGCCGACCGACGATTGGGAACCGGCGGCGGAGGCGCTCAACGCCGTCGGCGCCCCGCGCGTGGCCAACCTCTACGCCATCGGTTGCGGGCCGGACGTCGATCCCGCCGTGCTGCGGAGCATCTCCGACATCGTGCTGATGATGAGCGACCTCACGCCCGAAGGGTTCCGCAAGTGCTTCCTCTGGCTCTCGGCCTCGGCGCAGACGGCGAGCCTGCGGCCGGACGCCTCCGAAAGGGTGCCCATCCCGGCCGAGTTCGCCGCGCCGGATGAGGGTGTGCCGTACGATCCGACCCCGCGCCAGGTGTTCCTCGCCGCGCGCTGCCAGCGTTCGGGCAAACCGTACCTCATGCGCTTCGCCCGCCGCGACTACACCGGCGGGTACGAGGCCATCGCCGCGTACAAACTCGAACATCTGGAACTGGACGCCGGGGAACATCTGCCGCCGGTGAACTCCGGCGATCTCGACGGGTGCCCGGCCTGCCCGTACTGCGAGAACCCGGTCGCGGGCGCCTGCTCGTGCGGGACGATCTTCTGCCTCAGCCCAAACCACTCCGGCCCGGTCACCTGCCCGAGTTGCCGGGCGCAGTTGACCCTCGGCGGCGGGCCGTTCGATGTCCGCCGATCCGCAGGCTGATCTGTCCCTACCTCCCAGGAGATTCCGATGTCCGAGTTCGCCGGCCGCAGGTTGCCCATCTACTTGGTTCTCGACTGCTCCGGCTCGATGGCCGGCGAGCCGATCGAGGCCGTGCGCCAAGGGGTCAAGGCGCTCCTCGCCGACCTCCGCGGCGACCCGCAGGCGCTCGAAACGGCGTTCCTTTCGGTCATCACGTTCGACAGCGGCGCGCGGCAGGTCTGCCCGCTCACGGAGTTGATGCTCTTCCAAGAACCAACGCTCGACGCGACCGGCAGCACGGCCTACGGGGAAGCGCTCAAGCTCCTCGAACAGGCCGTAGACAAGGAAGTGCGCAAGTCGACGCCGACGCAGAAGGGGGACTACAAGCCGCTGGTGTTCATGATGACCGACGGACAGCCGACGGACAATTGGATCGCGGCGGCGGACAGCCTCAAGTCGAAGAAGCTTGGCAACATCATCTGCTGCGCCGCCGGTGCGGGCGCGGCGGTCGATCCGCTGAAGAAGGTCTCCGAGATCGTGGTGAAGCTGGACAACCTCCAGCCCGACACGCTGAAGCAGTTCTTCAAGTGGGTGTCGGACTCGATCAAGCTGACCTCGGCGAGCGTGGCCCAAACGACGGCCGACGGCCCCATCGCCCTGCCGCCCCCGCCGAAGCAGATCCAGATCGTGCCTTGATTCCGCCGCCCAAAAGAAGGAGTACTACCGATCATGCAGCAGCCTATCGAAGACCGGATCCAAGCCGTGCGCTGGAAACTCGGACTGTCGACGGATGGCGGGACTTCCGAGCACCTGAGTCAGCTGTGGGAGAAGTTGGCGCGTGATCCGGTGAAGCTGAAAGCGATCGCCGCCGATGTCGCGCGACAGCTCAGCAAGCCGTTGCAGGCGGCCTTGCAGCGGAAGCTTTTGGGCCAGAAGCTTCCGGACGACGGTTGGATCGAGTTGTTGATTGCATGGGTCGGCCAGCATGAGACCTCGCGATCACCGAAAATCGCGGAATTGATTCGCGCCGCATTGGCTCCACCCGGCAATTCCGCTTCGCCCCCGTCGCCGAAAGGCTCCGGGCTTTATCAAGGCCCACCTCCCCCCCCGAGGCCCTCCGTGCCGCCTACCACGACTCCGCCCGCGCCTCCCGCACCGGCTCCGACAGCCTCCGCATGGAAGTACCTGCCCATCCCGGAATCACCCGCACCCTACGAGGAATCCATCGCCAAGGAGTTTCCGAATCCGCCGGCGGGGTTCCGGGGTTTCGGGGCTCGCGTCCGCGGCAAGAAGCACAAGCACGACGGCACCAACTGCGACGACTGGTTCGCGTTCGATCGCGTGGGTCAATGGACGGTCGTCGCCGTCGCCGACGGAGCCGGCTCTAAGAAGCTCTCTCGCATCGGCGCCAAATCCGCAACCGCTGCGGCGATCCAAGAGCTCCTCGTCGAACTCGCCTTCCGTTCGCCGTCCGGCCGGTCGTCTCGGGCGGAGTGGGGAGCGGCCCTCTCCCCAGCGAGTGACGGGACATTCCCGGCCAGTGACGTGGAAGCCGTTCGGCAGGCCATCATCGGCGCGATGCGGAAAGCGCTCGAAGGGATCAATGCCGCCGCCGCAACCTGCGCGGCCGACCCCGCATTCGAGAGCTTTCTCGGGCGTCCGGTGGAAGTCGGAGATTTGTCCTGCACCTTGCTGCTGGCCGTGCTCTTCCCCGTAATGCTGGAGGGGAAATCTCTGCAGCTCATCATGGCGTGTCAAGTCGGCGACGGGATGATCGGCGCAATCAGCCGCACGGGCAGCACGGTTCTTATCGGCTCCGCCGACAGCGGCGCCCATGCCGGCGAGACCGAGTTCATCACCTCCGCCGGGAAGACCGAAGTGGAGTATTTGAACCGGAAGACGGATGCCACACTCATCGACCTGCAAGCGCTCCTCGTGATGACCGACGGCGTTGCGGACGACTACTTCCCGGCCGATCCCCACCTCGCCCGGCTCTGGGGCGACCTGGTCGTCAACGGCATCCCGGATCTGAACGCCCCAGAAACCGCTTCTACCGAACATGCCGCCGATGACTACGGCAGCTTCGTCGAGGCGATCGGACAGCACGGGCCGACGCCGGTGAAGCTCCATTCTTCATCGGTCTTCGCGGAAAAACTCAGCACGACCGCCGAAGAACTCATCAAGCGGCCCGCCGACCTTTGGGCCGGCCGCCGACCTATCACGGGGGCGACCCCCGCGGAGCGCCTGCGGCTCTGGCTCGACGCCTACCACGTCCGCGGCTCGTTCGACGACCGCACGCTGGTCTGCATCCACCGGGAGAACCTCCAGTGACCACGCGTAGCGCCACGCTCAAAGACGGCCGCACCGTCCCCTACGTCGAAGTCGAAGACCCGCCGATGGGCGGGATGAAGCGCGTCTACTTCGCGCCGGATCGGTCGCAGGTCATCGCCTTCTTTCACGACAAGTCCGCGGGGACCGACCCGAACCGCCTCGCCCGGCTCGACGCCGTCGTCGGCAAGTTCAACCCGACCCTCGACCCCGAAACCGGAGCCTACTGGCGCCAGCTCTTCTGCTGGCCGACGGCGATCGCGACAAAGCCGGAACTCGCGGTCCTCGCCCCGACGTACCCCGGCAACTTCTTCTTCGCGACCGGTCAGTTCAAAGGGAAGGAGAAAAAGGGGAATTGGTTCTCCAGCCCGAAGCTCCGCAAATACCTCCCCGAGGCCGAGCAGGGCGCTTGGGTGAACTACTTCCAGATCTGCATCCGACTGGCCCGCGCGGTGCGGCGGCTGCACCAAGCGGGCTTGGCCCACTCGGATCTCTCGTGCAACAACGTGCTGATCGACCCCACGACGGGGCAGTGCGTGGTGATCGACATCGATTCGCTCGTCGTCCCCGGCATGTTCCCGCCGGATGTCCTCGGCACACCTGGCTACATCGCGCCGGAGGTGCTGAGCACGGTCCATTTCCCGATCGCCGATCCCAAGCGGAGCCACGCGAACACGCGCACCGACCTGCACGCGCTGCCGGTGCTGCTCCACGAATACCTGCTGTTCCGGCACCCGCTCGCCGGGCCGAAAATCCACCCGGCGAACTCGACCGAAGAGCAGGTGCAGTTGGAAATGGGATCCGGTGCCCTCTACATCGAGCATCCGACCGATCGCTCCAACCGCCCGACCGACCTGACCGCGACCTCGGCCGATCTCGGCCCGGCGCTGGCCGACCTCTTCCAGCGCGCCTTCGTGAAGGGGCTGCATTCGCCGAACGACCGCCCCGGCGCCATCGAGTGGGAGAAGGCGCTCGTCCGCACCTACGACCTCCTCCATCCGTGCGGCAACGCCAAATGCACGCACAAGTGGTTCGCCGCCCACGGCCCCGCCGCGACCGCGTGCCCCTTCTGCCATACAAAGCTGAAAGAGCCGGTGCCGGTGCTGAAGCTCCGCAAGGAGGCCCGGCCGGGGCAGTGGATTCCCGACGCGACGCTCGTGGTCCACGACGCGGGGCTCGGCTTGTTCGGCTGGCACGCCTTCGACAACCAGTTCCCCGGCGAGAAGGCCGACCGGACGCGCCTCGGCTACTTCGCGAAGCAGAACGGGAAGTGGCTGCTCGTCAACGAGGGATTGGCGTCGCTCACCTCGCCCGGCGGCAGCCGCGTGGCGACGGGGACGGCCGTCGAACTGAAGCCCGGAGCGCCCTTCCGGCTCTCGCAGGAACCGCACGGGCGCATGGCCGAAGTCGAGTTGTACACCCCCACCTGAGTTCCACCGGACGCCATGCCCGCCGATGCCCCCTCCTTCCAGCACCAGCTCGATTGGACGCTGGAGGGCGAAACCTTGATGCTCGATCTGCCGCGCGAGCGGGCCGGGCCGGTGCGCGTCCTCAACGCCATCACCCTCGACGGCGACGGCTGCACGATCTGGGCGCAGAGCGGGCCGGTCGTCCACGTCGTCTCGGGCGGCGTGACGCTCCGCAACCTGCGGATCGAACAGACCGGCGACGATTCGGGCCGGGGGGTGGCGCTGAAGGTCGATCACCCCGACGTGGAGCTGGACCGCGTGACGGTGCGCGGTGCGGTCGTGGGATTGAAGGCCGAGGAGGGAGCGTGGCGCTACCCGCACCAGTTGAACCTCGGCACCGTGGCCCCCGGCGCGGCGCACACGGTCCGCCTGCGCGTGGTGGTGCCGGTGCCCTGCAAGCTCACGGCGGAAGTGTCGGGCGTCACGGTGCGGCCGCGGTCGCTCACGCCCGGCCGCCACGAAGTGCAGGTGGTGATTGAAGCGATGCGGGCGGATACGCTCGTGTGCGGCACCCTGACGATCGAAACCGCGTTCCTGCGCCGCGAGATCGTGCTGAACGCCCACGCACTCGCGCCGGCCGCGGGACTCGCGCCCCCCGCCGTTTCAGATCGGCTCGTGTGGCAACCCGAGGATTGGGACGCGGCCGCGGTCCCCGCGCCCTCCCCGCCTCCGCTGTCGAAGGCTCCCCCCGCGATGCCACAGCCACGGCGACTACCCCCTCCGACCGCCGCGAAACCTCCCGCGCCAGGAGCACCGCCGCCAGTGCTTCCGAGTCCGCCAGTACGGGGTTCCCTGCGGAGCGTGAAGGGGCCGCTGCTCGGCTCCCTGTTCACCTCGCCGCCCGTCGGTGCGCCTCCGGCCGAAGCCGCCGCCGCGGCTTCGGAGCCGCCTCCGGCGGTGAAGAAGCCGAAGCCGCCGCTCACAGTTCCGTCGTGGGCAAAAGGGTCCGACTCGGAGCCGCCGCCGCAATCCTGAACGCATCGTCCCCCGCCCCGCCCCGCACCAAGTCCCGAGGCTTCTCCGTGATCGCTCCCCCCGTCCGCCTCGGATTGACCGCGTCCGAGGTCGAGGCCAGCCGCCGCCGGCACGGGGCCAACGTGCTCACGCCGCCCCCGCGCCCGACTTGGTGGCGGGAGTACCTGAGCAAGTTCAACGACCCCGTCATCCGCATCCTCATGCTCGCGGCCGGGCTGGCCATCGCCGTCGGCCTCGCCGACGGCCGCATCGCCGAAGGGGCCGGCATCCTCGTCGCCATCTTCCTCGCGACCTTCCTCGCCTACTGGAACGAGCACCGCGCCGCCCGCGAGTTCGACGTGCTCAACCGCTCCGAGGACGAGGTGCCCGCGAAGGTCGTCCGCGACGGGGCCTACCGCGAAGTGCCGAAGCGCGACGTGGTCGTCGGCGACCTCGCCTTCGTCGAAGTCGGGGAGGAAGTCCCGGCCGATGGCACGCTCGTCGAAGCGGTCGGACTGCTCGTCTCCGAGGCCAAACTGACGGGCGAATCGCGGCCCGCCGACAAGCGCGTCGGCGCCGAATCGGGGACGCTGCTCCGCGGTACGACCGTGGCCGACGGCTACGGCACCTTCGAGGTCACCGCCGTCGGCGATGCGACCGAGATTGGTAAGACCCTCCGGGAATCGACGGAAGCGACGGGGGACATCAGCCCGCTCAACCGCCAGCTCGCCCGGCTGAGCAAGATCATCGGCGTCGTCGGCTTCGCCGTGGCGATCGCCGCCTTCGCGGCCCTCGTCGGGCGCGGAGCCATCCTCGGGAATTTGGAGCTGTCGGCGGGTCAGTGGCTCGTCGTCGCCGGGTTGGTCGCGGGCGTCGGCGCGGCACTCACGCAAGTCTGGCTCCCCATCGCCCAAGACGCGCTCGCCCTCGTCCGCGGCGCGACCGATGAAGACGACGGAGACGACGACGGCGAAGCGGGCGGATGGTGGGCCGCGGCGCGGCCGTGGCTGCTCTCGGCCGTCGCCGGGGCGATCCTCTTCGCGGCCGTCGTCGGCCTCGGCATCGGAGCCGGAACCGTGTCCGACGACCCCGGCGAATGGCTTCCGCGCCCCGCGGCGCGCGAGTTCCTCCGCGACTTCATGATCGCCGTCACCATCATCGTCGTGGCCGTGCCCGAAGGCTTGGCCATGAGCGTGACGCTGAGCCTCGCCTACAGCATGCGGAAGATGACGGCCCAGCAGACCCTCGTGCGCCGTATGGACGCCACCGAGGCCATCGGTGCGGCGACCGTCATTTGCTCCGACAAGACCGGCACCCTGACCGCGAACGAGATGCGCGTGACGGCCGCGCAGTTCGGCGGCGCGGAATCGGCCGCACTGCCGACCGACCCCGCGCTGCGAACGCTGGTTCTCGAAGCGCTCACGGCGAACACCACGGCGCACCTCGGCCGCGAGGGGGGAACGGCGCACACTATCGGGAACCCGACGGAGGGGGCGCTGCTGCTCTGGCTCGACGCCGGCGGCGAGGACTATATCGTCGTCCGCAAGGCGTTCGCGCTGCGGACGCAGTGGACCTTCAGCACCGAGCGGAAGTTCATGGCGACGCACGGCACGTCGGCTCGCGGCGGCGATGTCCTGCACGTCAAAGGGGCACCCGAGGTGCTCCTCGCGGGGTGCGATCGCCACCACGCCGCGAGCGGCGTCACGCCGATCTCGGACGCGGATCGCACGGGGATCGCCGCGGCGCTCGCCGGCTTCCAGTCGCGCGGGATGCGGACCCTCGGCTTCGCCTACCGACCCGAGGGAGCGGAAGCGCCCGACGCCGACGGACTGACGTCTGGCTTGGTCTGGCTCGGCCTCGTCGCCCTCGCCGACCCCGTGCGACCGGAGGTTCCGGCTGCGGTCGCCGCGTGCCGGCGGGCCGGGATCGCCGTGAAGGTCGTGACCGGAGACACCCCCGCCACGGCCGCCGAAGTCGCCCGGCAGATCGGCGTGTTGGCGGCCGATGCGCCAGCGGGCGCCGTGCTCACCGGTGCCGAGTTCGCCGCACTCTCCGATGCCGATGCGGGGGAAGCGGCCGACCGGCTTGCGGTGCTCGCCCGCGCCCGCCCCGCTGACAAGCTGCGGCTCGTGACCCTGCTGAAAGAGCGCGGCCACATCGTGGCCGTGACGGGGGACGGCGTCAATGACGGCCCGGCCCTCAACCATGCCGACGTCGGACTCGCGATGGGCAAGAGCGGTACGGCCGTCGCGAAGGAGGCGAGCGACATCGTGCTCCTCGACGATTCCTTCGGCAGCATCGTCACGGCCGTGAAGTGGGGCCGCACGCTCTACGAGAACATCCAGCGCTTCATCCTGTTCCAGCTCACGATCAACGTCTGCGCCCTCGGACTCGCCGTGCTCGGGCCGTTCCTCGGCTACGAGCTGCCGCTGACCGTGCTGCAGATGCTCTGGGTGAACCTCATCATGGACACCTTCGCCGCGCTGGCGCTGGCGACCGAGCCGCCGCACCCCGGCGCGCTCGACCGGCCCCCCCGCGACCCGGCGGGGTTCATCGTCACGCGGCCGATGGCGCGGTTCGTCTTCGGCGTCGGCGGACTCTTCCTCGCCCTGCTCGTCGCGCTGATCCTAGGGCTACGCGGGATCGGCGAACTGCCGGCGGGGGACGAGGCGAGCTGGGGCGGGACGCTCGTGTTCAACGCGTTCGTGCTGCTCCAGTTCTGGAACCTGTTCAACGCGAAGGGGTGGGGCCGGCGCGGGTCGGTGCTGCCGACACTCGGCAACAACCCGAGCTTCCTGATCGTGGCCGGCGCGATCCTGATCGGACAGGTGCTGCTCGTGCAGCTCGGGGGCACCGTGTTCCGCACCGTGCCGCTCAACTTCGCCGACTGGGCGATCCTGCTGTCGGCGACCTCGGCCGTCTTCTGGGTCGGCGAAGCGTGGCGGATGTTCGGCGCGCATCCGCGCGGTCCGGTCTCGGCTCGGAATTCGGGTGGCCCGAACATCTCCGGCGCATCGGCTCCCGCCGCAAAGACCTGAATGCGCCGGTCCTGCGATGAGGCGGCCGGATCGCAAGGATCGAACGTCGACAGAACGCGAAGGGCCACAGAGGGTGGGTCAACAAGTTGCGGCGAAAGCCGACCCTCGAATTCTACCCCTGGAATCCGCTCGAATCCGTCCTTTCGGACCCCTCTCTCGGGCAATCTGTTAACCGCGAACCGCTCGCCAAGGCCAAGTTCTACCAGTCCCTTCTCGACTCGGGAGTCGTCCACTCGCGGGCGGCCCTGGCCCGTTACCTCGGCACCAGCCGGGCGAACGTCACCCAGATGCTTCGGCGGCTGCAGCCACTTCCGAAGTCGCCGCCGAAACCCGCTCCAAAGCGGAAGCCAAAGCCTCCTTCCGGCCCAAAGACGTGACGGGTTCCGGGGTGGGCCCCGCTTACCCCCACGCCTCTCCTTTCGCCCTCAACCTTGTGCACATGCGACCGGACGAACCGTCGCGGAGGAACCCCCATCATCTCGAAACCCGACGCCCTTCGCGATGTCCTCGATGCGTTCCAGTACGCCGGCTACGCCTCTGGATTCGACCATGCCGGTGGCGACAACCCAATCCACGAGAACGACTCTGTCTCGACAGCCGTGTGCCGGCTCCAGTGCTGCTACCCCAAGGGCTCCCTTCCCCCACGCGGGCGTAGACGGTGGCTCCGCATTCGCCGCTGGTCACGCCGCAACCACCCAAAACTCGTCCGGGCCATCGACTCCTTTCTGGAGTGGGTTGATGAGCAACTCCTCCGTACGGCGGCTGTGAACGAACCCCAGATTGTGGATGACGACGGCCTCCACGAGTTCGGCTTCCGCCTCGTCTGGGGCGGAACGACCTACGACCTCCAGCCGCAGGTGTGGCGGACGCTCCGCTTCTTCTGGGACCGCCGCGGCGTTGATCAAGGCGTCTTCGAGGACGAACTTTGGGGTGACTCCGTCGAGCACGCCACCGTACGCAAGGCCGTCCAACGGGCCAACGTAATTCTGGAGAAGGCCGAGGTCGGCTGGGTGCTCGAACTCCGCAATGGTCAGATTCGCAAGAGCCAACTCGCCGAAGCCCGGGACCAAGTTGTCACTGCCAGGTCGCAGTGACCTGACAAACTACACCCGTCGCCCGACCCTTGGAGGAAATTCATCGTGTCATTCATAGGCCTTACGCAGTTGCCATCTGCGGGAGATTGTACTTCGGATCGCAAACGTAGGCCCGGACGGCGTCGCGGACGATGCCGATTTTGGCTTCGTACCAAGTGATCCCCGAATGGAACCGATGCCATTCGAGCCGGACGA
>JANXTU010000581.1 GCA_025352235.1 Fimbriiglobus sp.
AGCCATGCAAGGCAAATGGAAGGTCGTCGAACTCCAGCACAACGGCAAGCCCGCCAATAAAGATTACAAGGAAGCGGTGGCGACCATCGACAAGGATCAATTCTCGGTGCAACGCGGTGGCGATGGAAAAGAGCGGGACGAAGTGATGGGGTATAAAATTGATCCGGCCAAAAAAGAAATCGAGTTCACCCCTCCGGAAGAGAATGCCGACGCGGCCTTGAAAGGCCTGTACAAACTCGACGGCGACACGCTGACGATCGCCATCGGCATGGGCAACCCCGGCATCCGACCCACCGAAGTGAAGCCCGGCCCGCACATCAACTACCTCAAGTTGGAGCGCATGAAAGAGGTGAAGAAGTGATGCACCGCGCGCTCGCGATTCTGCTGTTCGCCGCGCCGCTGGCCTTCGCCGCGCCGCTGGCCTTCGCCGCGCCGGTGCCGAAGGAGTTGAAGCGCGGCGACGAGACCCGCATCCTCGGGACGTGGGACATGGTGGCCCACTCCATGGCGGGCGGACCGCCGACGCCGCAGACGGTGAAATGGCGGCTGGAATCCGGTGGGCAGGCCCTCATTTTGAACCCCAACGAAATCGCCATCGGCTACAAGCTCCATGGCGGCACGCCGCCGAAAGGTTTCGATTGGAACTGGCCCGGTTCGTCGCACCTCGGGTTGTACGAATTGGACGGGAACACGTTGAAGGTCGTCATCACGATCGCCGGCGGGTCGGCTCGCCCGACGGAATTGAAACCGGATTCGGACGTAATCTATTGCGAATTCAAACGCATCCCAATGGGAGACAAGAAATGATCCGCCCGTTCGCCATTCTCATCTGCATCGGCGCTGCGTCCGTGCTCATCGCCGCTCCGGTGCCGAAGGAGGTCAAGAAAGAGGACAGATTCGAAGGGACTTGGCAGATCGAATCGGTCAATGCCTTCGGCCGGGTCGTCCAATTCAACGGCGCGAACAACCAGCATTGGACCCTCGATGCCGAGGGGAACATGAAAAGCCACCAAGGGCCGGCCGTCCCCGACGGGGCCAAGAGCTTCATCCAACTCGCATTCGACCCGAAGCTGAAGACCGTCGAGTACAAATACACCAACGGCAACAATATCAACTACCCCGGCGTTTACGAACTCGTCGGCGATTCTCTGAAGGTCTGCTGCAATCTCCGCGGCACCGGCACCCGCCCCGCCAACACCGACCCGGCCATGGACAGCTACATTTGGACGTTGAAACGGGTGAAGCCGGAGAATAAGAAATGAAGCGAGTTGCGGTTGTACTCGAGAACTGGGCCCGGCGCGCCGCGACCGATGGGATTAGAGCCCGGAGCGAACGGTAACATCTGGCATTTGCAACGGATGGAGGAGAAGAAATGATGCGGCTCGCCCTACTCGCAATCGCTTTCGCGGCTGCCTCGCTCCCCGCGGCGCCGGTGCCGAAGGAATTGAAGAATTCCAACCGACTCGAAGGGACATGGGAAGTCGTCGAGTTCCGGATGAACGGCCAAGAGACGGAAATCTATAAGGGCGCGCGCTGGAAGATCGGCCAAGAGGCGATCGACATCGAATACCCCGAGGCGATCCGGGCGCGCTACCCGTCGGTGAGCAACAAAATCAACGGCGTCGATCGAAGCGCCTCCCCGAAATGCCTCGACTACACGAATTACTTGGGGCAAGATCGCAAGGCGATTTACGACATCGTCGGCGATAAGATGATCCTCAGCATCCCGACGGAAACGCCCGACCGGCCGAAGGTGTTCCAGGCGGACGAAACCAATTTATTTTACACGTTCAAACGCGTCAAGGAGTAGCCGATGCGCGCTGGGGTCCGCCTCGAGACGGGCAAATGAACGCCCGTGTCCAATTCGCATTGGCCTGGCTGTCGGTCGGCTTCGCCACGGCTGTCGCAGCACCGGTACCGAAGGAATTGCGCGCCGGCGATCTCCAACGGATCGCCGGCGCTTGGGCATTGACGAAAGCCCATTACGGCGAGGCGGATTTCGACTCGGCCGTAGGCACCAAATGGACGCTGAGTACGGATGGTCGTGCGCTCCGCGACCGGCCGAACGACACCGTCGGCAAAGCGACATTCAAAATCGATCCCGGAGCCGGGGTCAAAACCTTCGATTGGATGACCGACGAAGGCAATACATTCCGCGGGGTTTACGAACTCGACGGCGATACTTTCAAAGTGATATTGAAGATCGAAGGCGGGGAACGACCGAGGGTGTGCAAGCCGACCGAAGGTGCGTACTGCTTCGAATTCCGGAGGGCGAAATGAAAGCGTTGATCCTCGCGATGTGCGCCGCTTCAATCGCTCTGGCCGCGCCGGTGCCGAAGGAAGTCAAACGTCCTTCCGACGCCATCCGCATCCAAGGGCTGTGGATGTACGACAATTACGACGCCGGCAATGGCG
>JANXTU010000012.1 GCA_025352235.1 Fimbriiglobus sp.
GCACCTCGCGGGCGAGCCCAGCTACTTTTCGCGGAGCGAAAAGCGACGTTCTCCGCACGGCTCGGACAAGTTCCGCCAGTCCCGGGCGAGCCCAGCCACTTTTCGCGGAGCAGTGTCAACCCAGACTGCGCTGAGAATAAATCATGACCTGCCGCTCGCCTAGTATCAAAATGTTCAACCCTGAGCATCACGTCGCTTCAAGAGAGTCACTGCTACCTGATAGCTCAGTAAGAGAAGCGGGCCGGCGGCGAACAAGATCGCAGTTTCAAGGCCGTTCGCCGAATTGCGAGCCATGCGGCTAAACCATCCCAGTTTGCAGACAAGCATCGGGTCTTTGAAGGCACCAGACATGGTGAAGACTCACGTGGCTCGACTCGCATGTTTGGCCTCCGGCGCACATGGAGAACAGAAATTGTGGAAGGGGAGCATCCTACTCGCCGCCGAACAAAAATATCGCCCGCCGCGATTTTTGCAAACATTCGACTACAGAAAAACCATGATTCTAACTTAGGCAAATTGCATGCCAGCCAGTCTGCGTGATCCTTTTTAAAGACACGGAATTGTTAAAGGCAAAGGCGGTTCTCAAAATACAACACGTCAGTCGCTTCGGACTGCTTTTTGGCGCACTTTTTGCTGCGAGTTTCGTACGTAGCTTTAGACATCCTACCGGTAGGAGTGTCTTTGGCCGACCTTGAACTTGCTGACATACTGAATACAGGGCACGCCAGTCGATTTGCAATCGACCTTGAGCACCATCCTCGGCGGGCCATCCTCTGTCGCGTCGGACAAACTCGTACATCCTCGCTCCGATGGAGTTAGCGTGCCTCCTCGATTTTATAACCCGATTATTTGGGGCCTACCGACTTTGGCTGCGAGCGCGTGGGCGTACGGGAGCACTCTCGCGGATACTGCGGAGCGATGGAATTCGGACCCGCAATACTCCCACGGCTGGTTGGTGCCCTTTTTCGCGCTGTTCCTTCTTTACCACCGCCGAGGTTTCGTGCCGGCCGCGGGCTTCTCACCGCGTTGGTGGGGCCTCCTTGTGATCCTGTTAGCGGCGATCGCCCGCGTGGCTTCGGTGATTTTGTACCAACCTTGGCTGGACGCCGGTTCGCTCCTGATCGCGGTGGCGGGCATCGCCTGTACCCTCGGGGGGCGTGCGGGTTGGCGGTGGGCGTGGCCGGCCGTGTTGTATCTCGGATTCATGATCCCGCTGCCGTACCGGTTGCAATTCGCGCTCGGTTCGCAGCTCCAATCTTTAGCCACGCGCGCGAGCACGTACTTGCTCCAGACCGTCGGTGTGCCAGCGATATCCGAAGGCAATATCATCCTGCTCTCGAAGGAACGGCTCGGGGTCGTCGAAGCCTGCAGCGGGTTGAGCATGCTGGTGACGTTTTTTGCACTCGCAATCGCCTTCGCATTGGTCATGCGCCGGCACTGGCTGTATTCCCTCGCGATGATTCTGGCGGCGGCGCCGATCGCCGTGCTGGCCAACGTCATCCGGATCACGGTGACGGGGATTCTCTACGAGGCCAACCAAAATAAAATCGCTCAGGTACTGTTCCACGATGTGGCCGGGTGGCTAATGATGCCGTTCGGCGTCGCACTATTGGCCTTGTTGATGATTTTCCTCGACCGTTCTCACCGGGTGCGGCCCGCGACCCACTGATTCGAATTCACCCCACGAACACACGGAGATCCAGGAGCGATGCAAACTTTCCCCGCGCCGGAAGCGACCAAGAGAACAGGCGGCAAAATTTCGCTCCGGACGGTCCGTAACGCGGTGGCGCGCCACCCGATGGTTTTCGCGGCTTTGATCGCCCTCTCGGCTTCCGTCGCGGTGGGCGTGCTCCTCTTCATGCCGCTCCCCAAGAACACGGCGACGGTCGTGTTCCAATTGTCCGATCACGCCCCGCGAGTCATCTCGGCGAGCAGTGAGAATCAGATCGACCTCCGCACTTACGGCAACTTGCAGGCGGCGACGGTCAAGCTGCGGCAAGTCCTCAGCAACGCGCTCAAGCATCCCGAGATGGAAAAAGCTCCGCTCCTCAAGCAGCAGCCCGACCCCATCGATTGGCTCGCCACCCACATCCAGATCGATTTCAAAAATGGCCCCGGGTTCATGCGCGTTTACCTCGAAGGCGATCAACCCGAAGAACTCAACGCGATTCTCAAATCCGTCACCGCCGCGTTCATGGCCCACGTCGAGAAGCGGGACAACGTCGACCGCAAAAAGCGGCTCGTGCTGCTCGAGGAGAAGAAAACGGCCAAGACTGCGGAAATCGAAGTCAAAGTCCAACGCATCAACGTGATCGCGCATTCTCTCAAAACGACCGACGGTCCGACACTGGCCATTATTGAATCCCTGAACCAAGAAGAGCTCCGAGCGGCGCGGCGGGAATTGCTGGAGCTGAACCAGAAGGCCGAACTCCTCAAAGCGGACGCCCCGCTGACCGGGAGCGGTGCCGTCCCGGTCGTGCCGGCGGGGCTCATCGAGGAATCGCTGCGGCGAGAGCCCACGATCCTCTCGGCCGAGTCCAAGCTCACCGCGGCCCGGCAAGTCTTGCGGGACACGGAGGCGCGGTTCGAATCGGGCAGCGTCAACGCGAACATCGTGCGGGCCAAGGCGGATGTCAAAGCGGCGGAAGAGAACCGCGACAAGTTGCGCGCCGAATACCGCGGCCAAGCGGAAGCGTTGATCAAAGAAAGAGTTGCGAACGACGCGAAAATTCAAGCCGTGTCACACAAAGAGGCCATTGACCAATTGGATCGCCGCCGGCAAGTCTCGGAGAAGCAGATCCAAGAAATCGTCGCGCGGATCAACCAGCACGGGGTCTATCGCGTTGAAATTGACACTCTGCGGAAGGACGTGAGTTCGACCGAGAAAGTCCTGGCCACGCTCAACGACGAGATGGAGCGCATCCGCGTCGAAGACAACGCGGGGAGTCGGGTCACCCTCGCGGAAGAAGTCTACGTCCAATCGGGCGTGGAGGGGATTCGGCGCATCAAGATGATGGCCCTGTCTTCGGCGGGCGTCTTCTTGGCGGGTTTCGCGGGGCTGATTTGGTTTGAGCACCGGGGCCGCCGGGTCACTACCGCCGACGAACTTTCCCAAGCCCTCGGAATTAGCATCCTCGGCACGATCCCGGCGCCGAAACCCGGCGAGCCCCAAGCCAATCGAATGCTGGTGGAGGCCGTCGATGCGCTCCGGACGCAATTGCTCCAGTCAAGGAGTCCTGACCGGCCCGTCCGGACGATCCTAATCGCGAGCGGATTGTCCGGGGAAGGCAAAACCACCCTGTCCGGCCACTTGGCAGTCAGTCTTTCGAGGGCCGGCTACCGAGTGCTACTGATCGATGGCGACTTGCACGCCCCCACCGCCCACCGCCTGTTTGGATTGCCCCCCACCCCGGGCTTCTGCGAAGTCCTCCGCGGGGAAACGGACGCCGGAGAAGCGGTGCGGGCCACGCCGGTGCCGGGGATGTTCGTCATGACCGCCGGCTCGTGGAATATGGCCACCCGCCAGAGCTTGATCGGCGACCGGTGGGGGAAACTCAACGGGCAACTCCAAGAGGAGTACGACTTTATCGTCGTCGACACCGCCCCCCTGCTTTTGGTGGCGGATACGCTGCTGCTGGCCAAAACCGCGGACGCCGCCCTGCTTTCCGTGCTGATAGGGTACAGCCGCATCGGCGCGGTCGGGCTCAGTCAAGACAAACTGCAATCTGTGGGAATCCGCACACTGGGGGCCGTGGTGAACGGCGCCGCGGCCGCGTACGCTTCGGATTACTACGGTCGATACAAATACGGCGCGAGCACCTCAGCTGATCCCGTTCCGATCCCCTTGGTACTCGCTTAAATTCCGGAAAGGAGTCCGAATGGCGACGACTATCAAGCCGGCGGTTCTCGGCATCGCATTCGTGCTGGGCATCGGCGCCGCACATGGGTACTGGACCGACCGTTGGGCCCCCTCACCCGATTTGCAGCGATCCCTTGCCCGCCTCGACCGCTTCCCGATGGACGTTGGCGATTGGCGCGGGGAATCGATCGCGTACGAACCGGAAGATATGTCCCGCAACGGCATCCTCGGCTGCGTGTTTCGCAAGTACCGCAACATTCGAACGGGCGAAGCGGTGTCCCTCTTGCTGGTCTGCGGTCGGGGGGGGCCCACCAGCGTCCACACGCCCGACGTCTGCTATACCGCGGCTGGGTACCAACAGACATCGGCCCAAGAAAGATTTGCGCTGGGCGGATCGCATGGGGAATTCTGGAAAGGTTACTTTTCGCAGCCCCGAGCGGTCGTCCCCAAGCGTTTGCAAATACTTTGGTCTTGGTCCCGCGACGGTGTGACGTGGTCCGCGCCGGACGGTCCCCGCTACGCCTTTGCCCGCTACCCAGCACTCTACAAGATGTACATCGTCCACGAATCGCCTCCCCAAGCCAAAATCGAAGATGGGACGTCCGCAGAGTTCCTAGCGAATCTGCTTCCCGCACTCGAATCCGCTTTCGGCGATCCCTGAGCGATCCTTTAAAATTCCGTTCGACTACACGGATACAACGTCGGTTTTCCAGTGCGGATCGGGGAATTCGATCCGCCGACAAGGACGGGCGTGGCGCGGAAGAGACAAGATCAAGGAGTTCGGGCGACTATGGATTTTTCAAACGCGAACAGCACCGGCTCGGGCGACCCGGTTTTCAACGGTGGTGGCGAAGCTGCGACCGGGCGCACGGGGGCAGATATTTTGGACCTCCCCAATTCGACGCTCCTCCCCGCGTTGGCTTCGCCTCCCCGACGCTACGACTCGGTCAAACGCGCATTCGATCTCTTCGCCGCCCTCGCGCTGTTCGCGGCGCTCTTTCCCCTCATCGGCGCCGCGTGGTTGCTGGTGCGTGCGACCTCCCGCGGCGCCGGTATCTACTCCCAAATCCGCGTCGGACTCGGGGGGCGCCCCTTCCGCATTTACAAACTTCGGAGCATGGCGCACAACTGCGAGACGACGACGGGCGGGGCCAAATGGAGTACCGCCGGCGACGCCCGGGTCACCCCGATCGGCCGGATCTTCCGAAAGCTGCACATCGACGAATTGCCGCAACTGGTCAACGTCATTCGCGGCGATATGAGCCTCATCGGACCACGCCCCGAGCGTCCGGAATTTGTGAAGCCTCTGACCGCCTTGTTCCCCGAATACAAACTGCGGCTCGCCGTGCGCCCCGGCGTGACGGGGTTGGCCCAAATCCAACTCCCCCCGGACACCGATCTCGATTCGGTGCGCCGCAAAATCGTGCTCGACCGTGCCTATATCGACGGCCGGAGCGTTTGGCTGGATTTGAGGTTGCTCGTCGGTACCGTCATTTATTTGGCCGGCGTACCCTACAGCGTTGTCCGGAATATCCTGGCGCTTCCCAACCCGTTGATCGCAGAGCGAATCTGCACCCCGTCGGACGAGTCGACGCCCCCGTCCCCAGACGTCTCGCCGGCTTCGTTCGTCGTCGGTCGCACGCTAGAAAAAGGCGGGGTCCGATGAAGTTTGGACTGTTCATCGCGCTGAACGCGTTGGTCTTGATTCGACCCGAGGAACTTTTCCCGGCGATTGCCGGTCTGCGTTTGTACTTGATCGTGATTTGCGTGTGCACGCTGCAATCGCTTCCCGAGCTGATGGCGCTTTTGTCTTGGGAATCCCTGCGCGTCCGCCCCGTGATGGTTTGCGTCCTGCTGTATTTCTTCTCGACCATCGTCTCGCTGTGCGTCCTCGGGCGGGTCGAAGAAGCGCTGCTAGATTTCGGGCCCGAGTTCGCCAAAATCATCCTTTACTATCTGCTGCTGATCACCATCGTCGACTCGGGCGAGCGATTCCGCCGTATCATCGCCGTCCTCGTCGCGCTGATCGTCTTGCTCACGGCCATCGCGATCGCGCAACTCCACGGATTCGCTTCGTTTCCGAATATTGACCCCGTCATGCAGCGCGAGTTCGACATCGAGACCGGCGAGGAATATTTCATCCCGCGGTTGGTCAGCTCCGGCATTTTCAGCGACCCGAACGACCTCTGTTTGATCTTGGGATTCGGGATGCTGTCGTGCCTGTATCTAATGACCACCGGGGACGCGCCCCTCGCCCTCCGGTTGGGTTACCTCGCGCCGATCCCGCTCTTCGTCTACGCCACGCTCGAGACCCACTCGCGCGGGGGGGTGCTGGGCATATTGGCCGGTGTGGGCGGATACATGTACGCCCGGTACGGCGGGTCCAAAGCCCTCCCGCTGGCTGCGGGGGGGGCCTTCGGATCCTTAGCGCTCATCGGCGGCCGGCAAGGGAATATGGCCGGCGGCGGCACGGCCCACGAACGGTTGATGTTTTGGGCCGACGGTCTCACCAATCTTTTCAACCAACCGCTGTACATCCCGACGGGCCTCGGACTCGAATGGTTCACCCGCGAAACCGGTTTCGTGGCGCACAATTCCTTCGTGCAAGCCTACGTGGAACAAGGCCTTTTCGGCGGTGGGACGTTCCTCGGCGCTTTCGTGTTGGGGGCTTGGATGACCGACCGTCTCGGCAGCGGCATCCCCGCTCCTGCATGGGCCGTGAAAGCCCGGCCATTCGTATTCGCGATCCTTTGCGGCTACGGCATGGGCTGCTATTCGCTGACGCGCAACACCGTGCTGCCCACTTACATGATCTTGGGGATCGCTTCGGTGTTGCTGGAACCGTCCGCACCGTACTTGCCTGATAAATTCCGCGTCGACCGTCGCTGGTTCGGCCGCAGTATTCTGATGAGCATCGTCGGCCTCGTGTTTATCAAATACGCCACGCAGATTATGGGTATGGCCGGCGTATGAATCCCCTACCGGATCGATCCACCACGATGACCGAATTGATACCACCGCCGACGAAACGGGAGCCGAGTCGACCCCCGGACCCGCGTCCGCCGACCCCGGACCATTACCTCCGCATCGACCCCCCGAGTGGCTGGCAGCTCGTCGACGCCCGCGAATTGTGGCGCTACCGCGAACTCCTCGCGTTCCTCGTCTGGCGCGACGTCAAAGTCCGCTACAAGCAAGCCGTCCTCGGCGTGGCGTGGGCCGTCCTCCAGCCCGCCGTTATGATGGTCGTCTTCAGCGTCTTCCTCGGGCGCATGGGCGGTCTTTCCGGGGGCGACATTCCCTACCCGCTCTTCACGCTCAGCGGCCTCATCGCTTGGCAATTCTTCGCCAACGCCGTGGCCAACGCCGGCGGCAGCGTCGTCGGCTCCGAGCGGCTCATCACGAAGATCTACTTCCCCCGGCTGACCGTCCCGTTTTCCGCCGTCGGGGCCGCGGTGTTCGACTTCTTGATTTCTCTCGGCCTGCTCGCCGTCGTCATGGCTGCCTACGGGCACGCCCCGAGTTGGCAGATCGTGTTCGTCCCGCTGATCTTCGCGATCCTTCTCGTCGCCGCCCTCGGCGTCGGGACTCTGCTCGCCGCCCTCACCGTCACGTTCCGCGACTTCCGATTCGTCACGCCGTTCTTGATGCAGGTCGGGATGTACGCTACGCCGACCATTTACATGCTGCTCCCCGCCGACCCTTCGGACGGCGAGCGGATTTGGATGGCGATCAACCCGCTCGTGGCCCCGATCGCGTCCTTCCGGGCCAGCATCCTCGGCGGGGCGATACCTTGGACGGCGCTCGGGATTTCGGCGGCGCTGGCCCTCGCCACGTTCGCGGTCGGTTGTTTGTATTTCCGAAAAGTCGAAGACGAATTCGCGGACACGATCTGACCTCCGGAGTTCCCATGGCGACGCCCGCAATTAAGGTCGAAGGCTTGGGCAAGCATTACCGCCTCGCGCACGGCCGGCCGCGCGACGGCTACCGCACCCTCCGCGAAAGCTTGGTGGGGATGGCGAAAGCCCCGTTCCGCAAGAAAGGCACGACCGAAGAATTTTGGGCGTTGGACGGAGTCGGTTTCGAGGTGCAACCGGGCGAAGTCGTCGGGATCATCGGCCGCAACGGGGCCGGAAAAAGTACCCTCCTCAAAATCCTCAGCCGCATCACGAAACCGACCCGCGGCCATATTGAAATCAACGGCCGTGTCGGCAGCCTGCTCGAAGTCGGCACCGGCTTCCACCCCGAGTTGACCGGCCGCGAAAACGTTTACCTCAACGGTAGCATCCTCGGCATGAGCCGCCGCGAAATCGCGGCGAAGTTCGACGAGATCGTCACCTTCGCTGAGGTCGAAAAGTTCTTGGACACCCCTGTCAAACGCTACAGCAGCGGCATGTACGTCCGCTTGGCGTTCGCGGTCGCGGCCCATTTGGAGCCGGAAATCTTGATCGTCGACGAGGTCCTCGCGGTGGGCGACGCCGGCTTCCAGAAAAAATGCTTGGGGAAACTGAGCGAAGTCGCCCGCTCGGGCCGGACGGTTTTGGTCGTCAGTCACAACCTCCCGCAAGTGTTGAAAACGTGCGACCGCGGCATTTATCTGTGCGCTGGGCGCGTCGAATACGACGGGGGGGTCGAGGAAGCCGCCTCACGGTACACCAACGCGCACCTCGGCGCGAACAGCGCGCTCACGGATCGCGGAGTGAGCGTCGGCCTCCGCTTCCTCGGGGATGACGGCGCCGACCTCGACACCTGGCGGTACGGCACCGCGTTGAACGTGGAAATCGATATGACTTCCACCCGGCCGATCGCGAGGCCGGCGGTCGATCTGGCGTTCTACTCCGACGCGGGCGTCCGCGTGTTCGCGGTGCAAAGCGACCGGGTTTCCGAACCCTTGGCCGGCCCCGCCCGCCGCGTCAAATTCACCGTCCGCATCATGAACGACGTGTTGAATTGCGCCATGCTGACCCTGGATCTGGGCGTCCGCGAAGCGTCGATTCCGAAATACCTCGCGTGGTGGCAACAAATCCGAACGCTGCCGATCAACAACGCGGACGCCCCCGGCTACTTCGGCGCGGGCACCATCCTCGGATTGGCTTACGATGTGAAAACGCAAAACTGCGATTGATCGGGATGCAACGTCCGCTGCGAACGCTGTACAAACACCCTTGGAGTCCGTCATCATGTCATGGAAACGCCGGATCGTGAGGCTGCTCGATCGGCCGGGAGGCCGCGGGATCCTCGGGAAGCTGGCTACCCGTTCGGCGCGGCGCCGCACCGGGATCGACGCCGCGATCTTTTACGACGCGATCTGGGTCCACCGCGTGCGGAACCGCTACTTCCCGGACGGCCCCCGGTTCGACTATGACGCAGGTGTTTTCAACCGCTGGGCCGGCGAAGACGAGCGGAACTCGGCGAACGCGCGCGAGTATTGGTTCCGCTTCCGCGCGCCGAAGCCGGGCGATACCGTCGTGGATATCGGGGCCGGGCGCGGGGAAGACCTCATCGCGTTTTCGGAGGCGGTGGGGCCGACCGGCCGGGTGATCGCGATCGAAGCCCACCCTCGCACCTTCGCGGTGCTCGAGCACTTCTGCCGACTCAATCGGTTGGCCAATGTCACGCCTCTCAACATCGCGGTCATGGACGCCGTGGGGACTGTGACGATCAGCGACACCGAAGCTTGGGAAGAGAACGCGGTGTCGCGCTCGGACGGCCGTGCCGGGCACGTCGTCTCGGCCAACAGCCTCGGCGCCATCTGCGCGGAGCACGCGATCCCCACCATCGACTTTTTGAAGATGAACATCGAAGGCGCGGAGCAGTACGCTCTGCTGGGTATGAAGGACGTCGTCGACCGTATCGGGACCATCTGCGTCGCCTGCCACGACTTCCGCGCGGATTTGGGCCACGGCGAAGAATTCCGTACGCGGGATTTCGTCGCGCGGTTCTTCGCGAACCACGGTTTCACCCTCAATTCCCGGCCGCACCACCCGATGGATTACGTCCGGGATCACCTGTTCGGCACCCGGGGGAATTGACGGCCCCCCCCATGAACATCACCATCATTCACAACGCCCGGTTTTTCGGGGGCGGGGAGCGCCACACGGCGGGCTTGGCCATCGCTTTGTCCGCGGCCGGCCATCTCGTGCGGATCATCGATTGCGGGGTCGGGGTCTACGCGGGTTGGGATCCGAATGCGGACAACATTTCCGTCGTGTCCGAGAGTTCGATCGCCGACAGCCGCAACGTGATCGCATGCGGCCTCCGATTCGCCCGTTACCCTTCCGAACTCGCCGTGATTATTTCGGGGGGTCTGCAGGGCTTTACTCTCGCCGCCGAAGCGGGGATCTCGCTTTCTTATCGCAAAGTGATCCGCATCGAACACGGGTGCGTCGACCCGATCGAATCTTACGCCCGCCGCCTGTGGTTGGGGTTCATCCCCGGATTGAATTGCGTGGCCAACATCGCCCGGTTCCGCCGATTCGCCCGGAGCATTTTGATCCCGAATGTCGTCGCCGTCAGCCACGCCTCCAAAAACCGATTGGTCGAGCACGGCTACATGCGCCCCTCGGGGGTGCGGGTCGTGCACAATGGCACGGACTGCCGCGCCCGAGCGCCGCGCACGCGCGCCGACGTTCGGACTGCGCTGGGCGTTCCCGTGGACGCCACGCTCTTCATTTGCTGCGGGCGGTTGAGCCACGAGAAAGGCGTCGACGTCGCCATCGCCGCGTTCGCCTCCTGCCGGACCCGCCGCCCATCGGTCGACAAACTGCTGATCGTGGGCGGCGGGCCGCTCGAATCGCATCTGAACAACACTGCGGTGGAATCGGGGGCCGGAGGGGACGTAATCTTCGCGGGATTCCAAACCGATGTCGCGAGTCATCTCAACGCGAGCGATTGCCTCGTGCTCCCCTCGCTGTCCGAGAGTTTCCCGCTCACGCTGCTCGAAGCCATGCATTTCGGGTGCTATCCGATTGCCTCCGCGGTCGGCGGCGTGCCCGAGATGTTCCCGCCCGGCGTCCCGCACCGGCTCGTGGCGCCGGGCGACGCGGCGCAACTGCGCGAAGCCATGGATCGGTATCTCGGGATGCCCGCACCCGAGCGCGAAGCGTGCAAGGCGACCCTGATCGCCCACGTCTCCGCGAATTTCGACGAGCGATCCCAATACGGCAAACTGACCGAGCGACTTGTGGCGCCATGAAAATTTTGTACGTCACCAACGCCAGCCCTTGGCCCCCGTCTTCGGGCGGGGCTTTGCGCGACTACCATTTCATCTCGCACCTGTCCGCGCGCCACGACGTCCGGGTCGTGGTCCTCGACCGCGGTCCGGTCCCCGCCCCGACCGACTTGCCCGCCCGGGTCGAATTCCGGCCATTCGCACCGCCGATTCGCCCGGCGGATCCATCGAAGTGGCGAATGCGGTGGACCGCGGCACGCGAGGTTTTGGATCCGGCGCCGCAAATTGCCCGGGCCCATTCGGGCGATGATCTCCGCGGAACCTTCCGCACCCTTGCCGGAGACGCGGGTGGCTACGACCTCGTCTGGATTTCCCGGGCGCACACCGCCCGGCATGCGTTTGAAGCCGGCCTCGGCCCGCGAGTCGTCGTCGATTTCGTCGACGTGGAATGGGCCGCCCAGCGCTCGCACCAAGCGGGCATCCCCTTCGGACCGTATCGCTATTTGGCCGCGCTCGACACCTTCAAACTCGCACGTTTCGAACGCCGCATCGCCGCCAAAGCGTGGCGCTGCGTCGTCTGCAAAGACGAAGATCGGGCTTTGCTCGGCGCTGCTTCCGACCTCGCGCACGTGGTCCCGAACGGCACCGCGATCCACGCGACTTGCCCGCCCGCGGCAACCGTGCCGGGGCGATTGCTGTTCGTCGGGTTGATGAGTTACGGCCCCAATCGCGACGCGGCCACTTGGTTCGTCCGCGACATTTTCCCCGGCATCGCGTCGCCCGGTGCCCCTGCCGAAATCGACATCGTCGGCCGCGACGCCCCCGCCGAAATCGCCGCATTCCAGCAGCCCGGATCGCGCGTGTCCGTCCACGGCTTCGTGCCCGACTTGCGAAATATGTACGAAGCGGCCTCCGTCGTCGTCTGCCCGATCCGCACCGGCAGCGGCACCCGTTTGAAAGTCCTCGAGGCTCTGAGTTACGGCAAAGCGGTCGTCGCCACGACAGAAGCGGCAAGCGGCCTCCGCCTGCGCCCCGGCGTCGATTTCTTGGCCGCCGACTCGGCATCCGACTTCGCGAAGGCGTGCACGCGGCTGCTTGGCGATCCGGATTTGAGGGCATCGCTCGGTCGCTCCGGTCGCACCTCAGTATTGAGTCGCTATTCGTGGGATCGCGTGTACGCCGATTTAGATCGGGTACTGACATCGTGAACACGACCCCCGCCAAACTCGGCATCTACTGCCCCGGCCACGGCACCGGCGGGCCGTGGCGCTACGTCCATTCGATCCTCGCGGGGATCGATCCGGACGAATTCCAAGTCTCCGTTTTCTGCGATTTGCCGGGCGAATACGGACCGCGCCCCCGGATCGAAATCGTGCGTCTTGCTGGCGCGAACTCAACCGCCTCATCTTCGGCGACAGCGGAAACCGCGACGCATCGCAACGGACGTTCGACCTTCTCGAAAGTGACGCCCGCGGCGGTGAAAGTCTGCACGGGATTCGCGCGGGAAGCCGTCCGGCTTTCGAGGTTTTTGCGCCGTCACCCCGTCGATCTTTTCCACACTCAAAACACCGGTTGCGAGGAATCGCCCGTCGCGGCCAAACTCGCCGGTATTCGGAACGTCATCGGGACGTTCCACGTCGATTCGACTTACGATTTGCACCGCGAACGGAGCGGGCCGGGGCACCGGATCTTGGAAGCGATCGGCAACCGTTGCTTGGACACCGCGATCGCGGTTAGCCACGCGACGAAAACGGATTGGGTGCGGCGCTCGTCGATCCCCGCCGGGCGCGTGGTCGCGATCCACAACGGCATCGACCCGGAGAAATTCACCCGCAGGGAGAGCAAGGAATCGGCCCGCCGGAAGCTCGGGCTACCGGTCGATGCGCTAGTCGTGGGAGGTGTCGGGCGGCTCGACGAGGCCAAAGGTTTCGGCGACTTGATCGACGCGGTGGCAATATTGAGTAACGAATTTCCCAGCCTTGCGTTGATCCTTGCCGGTCAAGGGCCGCTACGAGGTGAACTCGAGCGGCAAGTCGAGCGCTTAGGCTTGAGCAACCGGGTCCGATTTCCGGGGTTTGTGAGCGAAGTGCAACCCGTTTTGGATTCTTTGGACGTTTTCGTTTTGCCATCGCTTTGCGAAACACTTGGCTACGCTCTGCTTGAAGCGATGGCAACCGAATTGCCCGCGATCGGATCGGCGGTCGGCGGGATTCCCGAAGTGATCGCCGAAGGGGAGACTGGCTTTTTAATTCCGCCTCGTGATCCGGTCCGATTGGCGGCGGTTTTGCGAAAGGTGTTCCGCAATTGCGAATTGCGGCCTGCTATGGGGGCCGCGGGCCGGGCCCGGGTCATCCGGCATTTCCACGAGCGAGACATGGTGCGCAAGACGATTGAAATTTATCGAAAGGCCCGCCGATGATCTCTGGGGGGCAATCTCAAACGATCGCAATCCGCAATCTCGCCTTCTCCGGTTGGCTAGACTTGTTCCGCGCCGTGGCGGCACTCGCGGTGTTATACAATCACGGTCGCTGCATGTTTTTGAGCAGTGTCACTCCTGGGCAAGAGTTGCACATCGTCACGAGAGTGCTGTACCTCTTTAGCGGTTTCGGTCATCAAGCGGTCATGGTTTTTTTCGTCCTCAGCGGATTTTTGGTGGGCGGGACGGTCGTCCGGGCGAACCGAGAGGGGCGCTGGTCTTGGCGACGGTATCTTCTGCAGCGTGGAACTCGATTATACATCGTACTCATACCGGCACTGTTCCTGACACTCGCTTGGGATGCCGCAGAAAATGCCGAAACGGTCGGACTCACGCCGAATGTCGATACGGCCGTTGCGGGGGCTCGGAGTTCAGAAATTCGGGAACACACCGAGCCGAGTATTTTCCTCGGGAACTTGATTTTTCTCCAAACGGTGACGGTGCCGACTTTCGGTTCAAATGGCCCGCTGTGGAGCCTCACGAACGAATTCTGGTACTACTTGCTATTCCCGTTGATCTGGATCGCAATCACTCGGTCGGGCGTACATTTCGCAATCCGTATCCTTTACTTGTTTTTGTCCTGTGGAATCCTCGTCTTCCTCGGCAACAGCGTAGCGATCTATTTCGCCGTCTGGGTCCTCGGAGTCGCGGTCCACTCGCTTCCCGAAATCGAGTTGTTACGCAAGACTTGGCCCCGTCGTTTCATCACGGCGATCGCGGCGGGATTCTTGGTTGCGGCGTTATTGGCAATGGTCACCCGCGTTGGGGGTGGATGGAGTGAATACACAAGAGATGGACTCATCGCGATCACTTTCTCGATTCTCTTGTACTGCATGAAGCACAATCGCCGCGCGGCCATCCACCGGACCGCCCGTCGGAACGTCGCGTTCTTCGCCGATTTTTCCTACACCCTTTACCTTGTCCATTTGCCACCATTGATTTTCCTAAGGGCGTGTTGGACTTACGAAACTTCGTGGCCGCCGACTGCGGTATCTTGGGGCAAACTCGCCCTGATTCTTTCGGCCGTCGGATTATATGCCTGTCTGATTTCACTGGTCACCGAGCGGCAAACCGAGCGTTTGCGACGCTGGCTTGAAGCTCGGCTCGGAATCCCCCGGATGATAAGTCGATGAAAATCGCTATCGCATCCAGCGGTCTCGGCCACGTGAACCGGGGTATCGAGGCGTGGGCGGAAGACCTAGGCGCGGCGCTCGCGACGCGCGGGGTGGACGCGATCCTCTGCAAAGGGGCCGGAGTAGCCACGCGCCCGTACGAACGGGTCGTCCCTTGCCTGACCCGGGAATCGCCCCGGACGCGGCGTTGGCTCCGGAACCTACCCCGGCGGATCTCTTGGCGATTGGGCCTCGGCTCCGGATACGGGATCGAGCAAACCACGTTCGTTTGCAATTTGATCCGGTTGCTGCGGCACGAACGCGCGGACATCCTCCACGTGCAAGATCCCATCGTGGCGATCTGGGCGCAACGGGCGCGGCGCGTCGGCTTGATCCGCGCCCGCACCGTGCTCGCGCACGGCACCGAAGAGCCGGCGCCATTTTTGCGGAAGATCCAGTACCTCCAGCATTTGGCCCCGTGGCACCTCGACCGCTTGAAAGCCGAAGGGACTTGGAAACCGTCGTGGACGGCCATTCCGAACTTCATCGACACCGAGCGATTCTACCCGGGGCGATCCGAAGGTTTGCGAGCGGAGCTCGGAATCCCCGCCCATGCCTCGGTCGTGTTTTGCGCGGCGGCGATCCAGCGCGGCCATAAGCGGATCGACCATTTGATCGCGGAGTTCGCCCGGTTGCGGGCCAGCGCCCCCGACCTCCCCGTTTGGCTCGTGGTGGCCGGGGGCTGGGAAGTGGAAACGGAGGCGCTGATCGCCGAGGGGACGCGGCTCCTCGGAGACCGGGTCCGATTCTTGGTGCGATTCCCCCGGCTCCGAATGCCGGAACTCTACCGCATGGCGGATGCATTCGTCCTCGGCAGCTTGTTCGAAATGATGCCGATCGCGCTGATCGAAGCGACCGCGTCCGGGCTGCCGTGTTTCGTGCACCGGCACCCGATTTTGGAATGGATGACCGGCGCCGGCGGTGTCGCCCTCGACATGACCGGGGATGGGGCCCTGGCCCGTGCGCTCGGGCAGCGTTTGGCCCACCCGGGCGGGTTGCGGGAAATGGGTTCCGCGGCCCGCGCGCGCTGCGTGGCGAACTTTTCCCAAGAGGCGGTCTTGGAGCGCATATTGGTCCATTACCGCCGCGTGCTCGCCATCGCACCGGATTGCGAATACAAGGACGCCGATGTCTGAAGTGTTGAAATCGAATCGACGATGGCATTGGCCAATGCCATTTTTGTGCTGCGTCCTCCTCGCCCTGCACGTCGGCGCGGTGCTCGTCCAATTTCCCCTCCGACTCGGCCTCGACGGTCAGCCTCTCGCGTCCGGAGATTGCGGGATCACGTTGGGTAAAGCTTGGGATGCGTCGCGGGGCGCGCAAGCGGGGGGAGCTATCGGTTATAGCCCCAGTTACATGGCCGGATACCCGAGCGGGAGTTGGAACAGCGTGGGGCACCGCGGTTACGAACTCGGCGCGACGCATCTGCCGTTCGGCTCGGCGCCGGCCCGTTACTACTGGACCGTCGTGGGGATGACGTGCCTGATCCCATTGCTCCTCGGCTCGGCCGCCCGCGCCTGCGGTTACCCCTGGTCGACTGCGTTGGCCTGCGCGGCGTTCGGCGCCATCGTCGTGCAACTCTGTGACCCCGTGTCTTTCTTTTGGTCGTTCGGCAACGCGGCGTTCCCATTCGCATCGGCGCTGGCCGTCTTGGCGGTGGCCCTCGCGCTCCCCGGTGGGAGGCGGGTCGCGTACCCCCGCGCCGCCCTCGCCGGTGCGGTCGCGGGCTTGGCCATCTGGAGTCACACGATCTCGGTGGTACCGCTCTTCTGCGGAGGGTTGGCCGCCGCGGTCGTCGGCTACCGTTCTGCGATCTCGATCTTCCGACTCGCCGGGCTGATCGCCACGGCGATCAGCGTCGCGGGGGCGATCGTTCTGCCCGGCCATATCCATTTGTTGGCATCCCTCGGCGAACGGACCCCGATGGCCGTCGAACCGCTTCCGAGCGGGATCAAGCACCTGATTTCGGACATCCTCTCCGACCGGGCCTATCGCCACCCGTTGGACCGCAGGCCCTTGTTCCACGTGCTGCTCGCGTTCGCCACATGGCAAGCGTGGCGCGACCGGCGCGGCCGCGCGGAGGGCCTGTGGCTGGCGGGAATCCTCACCCTCGCCTTGGGCTATGCCAGCGACCACGCGCCGCTCCTCCGGCAGCTCCAACCGTACCGCTTCGTGGTCAGCGGCGACCTGTTCTTGGTGATCCCGGCCTATCTGGGTTTGGTCCGTTTCGTGGAGTGCATCCGGGTTGCCCCCCGCAGCACCCGGGCGGCCACGTTGGTGCTGGGGGCCGCGTTCGCCCCGAGTTTGATCGGCTACGGATTCGATCTCCCGGCGCGCGAGCGGGCGGCCCCGCTGTCGCCCGATGCGATGGCCTGCGTCGAATGGGTCCGCGCGCATCCGGCGGGCGGGCGCGTCCTTTGCGAAGCGGCGGATCTCGGCTCGCTGCTGCCGCACCTGGCGGATCGCGAAGTGATCGGCGGCGGGGTGAGCGGCCAAGCGGTGGTCGCGCAGGGTTGGTCGCACGTGGGGGAGGGCCGGGCGTTCGGCCGATCCCTCAACGACACGACCCCGGACAGGTTTCTTCGGATGTGCCGCCTGTTCGATATCCGGATCTTGATCGTTGATACGGATCGATTGGAACAATTGATTTTGAAATTGCCCGGCGATGCGCATCGGGTCACCGCGTTCGGGCCATTGCGGGTGTACCGCCTCGACCCGCGGCCCGCCCCCGAAATTTGGCCGGGTTGCTACTCGGGCAAAGTCTCGGCGACGCATAACTGCATCCGGATCGACGACCCGCCCGCCGGGGCCTTTACGATCGATTACCATTATGCGAAGGGCTTCCGCGCCGACCCGGACGTCGCCGCGGACCCCGCTCTGATCGACGGGGCGGGCGCGCCATTTATAAGGATCACGAACGGCGGATCGAAAGCGTCGATCGAATTGAAATGGGGCGACTGAAGTCGTTATTCTCACCGACGGTTCCAACCGGAAGGCATCGGGATGAAGGTCGCGTTTCACGTGTACGGATTCGGGTTGCGGGGCACGGAAGTGGCCACCTACGATTACGCGCACTTCAACCGGACCATTCTGGGCCACGAGTCCGTCATCGTGGCCCCGGCTTCTAGCCGCGCCCTGCTCGAAAACTTCCGGCCGGATCCCAGCGCGGACTGGGATGTCTATTCCGAACGGTATTCCCCCCAGAGGGTCATGGCCGAACTCCAGACGGTGTTTCTCGATTCGAATGGCTCCTACGAAACGTCCGCATTCGCCCGAGGACTGAAGCATTAATATTTCCGTCGTCATCCCGTCGTACAATTGCGGCCCTTGGGTAGCCGAGGCGGTCGCGTCGGTATTGTCCCAAACTCACCCCGTCCGAGAGATCATCGTCGTGGACGACGGTTCGACCGACGACACCGCCCGGCGGATGGCCGAATTCGGGGATCGCGTCCGGTATCTCCGCCAAGAAAACGGCGGCGTGTCCACGGCGCGGAACCGCGGCGTGGCCGAGGCGACCGGGGATTGCATCGCATTCCTCGACGCGGACGACGTCTGGCATTCGGAAAAGCTCGGGCGGCAAATCGATGCCTTGCGATCGCATCCCGAATTGGCATTGGTCGGAACGGGGTTGTACGATTGGCCGGGCGAGCACCCCGACTGCGCTGCGGGGCCCAACCCACCCTTGGAGCGGATCCGCGCCGACGATTTGATCGTCCGCAACAGCTTGGTGACCTCGACCATCCTCGCGCGGGCGGACATCCTCCGGGCCGTCGGCGGATTTGACCCCGCCCTCCGCGGGCCCGAGGATCACGACTTTTGGATCCGCGTGGCCAAGATCGCTGCGGTCGCGAATCTGCCTTTGGCGCTGACGGGCTACCGCGCGGCCACTCCGGGGAGTCTGAGCAAAGACGCCGCCCGGATGGAAGCGGGGATGTTCGCGATCTTGGCGAAGTTGGAAGCCGCCGGGACATTCGACGGACGGCCATGGTTCCGTCGGAAAGCGTGGGGGTATTTCCGGTATTCCTGCGGGTTCATGCGCTACCGCGCCGGCGAGACGAGCGCGTGCGTCCACCACTTGATCCGCTCGATCCTCGGGTATCCGTTCCTTTATTCCAAAACCGATGTCCGCACACCGTTCGGCCGGTGCCGGTTGCTCGCGGCGGCATTAAAAATGCGTAACACCGGGCGCGGCGCCGCCGCGCGGGGGTTTGCGCCGTGAACGTACGCGAAAAAATCCGGTGTGGCGAAGGGCCTTTTTGGGGCCCTCTCAAGGGGTGCGGGCACGCGGTCACGGCGTTCCACTTGCCCGTCAACGCCCTCAGTAAACCATTGTTTCAGTCGCTCTACCGGGCGCATGTATCCATTCGGAACACGATGATTTGGACGCGCCGGTTTTTCTGGAATGAACCCCTCTTTCGCAGTCAGTGCGCCATCGTGGGCCGCGGGTTGCGGATGGAAGAATTGCCGTACATCGCGGGCCGCGGTCGCATCGTGCTCGGGGACGGCGTCCGCCTGTCCGGGAAATCGTCGATCGCATTCGGCCGACCCGGTCCCGGGCTCCCGGAATTGATCGTTGGCGACGGGACTTTCATCGGGCACGATTGCGGGTTGAACGTGGGTCGCTCCGTCCGCATCGGGCGCCATTGCCTACTCGCGACGGGCGTGCTCATTTACGATTTGGACGGTCATCCGACCGACGCGGTGCGCCGGCGGGCGGGCGAGCCGACCCCGCCCGAAGCGATCGCCCCCGTCGCGATCGGCGACGACGTTTGGATCGGCTTCGGCGCCGTGATTCTAAAGGGTGTCACCATCGGCGATCGGGCAATTGTGGCCGCGCAATCGGTCGTGACCAAAGACGTACCTGCCGATACAATTGTCGCCGGCAACCCCGCGCGTCCGGTCAAAGAATTGCCAGCCCCGGAGGCCCGCTGAGCGATGCCACGCCTCCTTCATATCATGGATTATGAGCCGCGCGGCACGCGGACGATCGATCATTTCATCATCGGGTTGACGCGCGCGATGAATGCCGAGGGATGGGAGATCTTGTTCGCGTTCGGCGCCGAACCGCCCGATGCTTTCAAGCTGGCCCTCGCCGAAGCCGGGGGGAATCACATCGTGATTCCATTCCCGTTCACCAATGCGTCCGCGGGCGAGTTGATCCGTCGATCGGATGGATACCGACCGGACGTGACCCAAACGAGTTTTCTCTCGGCGTTCTGCAGGCCTCTCTTGAAATTGAAACTCGCGGGACGCCTCGGCAAACTCATCGTGATCGACCATTCCAGCGGCGCTGTCCCCATACGTGGCGGATGGAAACGCCGATTGGCGAAGCTACGGGGCTGGGCGGTCGGCAAAATCGTCGATGCGATCGTCCCAGTTTCCAAGGCCATTGCCCGCCGCGCTATCGAAGATGTCCATTTGCCGGCCGCAAAAATCCGCGTCGTGTACAACGGCATCGTACTCGACCGTTTCCCGACGCCGGTGCGGGTCCGCCGGGAATACCTCCGCGTGGTGTACGCCGGGCAGTTGATCCCCGAAAAAGGAGTGCTGACGCTATTGCGAGCCCATGCGATCCTGCGCTCCCAAGCCGTGCCCGGCTACGAATTGCTGATCGCGGGACGGGGACCCCAAGAAGCGGAATTGGAAGACTATTGCCGCGCGGCGCGGCTGGACGACGTCCGGTTCTTGGGGCACGTCGATTCGATCGCGGAATTGCTTGGCACCGCGGACATCGTGGTGGTGCCGTCGATCTGGTTCGAAGCGTTCGGGTTGGTGTTGATCGAAGCGATGGCCTGCGGCGCGTGCTGTTTGGTTTCGGATGCCGGGGCGCTGGCGGAAGTGGTCGGGGAAGCGGGGATCGCATTCCGAGCCGGCGACGCGGCGGATTTGGCCGCGGAGTGGAAGGGGCTTTTGACCGACGATCGCCGGCGCGGGGAACTCGCGGCGTCAGGCCGGAAGCGCGTGGAATCGACGTTCGACATCGAAACGATGGTCCGGGGCCACGCGGATATTTGCCTCGGAATCCACCGGCCGAACGGGCGACCCACCCGCGTGTCGGGCGCAACACAATCGTCGGGTGGCCATCCGTGATTTACGATTGCTTCACTTTCTTCAACGAACTCGATTTGCTCGAGTTGCGCCTCGCGACCCTCGGCGGGGTCGTCGACAAATTCGTAATCGTCGAATCGACCCGGACCCACACGAACCGCCCGAAGCCATTGTATTTCGCTGAGAATGCGGGTCGGTTCGCCGGGCACGCCGAGAAGATCATCCACTTGGTCGTCGACGATTTTCCCGATTCCCCGGACGCCTGGGTCCTCGAGCGATTCCAGAGGGATTGCATCGCGCGGGGGTTGGTCGGAGCCGATCCCACCGACACCGTCTTGATCTCCGATTTGGATGAAATTCCCGATCCGGATCACGTCGCCACGCTAGGCCGACTTGATTCCATCGCGGTGTTCGAACAATACAATTGCTATTACTTTCTCAATTGCACCAACGGGTATTGGCACGGCACCCGAGCGTTGCCGGCGCGGATGCTCGCCGCGTCGAGTCCGAGCCGCGTCCGGTTGTCCTCCGGCGCGGTTATCCCCTCCGGCGGCTGGCATTTCAGCTTCTTGGGCGGGCCCGACGCCATCTTGAACAAACTCCGAGCCTTCGCGCATCAAGAATACAATACTGCCCACTACGCCGACGCCGATCGGGTCGACGCCGCGATCGCAACCGGCGCCGATTTGTTTTCGCGCAGCGGCACCCGCGCTAAGTTGCTCGATTCGAATCGATTGCCGCGACCGATCCAAATGGACCGCGAGAAATATCGGGGCCATCTCTCGGCGGAGATCATCGGCGAACCCCTTTTCTCGGACGTCCGACGCCGAACATGCGATCCGGCCGGGCTCGCGGAGGCCTTCCGACACGCGCGTGCGCTCTCCGGCCAAGTACTCGCATTAAGTTGCGGGGACGGCCGCGGGACACACGGGCTCGTCCGGGAGGCGCACCCCGATACCGTGCACGCGATCGACAATTGGAACGCCGAGGCCCACCGCGCCTTCCTTCGCAATATGTTCGTGCTCACGCGCGGCAATTTTCAAGCCCATCGGATTCGCTCTGACGACTATATTCTTTCGGATTCGTCCCCCGTCAAATTTTGTTTCTTCGATACCGATGGCGATCGCGAATCGTTCAAATCCGACCTCGCCCGGATATTGCCACTCCTCGCGCCCGGCGCGATCCTCTGCGGCGGCGATTTTCGGAACGGCCGGCGCGCCGTGGAAGAACTGTTGCCGGGCCACTGCGCCGACGGCGATTTTTGGTGGTGGCGAAGCGGCGCACCGACGCCCCCGCGCGGCCGTCCGGCGGTCCGGTTCTGGCGCCGCTTCGGCCCGAAACAATGGAAGCGCCGATTGGGCGATGCGCTCAAATCGGGCGACTCCGAAATCCTCGTCGGGGTCCGCAATTGGTGGTGGCGTCGCCGAGCCCGCGCGCGGATGCGGGCCCGCGGCCGGGAAGAAGCGGCCCGCGGAGTGTTACCGTGAACGCGCCTCTCGTCTCCGTCGTCATCCCCTGCTTCCGGGGCCGCCGGTATCTCCGGGACGCCATCGCGAGTTGCCAACGGCAGACGCACCGCGAATTGGAAATCATCGTCGTCGACGACCTCAGCCCCGATGCGGATCACGAACTCGCCCGAGAGATGGCCGGATCGGATCCGAGAATCCGCATCGTCCGCCGCGCGGAGAACGGCGGCATCGGCCGGGCCTTGAACAGCGGCTTCGCGACCGCGCGGGGAACCCACTTCACCCGACTGGCCCAAGACGATCTTTTTCGGGAAGATGCCATCGCGCTCATGGTGTCCCGATTGCAATCCGAGCCCGGCGCCGGCTTGGTCTACTGCGATATGCAACTCATCGATGCCGACGGTCGGTTTCTGCAGATGATGCCTTCGGAACAGCCGGAGCGGGCGCTGCTCCCGGCGAACCGCGTAGGCCTGTGCGTGATGTGGCCCAAGGCCGTGTGGGACGCCGTCGGGCCGTTCGATCCGGCCTTCGACCTCTGCGACGATTACGAATTCTTTCTGCGCATCGCCCGGCGCTTCGCGCTGACGCACATCGGGGAAGCGCCCTTCTTCTTCCGCTACCACGCGGAGCAAGGTTCGATCACGAAGGAGCGGTCGCACGACATCGTCCGCTGCCGGGTCCACTCGGCCCATAACCGGGCTCTGTTGCGGAAGCGCCCATTCGACTGGGTCCTTTGGAAAAGACTGGTCGCCGGCCGAGTGCGGTTGTGGGCCTGCCAGAGCGGACTTTACCGGTATTGGAAGTACGACGGGGCGTCCGCATCCCCGAATCGCCGGCGGTGATCGAGTCCGCGTGGCCCGCCGCCGTGCGGAATGAAAAATGCATGGGGAATCCGATCGGACTCCGGACCGCGTACCTCGGGGGAAAGCTCTTTGAACCGAACTCCCTCGTTGCGGCGCTGGTGCCTCCGATTCGCGTTGGCTTACTCCGCCATCGTCGTCGCGGTTACCCTGGTGTTGTGGATCGACACCGACGACCGCGCGATGTCTGCGCTCTTCCTCTACGGTCCCCGTTGGATCGCACCGCTGCCATTGTTGCTGCTGGTCCCGCTCGCTCTGATCGCGAGATCGTGGCGGTCCCTCGCCGTGCTCGCGGTGACTTCGCTTGGGGTCGCCGGGCCGCTGATGGGCGGTCGGGTGGCGCCCGCGACGCTGTTCAACCCGCCGCCGGCGTACGCGCGCTACCGCGTGGTTTCGTGGAACGCGGGCAATGCGAATTCCACCGCCGCGTTCCGCAAGTTTCAAGACGATGTCCGCCCGGAAGTGATTTTGTTGCAGGAAAGCCCCGCGGGGTGGAGCCGGAAGGATTTCCCGCCGGGGTGGACGGTGCACGAGGGCCCCGGGGGATTGAGGATGGCCTCGCGTTTCCCGGGCCGCTTTCACGACGGGATCGGTTGGGATCGGTTGCCACTGGCGGGTTACGCGGCCCGGTTCGCGATCGACACGCCCGATGGCGAAATGACGGTGTACAACATCCACTTGCCCACGATCCGGCCGGGCTTCGAAGGGGCGATGGCGAGCAAGCTGGCGAACCTATCGGAATTGCGGACCGTGTTGCTCGGACAAGCGCAAGCGTCGAAGATCGTCCGCGATTGGATGGGTCCTCCGATCGGCCTCTCGCTGATCGCGGGCGACTTCAACATGCCCGTCGAAAGCCCGACGTACCGCCGAGATTGGGCCGGATTCCCGAACGCGTTTTCGGACGCCGGCAACGGTTGGGGCGGGACCAAGATGACATCCTGGCACCGGATCCGGATCGATCACGTTTTGTACGGCACGCCGTTCCACTGCCGCCGCTGCGAAGTCGGCCCCGATTTGGGATCGGATCACCGACCCGTGATCGCCGACCTGACGCTCGAAGAGGGGAGGTGATGCCGGCTCTATTCCACGATTGTCGGCGCGACTTCGGGCGATGCGGTACCGGCGCGTTTTCGCGCCTCAAAGAAGTGGTCTCGAACCCGGCGATGTGGGGCGTGTTCCAGTACCGCTTCCAACGCTGGGTCCGCGTCTCGTTCCCGAGGCCGATCCGGTGGCTGTTGACGCCCGTCACGATCCCGGGCCAAGTCTTGATGCAACTGCTGACGCACGTGCAAATCCCTTCGGCGGTCCGGGTCGGGCCGGGGCTGTACCTCCCCCACACGGGCCCCGTCGTCATCGGATCGGGGGCCGTCGTCGGCGCGCACTGCACTATCGCCCACAACGTGACCGTCGGGCACGCCGGGGGCGGAACCAAGAGCGCGTCGCACTCCCCCGTCGTCGGGGATCGCGTGTACATCGGGCCGGGTGCGATCTTGATCGGCGGGATCGCGATCGGGGACGACGCGCTCATCGGCGCGGGGGCGGTCGTCGCCAAGTCGATCCCCGCCCGGGGCGTCGCCGTCGGCAATCCCGCCCGTATCCTGTCCGACGGCGGTTCGTTCGATTTGATCGAATACCCCGGGATGGAATCGGATCCCGCGCGGGCCTCCTCCCTCGCCGCCAGCCGATCGCGGCGCCGCATCGCAATCGACTGCGAGGCCCCGTGACCGTACCTTCCCCGAATCTCCGGATCCTGCACGGCGCGATCTCGCTCGACGTCGGCGGGCTCGAACGGATCGTTCTGGATTTGGCCCGCCGTGGGACGACCCGCGGCCACACGGTCTCCGCGCTTTGCCTCGAACGCACCGGCACCCTGGCCGGCGAATTGCAATCGGCCGGGATCGCGGTCACCGCTTTGCGCAAAGCGCCCGGGATCACCCCCGAACTCGTGGACGCGATCGAGCGCCATCTGGAGGTCACCAAGCCCGACGTGATCCACACGCACCAGGTCGGTCCGCTTTGGTACATCGGGCGCGCGGCGGCGCGGCTGGGCATTCCGGTGATCCACACCGAGCACATCGACAACGTCGCAAAAGCGAGCGGCCCGTGGAACAAGCTCAAGTGCCGGTTGCTCTGGCGCCGCGCGGCGAAATTCGCGGACCGCTTTTGCTGCGTCTCGCAAGACATCGCGGATTCCGTCGGCCTCTGGGGCACGGTGCCGCGGGCGAAGTTGGCCGTGGTGCTCAACGGGATCGACGCCGACCGGTTCGCCGACCGCGCGGAAGCGCTCGGGCTCCGGCGTTCCCTCGGCATCTCCGACGGCGAGCGGGTCATCGGCTCCGTCGGCCGCCTCCATGAGGTGAAGAGGCAAGATCTTCTGATCGGGGCCGTGGCGGATCTCCGCGCCCGGTCCGCGAATGTGCGGTTGCTTTTGATCGGTGATGGACCCGAGATGGAGAACCTGACGCGGCTGGCCGAAACGCTCGGAATCCGCAGCGCCGTGGTCTTCGCGGGGTATCAATCCCAACCGCAGCGCTACCTGCCCTGCATGGACCTGTTTGCCCTGACGAGCCGATTGGAAGGGTTGCCGCTCGCTCTGCTCGAAGCGTGGGCGGCCGGGTTGCCGGTCGTTTCGTCGGACGTTGGGGGCATCCCCAAAGTCGTGGATCACGGGGTCAACGGCCTGCTCTTCCGCAACGGCGATTCGAAGGGGTTGAGTTGGTCGCTCGAAACTCTGCTCGCGGACCCGGCGCTCGCGGAGGCCCTCGGCCGCGCCGGGCGGGACACCGTGCTGCGATCGTACACCCTCGACCGGATGGCCGAGCAGTACGAACGCCACTACCGCGAGGCGATCACCGCCCGGGGTGCCGCCTGATGCGCGTTCTCGCCATGACCAATCTGTACCCCAATCCGTTCCAACCGCAGCGCGCGACGTTCAACCGCCACCGACTGCAGATATTGGGCGAATCGCTGCCGGTGCGGGTGATCGCGCCGATCGCGTGGACGGAGGAATGGAAAGCGCGCCGGAGCGGCCACCCCGCGCTACCGGCCGGCCGGAGCCTCGAGTTCGACGGGATGACCGTCGCACACCCCCGCTATCTGTTCCCCCCCAAGGTCGGCCGGAGTTGGTACGGTCGTTTCTACTTGAAATCGGTAGAGAACGCTTTCGCCAAAGCGCTTGCAGAGTTCCGGCCGACGCTGCTCTTCGCGCCGTGGGCCTATCCGGACGGCTGGGCCGCGGTGAAACTCGGCCGGCGCGCCGGCATCCCGGTCGTCATCCAGTGCCACGGATCGGACGTCCTACTCTCGGACCGATTCCCGTCGCGCCGGAAGCGCACGGTGGAAGCCGTGACGGCCGCGGATGGCGTGGTCGCGGTCAGCCGGGACATCGCCGAACATCTGACGGCGATGGGGGTGGCACCCGAGCGTCTCCGGGTGATCTACGACGGCGTCGATCCGGCGAAGTTCCATCCCGGTTCGAAGTCGGAGGCCCGCGAACGGGTCGGATTGACGGGGGCGGATCCCGTCGTCTTATTCGTCGGCAATTTGGTCCCCGTCAAAGCGGTCGACGTCCTGCTGGCCGCCTGCGGGTTGCTGCTGCGGGACGGCTTGACCTTCCGCTTGATCGCGATCGGCGAGGGGCCGCTCCGCCCGAAACTCGAAGCGCAAACGGCGACGCTCGGGCTCTCCGATCGGGTTCGATTCCTCGGATCGGTGCCGCACGAAAAGTTGCCGGATTGGTTCCGCGCCTCCGATCTGTTCGTGTTGCCGAGCCACTCGGAGGGCGTCCCCACGGTCCTCTTGGAAGCGTCGGCGTGCGGCACGCCGTGGGTCGCCAGCCGCGTCGGCGGAATCCCCGAAATCGAACGTGCCGGCCGCAGCAAATTGGTCGCGCCCGATACCCCGGCCGAACTCGCCGCGGCCATCCGGGGGCATCTGTCTGCGCCGGCAACCGAAGGCGCGGCGCCGCCGCGCACGGCGCGAGACGCAGTGCGAGAATTGATCGCATTTTTCGAAACGATGCCCCGCGATCACAACCCGTTGAAATCCCCATGCAAATGATCGTCGAATCCGAGACCCGTACGGACCCCCAACCCCGCGCTTTGGTCGGGCGGGACATCCTCTGTTTCAGCCACGATTGGACGGGGGATCCGCTCTCCAAAACCCACCTGATGCGGCTGCTGGCCCGCGACAACCGCATCCTCTGGGTGAACTCGATCGGCTACCGGTCGCCCTCGTTCGGGAGCAAGCGCGACCTCGGTCGGATCGCCCAAAAATTGCGGGCGGCGACCGAGCCGATGCGCGAAGTGGAAAAGAATCTCTTCGTCCTGAGCCCCTTGGCAATCCCGTCCTTCGGCAGTTCCGCCCTCCGCAAAATCAGCACGGCGCTCCTCCGGAAACAAGTCCTCCGGGCGATGCGCAAGCTCGGGTTCCGCAGGCCGATGAACTGGGTGTTCAACCCGGCGGCGGGGACGCTCGCCGGGACGCTCGGCGAGGAATCGATCGTTTATTATTGCGTCGACGAATACAGGGCCTTCAAAGGAGTCGACGCGGTTTCGCTCGCGAAAAGCGAAAGCGACCTGCTCGATAAATCCGACATCGTTTTCGTGTCGGCTGAAAAACTGCTCCGCTCGAAAGTGTCCGCCCGGTGCCGCACCGTGCTCATCCGCCACGGGGTCGATTTCGATCACTTTGCCCAGGCGCTCGCTCCGGAAACCGTCGTCCCCTCGGCCATCGCCAACCTCCCCGAGCCGGTCATCGGCTACTTCGGATTGATCGCCGACGATTGGGTCGACGTCCCGCTGCTGGTCCGCGTCGCGCGGAGTTTCCCGACCGGATCGCTGGTGCTGTTGGGCAAAGCCACCACGGATCTCGCCGCGC
>JANXTU010000029.1 GCA_025352235.1 Fimbriiglobus sp.
AACTATGCGCTGCGGCTGAAGCGGGGCCAATCGATCGGCACCGGGATGGTCGAGGGGGCGGCGAAGAACCTCATCGGCAAACGGCTCAAAGCCAACAACGCCCGTTGGTGCATCGGCAACGTCGGGAAAATGGCCGGCCTCTGCTCGGCCTTGTACAGCGACTGCTGGGAGAGATTCTGGATTGCGGCCTGAACCGGAAACATAAACTCCAAGAATCGTTGCTACACCCGAAGACCACCTCCAAGAATCGTTGCTACACCCAATTGACCTCCCGGACCAGGCCGCAATCGGATACACGCCAGTCTTCTCACGGAGGAGACGGTCATGGCCCTGCTCACGGACGACATCGTTTCAACCATCTTATCGCCCGCCAAACTGTTGACCGGGTACCGGCGGCGGCGGTTCCAAGCGGAGATGGCCCACAAGTATTGCGGGGGCTCCGCCCGCCCCGCCGAGGCGACGTTCGGTTGGGACCGCGACGCGGTCGCCACCGGGCTCGGCGAACTCCGTACGGGCATCCGCTGCTCGGACGCCTGCTACCTCCGCGGCCGCAAGAAGGCCGAGGTGTTCACCCGCATCACCGCCAAGGCCGTGCGCGCGGCGTTGCAAGCCGAGCCCGAGTTGGCGGGTTCCGTGCCGTGCCGTCAGACCGTAGGCGTCCTGCTCAACCGCTTGGGCTACCGGCTCCGACGCGTCTTGAAGGCCCGCCCCAAAAAAATCCCCGAAACCGACGCGATCTTCGAGAGCGTCCCAAGCGCCCGCGCCCGGGCGGCGACCGAGCCGGACACGCTGAGGATCTCCTGCGATACCAAGGCCAAAGTCAAGATCGGCGCGTTCTCCCGCGGCGGTGAAGCGCGTGCGGCCGAGCCGCTGAAAGCCCTCGATCACGACAGGGCGCCCGAGGCCGTGCTCGTCCCCTTCGGCGTCCTCGAAATGAACCGCGGCCCGGTCGCGATCCACCAACCGATGTTCGTGTTCGGCCATTCGAAAGACACGAGCGACTTCATCGCCGACGGCCTCGAGCTCTGGTGGGCCGAGCGGAACGCGACGCATCCCGGCGTGAAGCGGCTCCACATCGAACTCGACAACGGCCCCGAGATCGCCAGTTCCCGCACGCAGTTCCTGAAACGCTTGGTGGAGTTCGCGGATCGCCACCGGGTCGAAATCGAACTGGTGTACCTGCCGCCCTACCACAGCAAATACAACCCGGTCGAACGCTGCTGGGGCATCTTGGAACGGCACTGGAACGGGACGCTCTTGCACTCGGTCGCGGAGGCCCTGCGCTGGGCGGGCACGATGACTTGGCGGAAGATTCCCCCGCTGATCCGCGAGATCACCGCGACTTACGAACGCGGCGTCCGCATGGGTGTGCCAACGATTCTTGGAGTCGTCATTCCAGCGTGAACCCACCCACCCTATCGTGGAATGACGTCCGACTTTCGGAACGACCTCAGCGCGGCAAGGAGTTACGTCCGATTTCAGGTGCCTCCCCTGGCTTGGATTCCCAAGTCATTCCCCCGTGGCTCCAAGAATGGTTGCCACACCCGTTGGAATTGCCTTGCAAGGCATCGAGTGCGGGTGTAGAGTATAATTGCCACCGCATGGCAAACATCCCACCCGTTAGTCGCCGCGCGTTGCCATGGGACTCGAAAACGAAGCGAAGAAGCCCGTCGTAGCATCCCTCGCTATTGGGGTGCCGATCGTGCCACTGGCGAGCGCATTGAAAGCTCGGCCCGCACCCGCACCACTCCCGTTGCCCAAACCCAAATCCAAGACTCCCGATACCACGCGTGTTCAACACGAAGACCCCGATGCCCCGATACGGAGCACGCCAGTCAAAAAGGGTATTGGCCCTTTGAAACTGGCGCTGTTCGCGGGCGCGCTGTTGTTCGCCTGCGGGAGCGTGACAGTACTGATCATTTCCAGGTCTACCAAACGTGCTCCGCAGGTCGATCTCGCACAGGCGGGTGATGCCCAATCGCCGGCCACAAAACGCCAAGTTCAAGGCCAAGCGAATCCGTTTCCGCCGACCCGACCCACGCCTGCGACCCCGCCCACATCCAGACCGACGAACGATCTGAAACCCGATCCCATTAAAAGCCCTGCGGAAGAGCCGTTCCAGATTTCAAAACCAAAACTGCCCGATTCGGTTGCCCCGGTCGCA
>JANXTU010000055.1 GCA_025352235.1 Fimbriiglobus sp.
CAAATTTCATGACACAAGTCATTGCTGAACAAGAGGATCGGCCACAAGGGCCGTTTCGGCTCCGATTCTTCCAATTCTTTTAAATGGTTCCAAAGTGGGGTGTCACACACTCTGTTGGAAGCAATTTCCTGAGGTGTTTTCGATGCGCATCGACGTCGCGCCAAGAGTCACCTCCGAACCCCGCCGGCGAGGACAACCCCCAAGAATCGTTGCCACACTCCATTCCCACTTCGGCTTTTCTTTTCCCGTTCGGCGGATTACAAGATGCCTCCGCGCCGGGCCATCACGGATGATGCGCCGGGCGCGGTCGGCATCCCGATCCCCCGCAAGGATGCACCATGCCTTCGCCCCGTTCTTTCTTGGCGATCGTCGCCGCGATCGCTTGTTCCGCCCCGATCTTCGCCCAAACGCCGCCGCCCGTGCTCGCCGCCATCCGCGAGGCTTCGGCCCATTTGGCCGAAGGGCACCCGCACAACGCCGTCGAAACACTGGAGCGTCAACTGTCCGCCGCCAACGGTGACCGGGACTTCACGGCCGCGCTCCGCGCCGCGTATTCGGCCGAGCTGAAAGGGATCCTCGACCCGGTTTTGCAGGATCGTGTCAAAGCGAAGCTCGCGCTGCTGGAGACTCCCGCGGCCGAGACGAAATCGACTGGGCCATTGCCGCCGCCGGTCTTCGGCCCCGCGACCACGCCCGTGCCGACCGCCACGCCGGAAAAGCCGGCGGGCGATTGGATCAAACAAGCGACGAACGCGTTCAACCGGGCGAAATCGACCGAGCCGAGCCAGTTTTTGACGGCGCGGGATCTCTTCAATCTCGCCTTCCGCAACAAAGTTGAAATGACCCCGGAGCAGACCGCGGCGTGGGCCTACTGCCGGTTGAAGGTCGCCGCCGACAAGTTGAACAAGTCGACCGACGCGGCGACGGCGGCGGACGTGACCGGGGAAGTCGAGGCCGCGCTTCGGCAGGTGCCGAACCACGCGGCGCTGCAAGAGGCGGGGCGTGACGTCCTCGCCGTGGCGCGGCCGCGTGCTGGCAATCGGGCTATTCCGAAAGTGGACGCCGGCGTCAGCGCCGGGAGTTTCCTGGTGAAAGGGTCGAACGATGGGGCCTTCACCGAGAAGTTGGTACTGGCGGCCGAGGCGAAGCGCGCGGAGATCTTCGCGCGCTGGTCCGGCCCGCCCGGCGGTCCGTGGGCGCCGCAGTGCGAACTCGTGATCCACGTTGATGCGGCTGCCTTCGAGCGAGCGACGCAACTGCCCGCCGGGGCCACCGGCCGGGCCGACGTGAAACTCCGCGACGGCGTCGCGCTCTCCCGGCGGATCGACCTCCGCGCCGACGATCCGAATCTGTTCGACGACGCGCTGCCGCGGGAATTGACGACGGTGATCCTCGCCGACTTGTTCGCGAGCCAGGCCCCACCGAAGTGGGCCGAACTCGGCATGACGGTGCTGGCGTCGTCCGACGCCGAAGTCGGACGCTACCTTCGGACGCTACCGCGCTGCGACCGCGACGGCGATCTGCCGAGCATCGAGAGCTTGCTGAAAGCGATTGAGATCCCCGCGAAGGGCGTAACCGGGTTTCATGTCGAAAGCGTCTCGCTGGTCGATTTCCTCGTGCGTTGGCAAGGGGAGAAGACCTTCACCGCGTTCGTCCGCGACAGCCAACGCTACGGGGCCGAGTCGGCGTTGAAGCGCCAGTACGGCGTGAAAGATTTCCGCCAACTCGAAGAGACCTGGCGGGCGAACGTCTTCGCGGCGCGGAAATGATCGGGGCGGGATGTTGAACCCGAGCGTCATCACTGGACAACCGGCGGGGCGTTTCGGATACTCCCCGTACACTCTCTCCGGACTTCCGCCATGTTCCGCCCATCTTGGTTCGCCGCGCTGCCGGTGCTTGCCGCCCTCGCACTGATCGCCGCGCCGTCGTCTGCCGAACTCCCCAAGCCCGAGACCTTCGACGACCAAGGCTTCGAGTCGATCTTCGACGGTAAGACACTGAAGGGTTGGCACGTATCGGCTAAGACGGGCCACAGCGGCACCAGCAAAAACAAGAGCGGCGGCAAGTGGGAGGTCGTCGACGGGGCCATCACCGGGACTCAGGACGTCCCCGCTAACGGCGGCATCGTCATCACCGACAAGAAGTACGGCGATTTCGAGATTGCCTTGGACATGAAAAACGACGACGGTCCGGACAGCGGGCTGTTCCTGCGCTGCACCGAAGAAGGGAAGTGCTTCCAAGCGATGATCGACTACCATAAAGGTGGCAACCTGATGGGCGTCTATGGCGAAGGCCTCGGTGGCAAACCTCACGTGCGGAACTTCGATTTCACCAAGGATGTGAACGAGATCAAACTGACCGAGTACAAGCCGTTTCCGAGCCCGGTGAGCGCCGCGGAATGGCCGAGGTTTTGGAAGCACGGCGAGTGGAACGAACTCCGCGCCCGCATTCAGGGGAATCCGGCCAAGATCACGACGTGGATCAAGGGTGTGAAGTTCATGGAATACACCGACACCGAGAAACGCCTCGGCGACGACGGCGGCATCGCGCTGCAAGTCCACGGTGGCGGGGACTACACGAAGCAATTCGTGCGCTACAAAAACATCCGCGTGAAAGAACTCAAGAAGTAGCCGTGACGCGACCGTTCCGCTTGATGACCTTGGCCCCGGGGCACTTCCACGCCGCACTCCTGCTGAAGGAAATGCCGCCGGAGATCTTTCGACGCACCTACGTTTACGGCCCGCTCGACACCGATCTCGCCGACTACCTCGCCCGGGTCGCGGCATTCAACGGGCGCACCGACAACCCGACGCGATGGCAAGTCGATGTCCGCGCCGGCGACGATTACCTCGGCCGATTCCTGCGCGAGCAACCGGGCAACGCCGCCGTCATCGCTGGGCGGAACCGGCCCAAGATTGACCTCATCCTCGCGGCGGTCTCCAACGCCTGCCACGTCCTCGCCGACAAGCCGTGGGTGATCGACGCGGCCGGGTTCGAGAAACTCGAGGAAGTCTTCCGGCAGGCCGACCTCCGCGAAGTGCTCGCCTGGGACATGATGACCGAGCGTTTCGACATCGCCACGGTGTTGCAGCGAGACCTGATGCAGGATGGGGAAGTCTTCGGCGACCCCGTTGCCGGGACGCCCGACGACCCCGCGCTAACCCTCGACGCGACGCACTACCTCTGCAAAACGGTCGCCGGCGTCCCGCTCCGCCGTCCGGCGTGGTGGTTCGACCCGGCCGAAGCGGGCACCGGCCTCGCCGACGTCGGCACCCACTTGGCCGACCTATCAATCTGGCTCCTCTTCCCGGATCAGGCCCTCGACTACCGCGCCGACTTGGAAATGATCGACGCCAGCATCTGGCCGACGCCGCTGACCCGCGAGCAGTACCGGACCATTGTCGGCGACGGCACGGTCGACGAGAATCTGCTGCTGTACCAAGGAAACGGCAGCGCGACCTACACCCTGCGCGGCATGACCGTCCGCTTCACCGTGAACTGGGATTGCGAAGCCGCGGGTCCGGACCAAACCGATTTGCACGAAGCCGCGGCGCGCGGGAGCCACGCCCGCGTCCGCGTGCGATCGACGCCGACCCCGGGCGGCCGCACTGCGACAGAATTGTCCGTGAGCGCCGAAAACGCGGCCGATCACGCGGGACTCCTCGCGGCCGTCGGCCAACGTTGCGGCGAGTGGAAGTTGCGTTACCCCGGCGTCCGCGCCATCGACCTCGGCGATCGGATCCGAATCGAAATCCCGGATTGCTACCGCACCGAGCACGAACAGCATTTCGCCGACTTACTCGACGAATTCCTCCGGCACGCCCGCAATCCCCGCCGCGCCCCGCCGTGGGAAATCCCCAATCTGCTGACCAAGTACGCCATCACGACGCGAGCGGTGGAATTGGCCCGGGCGAAGCAGTCGCGGCGCTGACTCTCGGCGTCAAGCCCGGCCGAAGATCTTGGCGATCGCCTCCGCGACGTCCGCGAACGGCTCGCGCGATTGCAGCAGTTTGTCGAGCCGATCCCGCGCTTCCATCGGCGAGAGGCCGAGGGCCATGAGCGCTTGGTAAACTTCGTCGATGACCCGTCCCGTCGGGCCGGGCGCCGCCTCCGCAGCTTTCTTCTTGCCGGGCTTGTCCGTTGCCGGTTCCGGCACTTCGATCGTCTCGCCGGGGACATGGGCGAACTTAGCGACCTTGCGCTTCAGCGTCGTGACGATCTGCTCGGCCATCGCGGGGCCGATGCCTGGGAGCGTCGTCAACCATTTCGCATCCTGCCGGCCGATCGCGTCGGCGATGTCGCGCACGGATCGGGCCATCGCCTTCAACGCCTTCTTCACGCCGATCTTTTCGACGGTGCAAAACAGTTCGAAGAACTCGAGTTCCGCTTCGGTGCCGAAGCCGATCTTGCGCGGGAGAAATCGCGTGCCGGATTGATTCCCTTCGAAATACTCGGCGATGTGCAAGGTGATCTCTTCGCCCGATTTCAATTGCAATTGTCGCCGCACCGCCTCCGCGATTTGGATCTGATACTCGAACGGCCCGATGCGCAGTCGGACGTCTTCGTCGTCGATGCGGACGAGCAGGCCGGTCATTTTGGTGATCATGCGGGGAGTCCTGATTCTGACGGAGCGACGGCACGGGACAATTTACGGACGGCGAGCCGGAGAAGAATCTGGTTTGAAGCCGGCGAGTCGATCTGCGATAAAGAATTGACTACCGTCGGCCCCCGAGATTCCGCATGCTCCGTTCGCTGCTACCGTGGAAAATCGCCTGTCTCGCGGCGGCTGTCACGCTCGGTGCATTCGGCGGGGCCGAGGATGCGCCGAAAGTCGCCCCGGTGGAAAACAACTTCGCAACTGACGCACGATCGGTCGTCGCCCGGTACTGCTTCGAGTGCCATTCGACGAAGGCGAAGAAGGGCAGCCTCGACCTCGAACGGTACGCGACCGTCGAGCAGGTGCGTAAGGACATCAAGCCCTGGCAGCAAATGATCGAGCAGATCGAAGCCGGGGAGATGCCGCCGAAGGACAAACCCCAGCCGACGGCGGAAGAGAAGACGCGGTTGCTCGGATGGATCCGTGGCTTCCTCGAAACGGAAGCGAAAGCCCGCGCCGGCGATCCGGGGCACGTCCCGCTGCGGCGCCTCAGCAACGCCGAATACGACTACACGATCCGCGACCTCACCGGCGTCGACCTGAAACCGGCGCGCGAGTTCCCCGCCGACGGTGCCGCCGGGGAAGGCTTCACGAACGCGGCCGAGGCGTTGTCGGACATCTCCCCGGCCCTGCTGACCAAGTACATCAATTCGTCCAAAGAGATCGCGGAGCACGCCGTTTTGCTGCCGGACGGCTTCCGCTTCGGCGCGGGCAAGACCCGACGGGACTGGACCGACGAGTCGATTGAAAAGTTGCGGGCCTTCTATTCCCTCGCACCCGCCGACGGCCGGCTGTCGGTGGCGCCCTACCTCGCGGCGACGATCCGCCACCGCGACGCGCTGGCCGCCGGGAAGGTCCAAGACGTCGCGGCGAAGGAAAAGTTGAACGAGAAGTATCTGGGCATCTTGTGGGCGACACTGGCGGACCCCACGCCGTCGTACCCTCTCGATGCGATCCGGGCCCGGTGGAAAGTGGCCGCTGAGAAAGACGTCGCCGGACTCGCGGCCGCGATCGCGGCGTGGCAAGCGAAGCTTTGGAAGGTCGTCCCCATCGGCAGCTACCGGCACGGCGCATCCGCTCGGCAGATGGTGACCGATCCCCTGGCGAATGTCGTGCAAACACTCCATTTCGAATTCAAACCCGCGCCCGGCCAAACCGAAGTCGTGTTGAACCTCAGCGCCCGCGATCTCATCGGCGAGCCTGGAAAAGTGCTCTGGCGGCGTCCGCGCTTCGCAGGAGGCGGCGAGCCACTGTTGTTGAAGGATTACGCTCGATTTGGGCCGGCCTTGGAGATCGACACCGCGTCGGTCTTCGCGGGCAGTTCCAAGTATTTGAACGCGGCGCGCGAGCAGTCCCACGACCGCAAGTTGACGGCCGAGGGACTTGCGAAATCCCACGACCTCGATGCTGCATTTCTTAAGCGTTGGATCGAAATCCTCGCGGTCGAACCGGCGGGGAAGGACAAACCCGAATCGCTCGGTCGCGCGGTGCCGCTGACCAAGTTGGAACTCCTCGACGAGAAAACCCCGAAGAACGATGCCAAGCCGATGATCGCGGGCTGGCGTAAGAAGGGCACCGACCTGCCCGTGGTCGTTTCGAATTCCTCCGACAAACTCGAACAAACCCCCGGCACCATCCCGGCGCACGGGATCGCGGTGCATCCACTGCCGGAGGAGTTTGTCGCCGTGGTGTGGAAGTCCCCGATCACGGGGAGCGTCCGCATCGCGGCCCGGATTCAGCACGCTCACCCCGCCTGCGGCAACGGCGTGGCGTACTGGCTCGAACAGCGCCGGGGCGAACGCGCCGGGATCTTCTCCGAAGGGGACCTCGCCTTGGGCCAAGGCGCCACGCCCGCCGCGACGACGTTGAACGTGCAGAAGGGCGACTCGATTCTGTTGGCGGTCGATGCCAAGTCCGGCGACCACGTTTGCGACCTCACCGAGATCGCACTGACGATCACCGAAGTCGAGAAGCCGGGGCGGGTCTGGAATCTCGGCGCCGATGTCGCCGACGCGATCCACGCCGGGAACCCGCACGCCGACAAGCACGGCCACGCCGAAGTGTGGAGTTTCGTCCGCGGGCCGTCGGTTGGTGCGGGCCGATCGAATGCGCTCATCCCCGCCGGGTCGCTCCTCGGTCGCTGGCGCGAGGCCGCTGCGAACCCGGCGCGCACGACGGACGCCGCGACGCTCGCCGAAGAGGTTCAAAAGCTGCTCGCCGGGGCGCGGCCGTCCCAGGCAAAATCGCCGGATCGCTTCTTGTTCGACAACCTCGTCGCTGTCGGCGGACCGCTGTTGAAAGGCCTCGACCTCGCCCGCTTCGCCAAGCCGCGGCCGAAGGGGATGGAGTTCGGATTGCCGAAGGAACGATTCGACACCGACGGCCATCTCACGGGCACCGAGATCGAAATCCGATTGCCAGCCGAGCTGTTTTGCGGCCGCGAATTCGTCGTCGACGGCGCGCTCGACAACGTCGGTGATCGCGCCGTGCAGTTCACCGTGAACGGCCAATCGGCGGTGGTGGCGTCAGCCGCGGGCGCCGGTTACAAGAAGCTGCTGGCGGGTCACGCGGAGTTCCGGCGGGTGTTCCCGCTCTTCCTCTGTTTTCCCGCTGTCGTCCCGGTCGACGAAGTCGTCAGCTTGAAAATGTTTCACCGCGAGGACGAGCCGCTCGAACGGCTCTTCCTCAACGCTGTGCAGAAGGCGACCCTCGACAAACTCTGGGTCGAACACACCTTCATCAGCAAGCAGCCCGTGGCTGAGAACGACTACCTCCCGCAGTTCATCGGCTTTGTGACACAGGATCAACCGAAGGAACTTCTGGCGTACTACGAAGGCATGCGGCCGCTGTTCCAGAAACAGGCCGACGACTTCGAGAAGCAATTGCTCGCGGCCGAACCCAAGCAACTCGACGGCCTCTTACAATTCGCGGTGAAGGCCTACCGACGACCGCTCGCCGAAAAGGAACAGACCGACCTCCGCGCCCTGTATCAAGCGATTCGCAAGAAAGGCGCCCCGCACGACGAAGCCCTCCGCGGGGTCCTCGGGCGCATCCTCGTTGCCCCGGCCTTCCTGTTCCGCATCGAGAAAGTCAAATCCGGAAAGGACGCGACCGCTGTCGACGATTGGGAACTCGCCGCGCGGCTCAGCTACTTCCTGTGGGCCTCCGCGCCGGACGAGGAACTGCGGGCGCTCGCGGCGGCCGGGAAACTGCGCGATCCGAAGGTTGTGGCCGAGCAAGTTCAGCGGATGTTGAAAGATCCGCGGACGCGGGCGCTGGCCGTCGAGTTCGGTACGCAGTGGTTGCACGTGCGCGGCTTCGACACACACAACGAAAAGAACGAGAAGCTCTTCCCGACCTTCGATGCGGCATTGAAGCGTGCGATGGACGAAGAAACGATCCTCTTCTTCCAAGACCTATTCCAGCAAAACCGTTCGGCGGCGCACCTGCTCGACGCCGATGCGACCTACCTGAATGAAATACTGGCCAAGCACTACGGCATCCCCGGTGTGACGGGGCCGCAGTTCCGCCGGGTCGAGAAGATCCGCCAGTACGGCCGCGGCGGCATCCTCGGCTTGGCGAGCGTGCAGACCCACGAATCCGGGGCGTCCCGTACCAGCCCCACGCTGCGGGGGAACTGGGTCTCCGAAACGCTGCTCGGCGAGAAGCTGCCCAAGCCGCCGCCGGATGTCCCGAAGATTTCGGAAGAAGAAGCCGGGGCGAAGCTCACGGTCCGGCAGCAGGTCGAGATGCATTCCAAGGCCCCGCAGTGTGCGGTTTGCCATATCCGCGTCGATCCCTTCGGCTTCGCCCTCGAGAAGTACGACCCCATCGGCCGGCTGCGCACGAAGGATCTCGGCGGCCTCGCGGTCGATGCCAAAGCGAAGTTGAAAGACGGCATCGAATTCGAGGGGATCGACGGGCTTCGCGAATACCTGCTGACCAAGAAGAAGGACGTGATTGTCCGGCTCTTCTGTAAGAAACTGCTCGGCTACGCGCTGGGCCGGCAAGTGGGTTTGTCGGACACGGCTCTGCTCGACGAAATGGTCATCGCGTTGAACAAAACCGACGGGACGATTTCGGCGGCGGTGCAAACCATCGTCCGCAGCCCGCAATTCAGGATGGTGCGGGGTGCGGACGGCGGGGACGACTAACTCGGCTCACGGGCCGAGCGGCGGCGGGAGAACCCGTTTGAACCCTTCGACCGGTTCGTCGGTGTCTTTGGGCACGGGGGCGGCCACCGCCACCGCCGCGAACAGCAGCCCCGTGAATGTCGAAAGGAGGAAGACCCGTGGATCGCGCATGGAAGCACCCCGTTGACGGACCCGCGTTTTGGAGCTGAGGAGAAAATTGTAACCCAACGGAATCCTCGAGTCCAAGCGGCTCATCGTTTCACGAACGCCCAAAATTCACCCGGGCGAATGTCCGAGGCTTTCGACTTGCCCATGCGGAGCACGTCTTCGACGTACCGCAGTACCCGCTCCGTCGTCACGCGCTCGCGGAACGCTTCCGGCGACCGGGCCTCATCTTCTTCGAGGCGTTCGCGGGCCTCGGCCGCGTGCTGCTGAAAAATCTCGGGCTCGTCGAATCGCGTCGCGTCGACGTAGGGCGGCGCGGCCGGCGTCGGCTTCACCATCGCCTCCGCCCGCGCTTCGAGATCGTCGAGTTCCGCAGTGTCTCCGTCGTCCTCCGAGTTCCAACGCCCTCGGCTCTGGCGGTCGAACTCGTCTTGCGCTTCGGACTGCGACGAACTCCCGGCGACCGCGCGGTCGTGCCGCATGCGGGTGCGTTCGAGATCGATCAGCGTCGTCGCCGCCGCGGCCACGACCGCTTCGTCGGGGCTGGTCAGTTGACCCCGCAGCGCCAGCGCCGCCTCGAAGACGATGTCGCTCCACAGCCGGCCGCGTTCGCGTTCGGACTGCGGCAATTCCGGCCGGACCGGCTGCGGCGAATCGAAACCGATTCGGTTGTGGGGTTGAGTGCGGGTGGCGACCATGGCGACGCTCCTTGGTGTGGCTATTTGCTATAGTATATATATGCACACGTTCCCGGCGTTGTCAAATCGGAACTCGCGATTTGGGAGAAAGAATTTGTCGGACAAGAAGGGGCGGACGGATTCCGGATCGCGGAACGGAAGGGTGCCGCAACCATTCTTGGAGTTTGTTGGAGTTGGACGGATCCCGTAGGGCGGGTGGAGTCTTCGGAACCCGCCGCCGGAAGAAAGGTAGCTCCGCCGGATACCGATAGGTCGTCCCATTCTGCGGCGGGTTCCGAAGACTCCACCCGCCCTACGGGATCCGTCCAACTCCAACAAACTCCAAGAATCGTTGCCACACCCCCCAGATACCCGGCGCAGACAAGCCGGGCGTGCCGGAGTAGTGTTGAGAGTCGTGGTCCGTGGTCGGTCAGACCGAGGTGTGAGGGCCTATGAAGATTTTGATGCTTCTCCTGTTCATCTCGAAGTCTGAATGCGCAGCCTCCGAGCCCGATGTCCCGCCGCGCGAGGAGAAGCCCGTCCGCGTGCCCGCGGCGATTTTGACTCCGGCCGAAGAAACCCGGCGCGAAGCCCTGACCCGCTTCGGCCTCGGTTTCTACCGCACGCGCGACGATCGCTTGGCCGACGCGATGCAGCAGTTTCAAGTCGCCCTACAGAACGACCCGAAAGCCGTGGCGCCGCAGCGGGAACTCGTGGCGGTCTACGCGGAACTCGGCCGCGATGCCGCCGCCATTCGCGCGGCGCGGGAAGTCTTGGCGCGCGATCCGGAAGACGCCGAAACCGCCCAACGCCTCGGCCGCATTTTGATGGACGGCAAGAAGTACCGCGATGCTGCCAAGGCGTTCCTCGGCGCGGCGAAAAGCCCGCGCGGACGGGATGAAATTCCCGCCCGGCTCGTGCTGTTGAAGGAACTCGCCGCCGCTGCGGAGAAGGCCGGGGACTTCCCGGCGCGCGAGTACGCCGCCCGGGAGCAACTCGCCGTCCTCGCGGCGAACAAAGCCGCATTGCTGAAGCCCGACTTGTTCACCGCCCAAGAATTCGACCGTCGCCGCGCCCGCGGCTACGAGGATCTGGGCGCGGCGCTCGTCGGCCTCGGCAAGTTCGACACCGCCAGCGCGGCCTTCGAAACCGCTCGCGATTTGTACGCCGACCCGAAAGGCGCCCACGACCCCGCCGGGACGGCCCGGTTGTACTGGAACTTGTCCGAGAGCCTCGCGGCGCAGGGCGAACCGGCGAAAGCCTTGAAGGAACTCGATCTCTACCTCGAACAACGGCCCGCCGGCTTCGCGCCCTACGAACGCTGGGTGAAGTTGATGGCCGAGGCGGGCCGAACCCGCGACATCCCCGGCACGCTCGCCCGCTTGGCCCAATTGAATCCGGGCAACCCCGCCCCGGCCTGGCTCGCGGCCGCCGCGACCCTCGAAGCCGACCCCGACGCCGGCGATGCCGCCTTCGCCAAACTCCTCGACCGCGCCGATCGGCCCGAGTATTTCCGCGTGCTGGTGCAGGCTTATCAAGCGTCCGATCAAGCGAAAAAATGGCTCGACATCGCCGACCGGCTCTTCACGGCGTCGCGGCCAAAGGGCTTTTTCGACCCGCCGAAACCGGGCGCGAAAGAACCGCCGGCGCCGGTGCCGACCCCCAAAGCCGCCGATGTCCAGCGCGCCCGTTTCTTCAACGAGGCGGCGAAAGCCACCAAGGGTTTCGCGAAGTCGCTGATCCGCCAGATGGACGCCGATACCCGGGCCGGCGTCATGCGCTTCCCCGATACGCTCGAACTGGTCATGGCGCTGGCCGCGCGAGACGGGCAATTGAACGCGTTCGCCCCGGCGCTGAAAGCGATGATCGGCCGGCGCACCGAATTCACCTCGCTGTGGATGCTCATCGTCTGCCTGCGGCACCAGCGGAACTGGGAGGAGATCGCCGCGACCGCCGAGGCGTTGAGCGTCGCTGACAACGGCCGCTTCTATCCGTCGATTGCGATCCAAGCGGCGGTGGCCCACGCCGAACTGGGGCACGAAGCCCCCGCGCTCGCGCTCGTTGAGAAACTCGACGGCCGCATCTACATCCGCGTGAAGAAGGCCGAAATTTACAACATCCTCGGCAAGCACAAACAAGCCCTCCGCGAGATCGACGAAGTGCTCGACAAAGAGAGCCCCAAAGGCGCCGACCTGCGGATGCTCCTCTTGGCGCAAGTCGGCACGCTGCACCAGTTGAAGGAGAACGCCAAGGCCGAAACGATCCTGCGGGAGATGCTCGACCACGACCCGGACGACGTCGTGATCCTCAACAACTACGGTTACCATCTCGCGGAACAGGGGCGCAAGTTCGACGAGGCCGAGGCGATGATCCGCCGGGCCATCGAACTCGACCGCGATGAAAAGACCAAATCGGGCGACCCGGACGCGGAGAGCGGCAACTATCTCGACAGCCTCGGCTGGCTGCAATTCAAGCGCGGCCGGTTCGCCGATGCGCGCCGGTCCCTCGAAGCCGCGACCCGGTTCGTCGAAGTCTCCGAGAACGGCGTCGTCTGGGATCACCTCGGCGACACCTACCTCCGGCTCGACGAGAAGAAACTCGCCGCAGCCGCCTACGAGAAGGCGATTCAAATCTACGCCCGCTCCCACGAAGGCCGGCAGGACGGCCGCATCGACGACGCGAAGCGCAAGCTGAAGCTGGTGAAGTGACGGATCGCCTTGGAATCAATTTCGAAATGGTTTCGGCGAGCCACGCATCCGTCGAAATCGGACGTAAAGCGTTGACGCGCATCGGTTCTACCCGAAATCGGAAATGATTTCGCGGGGGGGTGGGGCGTTCCGCGCCGAAATCATTCCGGACCTGTTGACGCTCCCTCCTCCCTCCGCTTCGCCTTGACCCCGCGTTCACCGCAGATTATCACGCGCCAACGACCAGTTGGGGGTGTGCATGCGGCTGGCCTCGACGATGACGCACCAAGTTTCGCCGTGGGCACCGGGGATCGGCGCCCCGACCTTCCCACGCTGGCCGATTCCCGTTCTGTTGCTCGCGGTGCTGGTCGGGAATCTCGCATATGTCTGTTGGGCGTGCCCGTTCGACCTCGCGCCGGATGAAGCCCATTACTGGGATTGGTCGCGCCGCTTGGATTGGTGCTACTACAGCAAAGGGCCGCTGGTCGCGCTGTTGATCCGGGGTAGTTGCGAACTCTTCGGCCATTCCGCATTCGCCGTGCGATTCCCCGCCGTCGTCAGTGGCATCGCGCTGCTGGCGGGGATGGCGAAGCTCGCGCACCAAGTCACCGGGGATCGGCGCTTCGCGTTCTTCGTCGTCGCCGCCGCTTCGACCTTGCCCGGTATCACGGCGACCGGATTGCTGATGACCATCGACGCGCCGTTTTTGGCTTGCTGGGCTTGGGCCGCGGTCGGTGTGCAATCGGCTTTGTTCCGACGTTCGGGGGATGAAGTTTGGCTACCGTGGTGCCTCGCGGGGCTGTTGGTCGCCATCGGACTTCTCGCGAAACTGACGATGCTCGCCTTCCCCGTCGGCGTGGCATTGCTGCTGATGCAACAGCGCCGGCACCGCACGCGGATGGTCGTCCCGTTCCTGTTGATCGGCGGCCTCGGTCTGATTCCGATGCTCGTTTGGAATCTCCGACAAGACGGCGTCGGTCTACTGCACGCCCTCGGCCATTCGGGGCACGCGGATCCGTGGCCCGGCCTCCTCGGGCCGATCGCGTTCCTCGGCGGGCAGTTCGGTCTCCTCCTCGGCGTCTGGTTCATCGCTTGGCTGCGGGCGATGGTCACCCTGCGCCCGGCAAAACATCCGCAGACGGCTTTGCTCTGGTGGCTCAGCGCGCCGCTGTTCGCGGTTTGCAGCTTCGCCTCGGTGCGGACGCTCGGCCAACCGAACTGGCCCGCGGCGGCCTACGTCACGGGGTTCGTCCTCGCGCTGGTTTGGACCCGCGATCACTGGTCGTCGCGCGCCGTCCGGCGGGCCGTCGCTTTCGCACTCCTCCTCGGTTTCGGTTGCTCGGTCTACCTCCGGTGGCCCGGATCGGTCCGCCCCGCACTCGCCGCGTTCGCGACAACGCCGACCGAGGACCGCCCCGCCCCAGTCCGGCAGTTCGATCCGACCGCTCGACTGCACGGCTGGAGTGACCTTGCCAAAGAGGTCGATTCCGTGCGAGAAGGGGTGTTCGCCGAAACCGGCGACGAGCCGTTGATCGCGGGCATGACGTGGACGGTGCCGGGGGAACTCGGCTTCTATTGCCGGGGCAGTCCGCGGGTCTATTCCTTCGGGTTGGCCCTCGCGGATCGCTTCAGCCAGTACGATCTCTGGCGGCCGAATCCGGTGCTCGACGCGCAAGACTTCCGGGGTCGGACGTTCGTGTACATCGGCGAGGCCCTCCCGGAGGGCGCGTTCGACCGGATGGAACCGGTGCGGACGGTGACGCCGACGCGGGACGGCGTGCCGGTGGCGAGCTGGAAGATCTGGATCGGCCGGGGTTTCCGCGGCTTCGGTCCGCTCGCCGAACGGGGCCACCCGCTGCGGTATTGACTTCGATTTTCAAAAGGTGCGGTCGTGAACGCTTGGAAAGTTTGTTGCGGGCAGTGCCGGCATTCGTGGACGCTGATGGGCAATTGGTCGGTCTACGAGCGCGAAGCGTTGGAATCCCGCCCCTGCCCGAAGTGTGATTCGTATACCCTCAGCAGCCCGGAGCCGACGGCCCCGCCGCGGCAGCGCCCTCGGCCCCAGTTGGCCTCGGCCCGACACCCGTATCGGATGGCCGGTTGAGTCGCATTGTCCGGCTGATGACCCCCGTTCCCATTTTCCCGAACGCGACTACCGTCGGTCGCCCGACTTGAGCCCCCGACAATCGGGCAAGCCCCGGACTTCTTCCACCGTCGGCAGCGACCGGACGAAATCGAGGTACGGCCCCAGCTTGAACTTTTTCGCGGTGTTCCCGCTGGACATGTATCGGATGTTGCCGAAGACTTCGCGCTCCGGCGGCCAGAAGCGGTCGAATAGACCGAAACACCAAAGGATGCCGGTGTAGCTGTTCGGATCGCGGCCGTCGAGGGCGTATTTGTTGTTGAGCTGCTCGAGGATGCGGTAGCCGGCCTCGGGCGACTCGGACCATTCCAACACTTTCTTCGCCCAGAGCATCCGCAGGTAATTGTGGATGCGCCCGGTGGCCGCGAGCTCCCGCTGGGCCGCGTTCCAGAGTGCGTCGTGCGTGTCGGCATTCTCGAATTGTTCGAGATTGTACAAGTGCTCGCGCCGATCCCCGGCGTGCTTAGCCAACGTCGCCTTGGCCCAATCCGGCAGCACGAGATTCAATGTGCCGCGATTCCCGAGCGGGCTGAAATCGTAGGTCTCGAAATTGAAGCTCGGCCGTTCGCCGGGATCTTCCCAACTGCGGCTCGACCCGCCGGCCGCTTGTCGCATCTTGCCGTAGTTCCACTGGAAGCCGACGTCGCGCCATGTGATCGCTTCGTCGAGGAAGCTGTTGATGCTGGCATCGCGGCAGTAAAAGTCACTCTTGTTCTTCGCCTTCAAATTGATGTCGTCGGGCGTCCAACCTTTGGGGAGCGTCGCCGCGATGACCGCTTCAATCGACAAGTGCCCGTAGTGGAGGTGAAAGCTCAGCGCGCTGGCGGCATTGCGATTCTGGGCCTCCGGCAAGCTGCGCTCCTCGCCATAGCGGTGGAGTTTGAACTTCAGAAAATCCTTCAGCACGAGTTTGGCTTCGACCGCTCCGCCGCAGACTCCCGGCACCGGGGGCACCGATGGATCGACGGGCAAACTGCGGACGAACGCGCCGAGATCTTCGGGCGGTTTCCACAATTCGAAGGGTGGCTTCGGGGCCTTTTTCACCGGGTCGAATACCGGCTCCGGATTCGCCCGTTCGGCCCACGCCGCCGCGAATTGTTTGTGGATCCGCGGCCGCAGATGCGCGGCCGCCGCCACCGGAGCCCCCAGCAGTGACAACGGGATGACACTGTTTCCGTCGACCGCGATCGCGGGGATGGAAACCATCGCCGCGATGGCGCGGATTTGCGCCGGCACGATGTATTGCGGGTAGTCGTCGGTGACGAGTACGCAAGCTTTTTCGCAGAGCCGGCGGACCAACCCCCGACCCGGTTGTTCGGGCGTTTCGACGAAAGGCCAGTAGATCGCCCCGACTCGCTTCGCCTCCGCGGCGTTGTCGCGCATCCCTTCCAAAATGAAGTGGTGGAAGCGGGCGCTCGCCCAAGGGGCGTTCAACTTCAAGCCTTCGTACACCACCAGCGGTTTCTTCAACCGCTTCGCCCAATCGAGAGCGACATCGAGGGCGTGGTTGTGTGTCAAGCGGCGGTACATGCTGCACCAATAGAGCACATACTCGCCGGATTCGACCGGGGCTCGGTCGTTGACGGCACGGCAACGGGCTTCGCGGAGCGACGGCATTCTCGAATCCTATTCCGGGACGGTTGCCCCATGATAGGCGGAGCTTGGCGAATGCCGCCCTCGAAACCGAGGGGTTGGGGGTTTGAATTCCTCCGAGTGCACGAGACCGTCGGGTCCGGCGAACGAAGGTGTGGGCCAACTCGATTGATGATCTCGCGGCCGGGTGCCGGCTTCGCATAGTCAATGCGGCTCGCGGTTCGCGTCCGATGCCTGCAGCGGAGAATTTCTGAGAATGCGTCATCCACGACGCTGGGTCGGTGCCGGACGCGACGGGCAACATTGTTCCTCGCCTCGGCTGTTCCGCGGCGCGGTATAATCCTCTTTACCCCGCAAACCCCGGCATTCCTGAGCCTGCACCTCATGCCCAGTCCTCTCCCCGGTATGGACCCCTATCTCGAAGATCCGGGGCGCTATCCGGTCTTCCGCAAACACCTGATCGCGGCGCTGTACCAGTTGCTGCTGCCGGGCTTGGTCGACCGCTACCGGGCGCGCGTGCATTCGCGGCAGTTCGAATCCGAACTCGTGTTGTTCACGTCGGTGCAGAAGTTTCAGCACGACGAAGAGTACATCGAAATTCGCAGCCGGACCGACGGCCGGTTGGTGACGCTCGTCGACGTGGTCAGCATCGCGAATCGCACGACGACCCCGGGGCGGGACGCGTACCTCGCCACGCGGGCACTGGCCCTCGCCGAGAAAGCGAGCATCCTCGAACTCGACCTCGTGACGCAAGGGAAGCCGCCGCTCGGGTTCAACCGCACCGATTTGCCCGCGCACCATTACTTGGCCATTGTCTCGCGGGCCAACAACGCGACGTCGCACGAATGTTTCCCCGCGAATCTGCGCCGCCGGTTGCCGAAGATCCGCTTGCCCTTGGCCAGCGACGACCGCGACACCGTCATCGATTTGCAGGTCGTCTTCGCGCGGGCTTACGAACAGAGCCAACTCGAAAAAGGAATCGACTACGGCGCGGCGCTCCCGCCCGACGTCGCGCTCGCGGCCGAAGATCGGGACTGGGCCGAGGCGCTCGGCCGCGCATACACTCTCGGCTGATTCGCGCTCCGGCGAAGGTTTCGGCCCGGGGCGTGGCCCGCGTTCGGGTCTGGAAAATCTTTCTGGCGCACTGGAATCGTGGTCTAGATCGGGGTCGTGTCACCGCAACCCTAGTACCCGTTTTGATGGAAACAAACCCCGCCGATTCTTCCAACGGAATGTGTGACACCCCCCGCTGGAAGCATTGGAAGAATTGGAACAATCGAAAGTCATTTGGAAGCCTCGGCCGATGGGCCAATCCCGACAAGGACTTGCGGCGATTCGACACCGAGTGGGACTCGGCTGGAAATGCGACCGTGCTGGAAGAATCTCAGTTGGACGAATCGGCAGTCGCGATGTTCGGACTCACTTGGAATTTCAAGCAGCACAAATGTTGCCAGAGTGATTTGCCACACCCCCCGCGTTCTTTCTTTTGAGTTCCCGAGTGCTTTGTCCGCAATGCGCTCTAATTTCAACATGCTGGTGCCGGTGCCGGTGCCCACGCCCCGCTCCGGTACGCATCGCCCAAAGCCACGGATCGGTTGTTATGTCCGTTCGATTGGCTTCCGCCCCGGCCCCGCTTGCCCGACGACCCGGCTCCGCTTGGATCGAGCCCTGGCTCGCCACAGGCGTGATCGCCGGTTCCGTTTGGGAAGCGCTCCCCACACGCGACCGGGAAGATCTACACCGGGAATGGGATCTTCCCCGCCTCTTGGAACAACTTCTCCAGCGGCGCTTGCTCACGCCGTTTCAAGCGGAGCACCTCGGCCGGACCGGTTCGCCCGCCGGGTTGATCTTCGGCAACTACCGCCTAACTGAAAAACTCGGCGAGAGCGAGGGTCTGTACCGCGCCGAGCACCGCCGGTTGAAATCGACCGTCTCGATTCAACTTTTCCCCGGTCCGCACGCGGCGGCGGAACTCGGGCCGTACTTCGAAGAAATGCAAGTGCTGATGAACTGCCGGCACCCCGGTCTCGCCAGGGTGATCGACGCCGGCGAAGAGCCGAACGCCGGGCCGGATGGAGACGCCGCGCCATACGCCGTGCTGGAATTGCTATCGGGACAGACCCTGGCCGACTGGGTGCGTACCGGCGGCCCGCTGTCGGTGGCGCGGGCGTGCCAAGTGGCTTATCAAGTGGCCGATGCGCTGGCGGAAGCCCACGGCCGGGGCGTGTTCCACGGCGGCTTGCACCCCGGTTCGATTTGCATCACGACCGAAGGGCACGCGAAACTCTTTCAATTCGGGGCATCGCGCCCGGGCGCGGCGGGCCCAACGATGGCGGGCTACATCGCCCCGGAATCGATCGCCGAACCGGGGCGGGCCGATCCGCGTTGCGACATCTTCTCGTTGGCGGCGACGCTGCTGTTCGCGCTGACGGCCCGGCCCCCCTTCGCGCCGTATGGCACCCCGAGCCAAGAACCGATCCCGGAGGAATTAACCGCGCTGCTGAACCGGATGACCGATCCAAATCCGACCGCGCGGATTCCGACGGCCTCGGCCGTGATGCGCGCCATCACGCCGTACCTGACTTGGCCGAGCGGTGCGAACCCGGTCGAAGTCGAGGCCGCACCCATCTCGGTCGCGGTGCGGAAGCCGTCGGTTCTGCTCGTGGACGACGAACGCCACATCCGGCTGGTCGTCCGGCTGGCGCTCGCCAAGCACAACCTGCATATCGAAGAAGCCGAAAATGGAGAAGAGGCGGTGCGGCTGTTGATGCAAAAGCGGTTCGACCTCGTCTTGCTCGATATGGATTTGCCGAAACTCAGCGGCGGCGAAGTGCTGAAACGCGTCCGCGAGAATCCGGCGTCGCCGCATTTGAAGGTGATCGTGCTGTCCGGGCAAGGGGACGGCGACCACCTCAGCGGTACGATCTTTTCCGGGGCCGACGACTTCCTGACGAAGCCGTTCAGCATCGTCCAATTGCGGGCTCGCGTGACCTCGGCCCTCCGGTTGAAGCAGGCTCAAGATCATTCCGAATTCTTGGCGCAGCGCCTCGCCTCGGCCAATGCGGAACTCGAACTCGCCTTCAACGCCCGCGGCGGCGAACTCGTCCACGCCCGCGGGGCGATGGTGCTGGCGCTGGCGAAGTTGGTCGAACAGCGCAGCAGCGAAACCGGGCCGCACCTCTTGCGGTTGCAAAGCTACAGCCGCATCCTCGGGGAGGCGGCCGCGGCATCGCCGGCTTTCGCGTCCCGGCTTTCGCCGGAGGTTTTGCAAACGATCCAAGACGCTTCGCCGCTGCACGACATCGGCAAAGTCGCGGTGCCGGATCACATTTTGAACAAGCCCGGCGCCCTGACGGCCGACGAGCGCCTCGCGATGCAGTCGCACGCCGCCGCGGGGGCCGACACGCTGGCGTTCGTCACCGATCGCTTCGCGTTCGCTTCGGGTTTCTTCGCCATCGCCATCGAGATCGCTCGGCACCACCACGAAAAATGGGACGGCACCGGCTACCCGGACCGACTCGCGGGGGAAACGATCCCGCTCGCGGCCCGCATTGTTGCCATCGGCGACGTCTACGACGCCCTCCGCTCGCGCCGGATTTACAAAGCGGGCGAGACCCACACCGAGACCGTCCGCCGCATGCGCGAAGAGTTCCCCGGCCACTTCGACCCGCGCTTGCTGGACCTCTTCGCCACCGTCCACGGGGACTTCCGCGACGTCTTCGCCGACTGCGGCGACTAGAGCGGACATCGAGTTTTCGTAGCGGGCAAATCTGCTTTGTTGGCTGTGGCGACCGTCCGATGGAGTTTGAACCCTTCTTCGCCCCAACGGGGCCGACTTATACAGCCTGGGGCGGAAGCCCCAGGTACCGACGACCT
>JANXTU010000072.1 GCA_025352235.1 Fimbriiglobus sp.
ACGGTGTCGGCCAAATTGTTGGCGATGTGCGATGCCCCGGCTTCGGTGAGGAGACTCGCCGCTTCGGGAGCATCGTCGGAAGCACCACAACGGCCGACTACGATCCGGGCTTTGGGAAATTGTTTCGCGATGCGCTTGCACACATAACGGGAGTGCGCCAGTCCGCCGGGCGGCAGCGAGCAGATGACAATGACGGCCGGTTGGGAGGCTGCGGCCCGCTGGATCACTTCGGAAGTTAACTGCGCGACCGGAGACACATCGACTTCCCAGACTTTGTCGTCCATCAAACTACTCAGCATGTTTCCGGCGAGTTCATCGCTCGCATCTTTGGCGGGGATGACCAAAACTCGGACCTTTTCTATTTGTGGAACCTCGCCGGGGGTCTGAGCGGCGATCTTCGCATCCGGCTCGGCGGCATCGTCTACGATCTCGTGGACCATCAACAGCATGCGGGCGAGATCCTCGGGCGCGAGGTCATTTTGTTCCGAGTCGCGTTTGGCAAAACTGAGTGCCGGGATGATAATGGAATCGAACACGTCCGTCCGCGGCCTCGTTTTCAATTCGTCGCGGATGAGTTCCCACGCTTCGTCTTGGTCGCGCGCCGTGAGCCGTTGGTAAAAGCGGACGTCGAGGCCCAGCACCGGTTCATCACCCAGCAGGATCTCGAAGAAGTGCAACCCCGAGACGTATTTGCCGAGGACCAGCAGCACCACCGTGAGCGGGCCGGACAGGATCAAACCGATCGGCCCCCAGAGGAAGGCCCAGAAGGCGGCGGCGATGAGCTGCGCGACTTCCGATAGCCCCATGCTCTTTCCGTACAGCTCGGGCTCGAGGACGTTGTTGCAGATGAGTTCGAGAACGCCGTAGACGGCGATCACCGTGAGGGGTTGCCACCAGCCGTCGGTGAAGGCGATGGTCACCAAGACGGCCGGGAGGAGTCCGAGCCAAGTGCCGAGGTACGGGATGTAGCGCATCAGCGACGCGACCACGCCCCACAATAGAGCGTACTTGACGCCGATGAAGAACATCGCGGCCGCGATGAGGACCCCGAAAACGCTGTTGATGAGCAGCTGCATCAGGAGGTAGCGACTGATTCTGCGGGACGCATCGTCGACGGCTTTGGTGGCGGTCGTCAAGCGGGTGTCGCCGATGAGTCGGATGAAGCGGTTGCGGAGGTCGTCGCGCTTCCACAAGATGAAGATGGCCAGTACCAACGAGAACGCGGCTTGCCCGAAGACTTCCGCCGCGGGGCTGAGGTATTCCGGCGCCCGAGACAACCACGGATTGCTTTTCGATTCCACTACGACGGTTCTGTTTTCGTCCGGATTGGCGACGGGCGCGATCGTTCCGGCGAGTTCGTCGAACATCTTTTCAAAGCGGTTATCCCCGCCCGCGCCGAGGGCTCGCCGCGCGGACTCGAGCTTTTCTTTGATGGTGCCGACTTGCTCCGGCAAGGTCATGGTCAACTCGGCCAGTTGCCAGGTGACGACCCCGAGCACGCCCAGCACGACGACGGCGGCCAGCGCCACTGCGAGGATCACGGTCGGCGCTTTGCCGAGGCCGAGCCGTCGCAACCAAAGCACGAGTGGGCTCAAGATGAAAGCGAGGAAAATCGCCATCGTCACGGGGATGAATACCGTGCGCGCCCAGTAGAGGGCGGTGATGATCGTGGCGAACAGGGCGAGCGCCGAGAGCGTGGTCAACGCCCGCTGCCAAGCTTTGTTAGGGGCTTCACTCGCCATGCTGAGAACTCCGTTCTTCCGGAGCAGGTGCGCCGCCGGGTTATGATTGATCGGTGGACCGGGTCATTCCGCGTCGAAGGGCAATCGGACGGTGAAAGTTGCGCCGTGGCCAAGGCCTTCGCTCGCCGCTTCCAACGTCCCGCCGTGCATCGTCACGAGGCGGAGAGCGAGTGCAAGTCCGATGCCGAGGCCGTTTTGGGAGCGGTTGAGCGTTCGATCGATTTGCGTGAAGAGTTCGAACAGGTGGGGCATCTGCTCGGCCGGGATGCCGACGCCGGTATCCCGGATCGAAACGGAGAGGACGCGGTCGTGGACCGCCGAGGTGATCTCGACCGTTCCGCCCGGCTCGGTGTACTTCGCGGCGTTGTTCAGCAAGTTCGAGAATACTTGCGCGAGGCGGAGCCGATCGGCACGCAAAACCATTTCGCCCGTAGCGGTGCGGTCGACGAGTCCGAGCTCGGACCTGTCGATTTGGGGCTGGCTATGCTCGATCGCGGCCGCGAGCACCTCCGAAAGCCGAACCGGCTCGCGGATGAGATGGAATTTGTTCCGCGTGATCCGAGAGATGTCCGTCAGGTCGTCAATGAGCCGGACCATGTGGACGACTTGCCGGTCGATCATCTCAATGGCCCGGTCGACGATTTTCGGCGCGTCGTGCTTCAGTTTGATGATGGTGAGCGCGTTGCGGATCGGGGCGAGTGGATTGCGGAGTTCGTGGGCCAAGATCGCCAAGAACTCGTCTTTGCGACGATCCGCTTCCTTCAAATCGGCGACGCCTTTTTCGCGGGCCGTCACGACGATTTTCAAGCTCGCGTTCGCGGCTTCGAGTTCCCGGGTCCGCGCGGCCACCGTCGCTTCCAGGTCGGTTTGGTAATACTTTTGCAGCAGGGCGTGGCGGATGGAACGCTCGAGCAGAACCGAGTCGAGGCGGCTCTTTTCCAAGTAATCCGACGCGCCCGCGGCGATGGCTTTGCGGTCGATTTCGTACTCGCCTTGGCCCGTCAGAATGATGACGGCGGCGCTCGGATTTTTCCCCCGCGCTTCGGTCAACAGGGCGATGCCGTCCTTGATCCCGAGGCGGTAGTCGAGCAAATAGACGTCGTGCGAACCCCGACAGATGGCGTCGAGCCCTTCGTCGTAGCCGCCGACCCAGTCGATTTCGAACGGGTGCCCTGGCATTTCGGCGAAGAGGCTTTTGGTGATGAGGTAATCGTCGGAATCGTCGTCGATCAACAGAACCCGGATCGTCGCGCCGTCAGCTCGGGGTATCATCGCCGTTATCCGGGAGTTGAACGATTTCGAGCCAATACCGCCCCAGGACGCGGACCACGTCCAGAAGCCCCTCGAAGGTCACCGGCTTCATGATGTAAGAGGAAGCCGAGAGATTATAGCTGTGCGCGATGTCCTCATCCGCTTGCGAAGTCGTCATCACCACCACGCGGATCGACTTGAACCGCGGATCGGCTTTCATTTCCCGCAGCGCCTCCCGGCCATCCATGCGCGGCATATTCAAATCGAGCAAGATCAAACCGGGCCGAGGTGACGTTTTCGGATCGGTGAACTTGCCGCGGCGGTTCAAGTAATCGAGCATCTCTTCACCATTTTCGACGAAGCGCAAATCGTTGCTCAGGCAGTTTTCTTCGAATGCTTCCTTGGTCAGTTGGCGGTCTTCCGCGTCGTCGTCGGCCATCAAAATCGTGATCGGTTTCGGGTTGTTATTCATTAAGCTCCGCTCGGGAAATCGGTTGGCGAACGGGCAGGGTGACGATAAACGTCGCCCCGTGCCCTGGGATGCTCTCGGCGGTGATGTCGCCGCCGTGCAGTTGGGCAATCTTATGGCAAATTGCCAGCCCGACTCCGGTGCCTTCGTATTCCCCGCGCCCGTGGAGGCGCTGGAAGACTTGGAAGATCCGATCCAAATACTTTACATCAAATCCTATGCCATTGTCGCGGAATCGCAGTCGGCACAAGGGCCGTTCGCCGGGAAGAATATCGGAATAAACCGATACGACGGGCGGGACGTTGGGCCGGGCGAACTTCAGGGCGTTGCTGAGGAGGTTCTGGAATAACTGCCGCATTTGTAAAGGGTTCGCGTCGATCGTCGGCAGCACGCCGACTTCCACCGTCGCGGCGGATTGCTGAATTCGGATTTCGAGATCCGACAAAATCCCCACGGCGATCGACGCCAGCGAAACCGGGGAGTAGGTACGCGATTTGGTCGTCAACCGGGAGTAGGCCAGCAAATCGTTGATCAGTTGCCGCATCCGCTTCGACGACGACAACATCCGCTCGATGTAGTCGTGGCCTTCGGTTCCGAGCTGCGGGCCGCACTTCGTTTTCAAGCGGTCACCGAAGGCTTGGATCTTCCGCAGCGGTTCCTGCAAGTCGTGGGACGCGACGTAGGCGAATTGTTCGAGTTCCTCATTGCTGCGGCGCAATTCGTTGGCCGAAGTTTTGACGTTCGCTTCGGCGCGGACGCGGAACTCGACTTCGTCTTTGAGGGCCGAAATCGCGTCGGACAACTCGACGGTCCGCACCGCGACGCGGGTTTCCAATTCCGTGTGAGACGACTGCAACATCGCCTCGCTCCGGATCAGAGCGTCGCCGACCCGCCGCGCGTCGTCGATGTCGGTGGCAGTACCGAACCATCGCAAAATAACCCCGTCGTCGTCGCGTTGGGGCAATCCGCGGGCGAGGAACCAGCGGTATTCGCCCGAAGCCCCGCGGATGCGGTAGTTGGCTTCGTAGACGCCCCCGGTCCGCATCGAATGCAACCAGCGCCCTTCGGTCGCGTCCCGGTCTTCCGGGTGCAACGAATCGAGCCAGGTCCGACCGTGCCCCCCGCCTTCGGCCAGGCCGGTGTACTCGTAAAAGACCGCGTTGAAGTACTCGTAGTCTCCGTCCGGCCGCGCGACCCAAACGATCTGCGGCATCGATTCGGCCAAGCTGCGGTATTGCGCTTCGCGGTCTTTCAGCGCCCGCTCGTCGCGCAGTCTCTGGCTGATTTCGAGGGTGACCACGCCGACGCCCAGCAATGGGCCGTCGGCTTCTCGCACCGGGTAATAGCTCGATTCCCAAACGCGGCCCGCCACCGCCGGCACACCCGGCTTGCCGACGACGAGCCGATTCGTGAGGGCTTCCCCCGTCTCCAGCACGATCCGAGATTCGGCCAATCCTTCCAGCTGCAAATGCGCGACGAGTTCGTCGAGTGGTTTGCCGAGATGCTTTTCAACCTGCAAGCCGTTGGCGTCTGCCAAGTGTTTGTTGATCCGCAGGAGCCGCATCTCTTTGTCGAAGAAGGCCATCCCGAGGGGGGCGTTCATCACGAACATGTCGAGCTGGGCGAGGGTCTCGGCCGTTTGGCGTTGGGATTGCTCCAGTTGCAGCGTCAGCGCTTCGAGTTCGTGCTGCTTCGCCTCGGCCGAGAACAAATGCCGCGCAGCCCGCCGACTTTGGTTGAGTTGGGATTGGCCCAGCGAGGCGCAGCCGACGCCGGCGAACATGAAAAACCCGACGGCGAGTTGATCCGAGAGTTTCGCCACGATGAAGGTTTGCTTCGGCTCGAGGAAAAAGAAAATCATGGCGATCATGCTGACGAGCAACGTGACGATGCTCGGCCAGAAGCCGCTGTGCCACGCGACGAAGACGACGGCCAGCAACGGGATGACGAAGGCGTGCTCCCCGGCCATGAACGGATCGAGCAAACCCCGCACCAAGATCGCGAGCACGGCGGCGAGGATGGCCACGCTGTACTGTTCCAGAGGGCGCCTCGTTTTCGGGTCCGCCGCCGCTGGCATCTCCCCGAGTGAGGGCATTTCCCGCGAGGGGTCGCCGCTCCGATTGAAGCCCGCCAGCAACGTCGGGATGGCGGGGATCAACGCCAGTACCGTCACCCACGACACCACGGCCGTGATCGCTTTCATCACTCCGGATAGGTGATACAACGGCTTCTCGAACATCAGGGCTTCGATGAAGTGCGTGAACCCACAGCAGAGGATGAACAACGCGAAGAGCCAGACGAGCCGGTTCAAGCGGCCGAGGCCCTGTCGGCGCGCGAAGTAGACCAGTGCCAGTGGAATCGATACGTACGCGAGCCAAATCAAGATGTCCGAGCCGGCGTGGAGCCAGACCAGTCCGGGCGACCACGCCCCGCAAATTTTCCGTGGGACAAAGCCGTCGGTCGACGCGAGCCATTCGTACACCGAACACCCCATTCGGGAATGAGAAGGCGATTGCCCAGTTTTGGTATGGCGATTGCCAGTGATATGCTAGCCGTGTGCCAGTGACTTGGAAGTTGAAAATCCCACCCGAGGCGTCGCCATGTCCGAACTCGTAGAACCGCCGATTTCCCAACGGGTGTTGGTCGTCGAAGATTTGGAAGATGCCCGGACGTCGCTCTGCGAACTGTTGGAAGTGGCCCTGGGGCTGAAAGTCGACGCCGCCAAAGACGGCGCGCAGGCGCTCGAATTGCTCGCCAAGAATACGTACAGCCTAGTCATCACCGATCTGCAAATGCCCAAACTCGGCGGTATGAAACTGCTGGAGCAGATCCAAGCCAAACGCATCCCCGTGACGGTGATCGTGACCACGGGGCACGGCAGCATCAAGGACGCCGTCGCGGCCATGCAATACGGCGCCTTCGACTTCCTGACGAAGCCGGCCGACCCGAACCACCTCTGTTTGCTAGTCCAACGGGCGCTCAAAAACCGCGCGCTCCAAGACGAAGTCGCCAGCTTGCGGATGCAGTTGCAGCAACGGCACTCGTTCCAGAATGTGCTCAGCAAGAGCCCGAAGATGCACGACGTGTTCGAACTCATCGGAAATATCGCCGACACGACCAGTACGGTCTTGATCTGCGGGGAAACCGGGACCGGCAAGGAACAGATCGCGCGGGCCATCCACCAAGCGTCCGCTGAGAACCGCAGTGGTCAACTGGTGGCAGTCAACTGCGCAGCCGTGCCCGAATCGCTTTTGGAGAGCGAATTGTTCGGCCACGAAAAGGGTTCGTTCACCGGGGCCATCGCCCAGCGGAAAGGGCGGTTTGAACAAGCCAACAAAGGGACGCTGTTCCTCGACGAAGTCGGCGATATTCCACTGCACATGCAGGTCAAGTTGCTGCGGGTGATCCAAGAGCGCCGCATCGAGCGAGTCGGCGGGGCCGAACCGATCAACATCGAGGTGCGCCTGATCGCCGCGACGCACCGGTCGCTGGACAAGATGGTCCGCGACGGCGCCTTTCGCGAAGATTTGTATTACCGCCTCAACGTCATCCGCATCGAACTGCCGCCGCTGCGGGATCGCTTGGAAGACGTGCCCCTGTTGGCGGCGCACTTCGCCCAGAAATACGCGCGCGGCAAAACGCCCCCCGAGATCGACCCGGCCGCGATGCAACTCCTGCTCGATCACAATTGGCCCGGCAACGTCCGCCAACTCGAGAACGCGATCGAACGGGCCTGTGTCACGGCCCGCGACGGAACGATCCACACCAACAACCTCCCGCCAGATTTGATCGCGGTGCCGACCTCGGGCAAGGCCAGCGCCTTCCAAGTCGATCTCCAGCGCTCGCTACCCGAGCAAATGTCGGAGATCACTGGCAAATTCGAGGAGCGCTACCTGCGCAAGGCGCTCCGAAAAACCCGCGGCCACGTCGGCAAGTGCGCCAAAATCACGGGCCTATCGCGGCGCAGCATCACCGACAAAATCGCCCACTACAAGATCGACAAAGAAGAGTTCAAGAAAGACGTCTGAGCTTCACTTCAACGGGTTCGCCAAAGGCACGTATTGCCCCACGAAGAACCTCACCGCGTTTTCGCTGAGCAGAGCCGACGGGTTCACGCGGGTCGTGGGTCGGTCGGTCGTGCCGTCGATGTGAACGCGGACGATCCGGTTGGACAAGCCTTCCGTGATCCGCACGATCAACCCCACGGGGATCGGCCCGATGGCCGGAATATCGCGTAGCACCGTCCGGATGAGCGGGGCACTGGGCCCGATTTGGCCGGTGTTGTACACGACGTCCAAATCGAGTTTGCCGTCCAGCGATACGGTGCCGTCGGCGAAGAGCTTGGCCCCGGTCCCGGCGAGTGCCAAACGCTCGATCCGGAAAAGCCCCGAACCGAGTCGGGCGGTCAGTTCGCCGGAGTCGAAGCGCGTCAGCGCTTGGACGGGTGAGAACACGTTGTTCAAGGAGCCGAGGATCGGAATTTCGCGGATGGTGGTCTGCCCGAAACGAGCGCTGAGCGTGCCTTGCAAGTCGGACGCGGACCGCACATCGTTGCCGCGGAAGTCGAAACGGCCGGTGGTTTTGCCGATGCCGTAAGTCTGCGTGCCGAACCCCTTGGCGAGATCGCCGACGTTCACATCGACGAATTCGAGCAACCCTTCGACGCGGGCCGAACCATTCCAGACGACTTCGGACTTCGCGCGGACGCTCCCATGGGCGACCGTGGCCTTGGCATCGCGGACGGTGAACTGGGCCCCGCCACCGGGGCTAAAAGCCCAGGCCACGGGGATGCGCACATCCGAGACATCGACGCCTTCGATTTTCGCGCGGGCGGCCGTCACAGCGCCGCTACCGCGGAAGCTCTTGCCGATGCTGCTCCGGAGCGAAATCGAAACCCGGCCACTGTCCGCTTTCAACCCGAGCGGCGCCAGCAGGGCCATCGCGTTGGCGTTTTGGAGCTTCAACGTCAGCAGGCTTTTGCGCGGCTCGTCGAAGTCGTAGCGGACGCGACCGCGGAGCGATCCGCCCGCGAGTTCACCGGTGATCGCGGGGATCTCGAAACCGTCGCCCGAGACGCGGATCTCCGAGACCAAGTCGGTCGTGTCGAAGCGGGCGTCGCCCCAGGCGAAGTCGCGGATTTCGATCCTCCCACCGCCGGTGGGGCCGTTCGCGCCGTGGGTATAGTCGAGCGAGAGGGTCACGACCCCGCGGAGCGGTTCGAGCGAATCGATGCGCAATTCGCGGGCCAAACGGTCGAGCCGTAGCCGTTGAATACGGATGGTCCCGCCTAGTTTCTCGATCGGCTTTTTCGGATCGGCCGTGCCGAGTGGATAAGTCCCGTCGACATCGAACGAGCCGCCGAGGGCGTCGCCTTTGAGTGCGTACGTGATGGCACCGGGTTTGTAGCCGAGTTTGCCCGTCAGCTTGGTCGTCGGGATGCCTTGGACGATCAGTTTCGTCGAAGTGAGATCGAGATCGGCGGTGATTTTGGAGGCTTCAAACCCTTCGAGCGATGGCAAAGTACCGATGAGTTGGCCGTCGAATTTGCCCGCGAGTTTCACGGGGCTATCCGGAATTCCCCGGACGAGCGCCCCCGCGTCGATGGTCTTGAATTTGAGTTGGAACGACCCGCTCTCTCGGCCGACGAGCGCCAATTTGGCGTCGCCCGAGATCGTGCCGCCGTAGGCGTCCGCCTCGGCCTTCGTCAGTGCGGCGATGCCGTTCTTCAACGCGATTTGAATCGATAGCTTGTCGGATTTTTGGCCGAATACAGTGACCCCCGTCGACGTGAGTTTGCCGTCGGCTTCGTAGGATTTCACCTCCGCGAGTTTGTCGCCGGGGATCTTGAGGTGGAAGGCGCCGGAGACGATGCCCGCCGCTTTATCTTTCAATCCGGGGAACGCCGCGAAGACTTGGCCGAGGGGGACTTCCTCGAGCTTGAGATCGGCGACCAAATCGGTGCGCGGTTCGAGGCCGAACGTGGCGGTGCCCGTGAAACTGCCGGCTTTCGCGCCGGTGCCCTTGGGGAACTCGGCCGCGAACTTGGTGAGCATCAAGACGCCGTCTTTCAGTTGCACTTCGGCCGCGACATCCGTCAACGTGAGGTTCTCGATTTGCAAACTCCGCGACCGCAGGGTGCCGGTGGCCCGGTAATATTTGAGCGAATCGGCCTTGTTGACGGGGATCTCCGCATTGATGTCGAGCGTTGCTTTCCCGGCGAGTTGGACGGGCGACGCGAGTTCCGCCTTGGCCACCAGCTCGGCGATGTCCACCTCCACGAGTTTGAGGTTCGCCCGGACGTATTGGGTCTCCGGTTCCTTCTTCAGCGGCACCGGCGGCGGTTGAATCAGTGTGGCCATCAGCAAGGCCGCCGCGTCCCGGGGCCAGTTCGCGGTTTGGCCGCCGTCGTCTTGGAACTGCAACCCTTTGCCGTCGAACTTGGGGAAGAGTTTGATCTCGACCGTACCACCGAAGGCCGTGCCTTTGACGACCGTGCGCCATTTGCCTTCGGTCCGGAGTTTCCCGTCGCCGACCAGCAAAACAAACTTACCGCCCCCGTGAACCCGACCCTCGTTGACCAAATTCGACAACCCCCAACTGGCGGGGGTTTTCTTCGCGTCGAGGTCGGTCGCCTTCAGGTTGAATTCCAACCGCGACGGCTTCGGTCCGAAGTCGAGGACGGAATCGCCGACCGATTGCACGGTCCCGTCGGCCGTCTTCCCGACGACGCCGGAGAGCGTGACTTTCGCCCCGTCGACCAGCACGGTCCCGGAGGTTTCGGTCAGTTCCAAATCGATCGGGAGGATCTTCAACCGCGTCCCCGTCGGTTTGCATTCGACCCGCCAGGTCCACTTCGATTCGGCGTTGCGGCCGACCGTCACGGTGGCCGTCGTCGTCCCGTCGAGTTCGACCGACTCCCATGTTTCTTTGGGTACGAAGGGAATCGATTTCAATTTCGCGGGCGTCACGCGCACCGGCCCGAGGGTCTCCAGCGTGACCGTCCCGGTCGATCCGCCGGTGGCCCACTCGCCCGTCACCGTCCACGCTGCGAATTCGGGATCGTCGATTCTTCCCTCGATACTCAGTTTCGAATCTTTCTCGGCGATCCGCAAATCGACGCCGTCGATGTGGAAATCGGGTTTGCCCGCTTGGGCGATATGAACCGTCGCTCCGCGCACTTCGATGGTGGGGAACGCCCCGCCCCCGCCCCCGCCGCCGGGGGGCTTCGGCAATTTGCCGAGGATGTTGCCGTCGCGGTCGAATCGGAGGCGGAGGGTGGCATTGTCGATGCGGATCGATTTCGGGTGGCTCCCCGCCGCCAGGCCGAGTGGGGAAACGTCGACGCGAATAGTCCCTTTCACGAGCGGTGGTTCGGACACGCCGCCGGGGATTTCCACTTGGAGGGTCGTGCTGTTCATATCGCTCGACATCTCGGTAACGCGGACTTCGCCCCCGAGCTTTTCCGTCAGTTTCGCCGATGCCAATTCCTTCACCGAGTTGGAATTCAAATACATCCTCAGGCCGAAGTATCCGACGGCGACCAGCACCGCCAGCGCGACGAGACCGATGATTAGAATTCGGAGAGTCTTTTGCATGGAAATCCCGACTGAGGATTTGGTGATAACAGATCGGTTTGCGGCAATTGGTATGCCAACGGACTCGACGTAGTCGGATCGTTGGATCCGTCGGGGGAAGTCGGTTTTGCTACGGGATCGGGCCTCGCCTGCTGACGTGGCGACAAGTTTCCAACTTCAGTGCTTTCCAATTGAGCTAGAGAACGCAGGCTCCGTTCGCTAGAGGGGTTGTGTCAAGCAATCGCCTCCAGGAAGGAGCCTGCGTTCGATGAAACTCTATCACCCGCCGCGATCC
>JANXTU010000076.1 GCA_025352235.1 Fimbriiglobus sp.
GGATCGCGGCGGGTGATAGAGTTTCATCGAACGCAGGCTCCTTCCTGGAGGCGATTGCTTGACACAACCCCTCTAGCGAACGGAGCCTGCGTTCTCTAGCTCAATTGGAAAGCACTGAAGTTGGAAACTTGTCGCCACGCCTTACGGCTTGCTGACGTGACGACAAGTTTCCAACTTGTCGTCACGGTCCAGGGTGACTTCGAGAGCTTGGCTGGTTCCAACTCGACTTGTCGCCACGGGCTACGGCTTACTGACGTTGATCTTCCCCACAGCTTTCATGCCGGGGTAGTGGGCGACAACGTACGAATTCCGGCCGTCGGCCACCGTCACGCGGACGCTGTCCGGGGTGCCGTGGATGCCGTGGATGCCCGATCCCATCGCTTGCAGATTCAGGTCGTGTTCCCCCGCTGGAAGTTCCAGTCGCAAGACTTGGATCTTGTCCGGCAGCAAGCCCCAGCAGCGCGTATCGGCCGATTCGGTCGCTTCCCAGACGACCCCCGCCACGTCGAGGGCGACGCTGGCGAGTTGATTCTTATCGGTGCCGATGGCTTCTTTGGTCCCGTAGACGATCGCCTTTTTCACGACCCGGCGTACAACGGCGCGGGCGATGGCCTCGGGCAATTGCGCGTCCGACTGCTGCACCGCCATGGTGCCGATGTCGGTGAGCGTCTGCGTTTTGCCGAGCGACTTGCCCGCTTCCACGACCAGCACCGAATCGACGCTGTTCGGCACCTTCACGGCCCGCGGCACCTTGATCGGGGCGATCGTCGGCGGCAGAGATTGCTTGCCGAGCGCCGTGACCATCCGGTCCGCGATCAGTAGCGAGACGGTGCTGACGATCTCCATCCGCTCTTCGCGGATCGGGCCGCGGCCGACCATGGTGAACACGTACACGACGCCGTGGCCGGGGGCGGAGTGCCGGCCGTTCTTCGCCCGGTCGAGGTCGGCTTTGATCGGCGTGAAGTCGGGTTGCCATTGCGCGACTTGCTGCAGCGAACGGGCGACATCGTCGTAGTTGGCATGGGTCTCTTCACGCAGCGCCGCGTGCAAATACGCGCCGGAGGCGACGAGCTTGTACCCTTCTTTGAGGTTCTTTCCGTCCGGCCCGGTGCCGGCGCCTTGGTCGATGATCTGCTGCTGTTTCTGATTCACCTGCAGCGCGTAGGCCGAGGCGTCGCCGCCATTTTGCAACAGGTTGCAGAGCGACAGATAGAAGCGGATGAGTACCTTTTCGTGGTCTTCGCCGGCGTAGGCCAAACGCTGATCGTCGGTGAGCATCGAGGCGATTTGTTCTTTGGCATCCTTGCCATCGAGGGCGTCGAAGCGGTCGCGGAGTTCGCGGAAGAGCACCTCCGCCTCGCGCGGTTTGCCTTCGCTCAGTAAGACCGTGGCCTTGTCGAGCTTCAGCACGTCCGCGTCGCGGTTCTTCTTGGCGATGGCCGCATCGAGCTGCGCTTGAGTTGAAACGAGATCCCCGGAATGATACGCGCCGCGGATGCCGGTCAACTTGTCGGCGTGCGTGGCGCAGCCGAGGGCCAACGGCAGCGCCACGAGAATTCCGGTCCAAATGCAACGCATGATCGCCCCCCCCCGAATGCGTGCCGATTTATCGTTTCAAACCGAAGGATTTGGAGTAGCCCTTGCGGATCGACGCCGATTCTTTGTCCGGTGCACCGGTCTTGATGTCGACGAGTTCGAGCGTCAGGAGGTAATCTTTCTGGGTCGACGAGTTATCGCGGGTCGTTCCCGAGGTCACGGTGGCGTACAGCATGTAGTCGAACGGCGTGCCTTGGGCTTCCATGGCCGCGAGGAACTTGTGCTGGTTCGCGGGGAGGAAGAGTTCGTCGGGCCGCAACCGGGTTTCCGTCAGGCCCGCTTGGACGAACTTCCGGCTGATCGGGGCGAACGTCCCCGAAGTGTTGATCTTCGTGTCGAGGATTTCGACGATCTGATCTTTGAAGTCGCCGAGGTCTTCGGACGACTTGTTTTCGAGGCCGACGAAGCAGACTCGCTTGACGACCGGGCCTGGGACGGACGCGGGTTGGATGCCGCTATTCTGCCGGGCGAGCAACTTGCCCAGCGCGTCGTCGATCAGCGGTTTGTACGTCTCGGCCCCGGCGGCGTGGCTACCGGACAGATCTTTTTTATCGTCGCTCAGCACGGTCCCGGTCTGCTGCGACCGGCAACCCCACCCGCCGGCGACCGAGATCCCCAACCCCGCACCGAACACGACGAATCGTCGACGATCCATGACGAACTCCCCCGGAATAACCGCGCTCGCCGCCGCATAGCCGAGCCGGGGGTTTATCGCAAGAGTGAATCCGACCGAGGGGTGTAGCAACGATTCTTGGAGGTGGCTGGAACTGGGCTGGGCCTGGGGCATCGAACGCGGATGCGGTATTTGCGAGATCGTCTCGTCGTGCTTCTGGGAGGCGTTCCCGGCATTCGTCCAAAGGCGATTGTTCCAAAGGCGATTGTTCCAACACCCCGCCTCGGTCGGCTCGGGAGTTTCTTCAGATTTCATGACGCAAGTCATTGCTATTCATGAGGATCGGCCACAAGGGCCGTTTCGGCTCCGATTCTTCCAATTCTTTTAAATGGTTCCAAAGTGGGGTGTCCCACACTCTGTTGGAAGCAATTTCCCGAGGTGTTTTCGATGCGCATCAACGTCGCGCCAAGAGTCACCTCCGAACACCGCCGGCGAGGACAACCTCCAAGAATCGTTGCCACACTCGGTCGGGGTGTAGCAACGATTCTTGGAGTTTTCGTAGGTCACGCTTTGCGTGACGCCAGACCCGTACCGGATCCTCACCGGCGTCACGCAGAGCGTGACCTGCGAAAACCGCTGTTTGCCTAACGCCGTGTCAAAACCCGGAGGTATACCCTAATAGAGGGAGTCTTCGGATTCGGTGGGGGTGAAGTCTTGTGTGAGGGCCAACAGTGGCGGGTATTTGACGTATTGGGTGACCTGTCGCCTGCTAGAGTTCCCGCGAAGCGCACCAATTCGAGCGGGCGGGCGCGAAGGCAATCTCCGAAGACATCTGGCAACCACACGATTCCATCAATGGGCCGGTGGTTTGATAGACCCCCTCAGCATTGAAAAAGCTCAGGACCGTGTCGGGAACTCCCGATTTTGTCACCTCGACTTCCGTTGCATCGCGCACAATTCTGCGCTGGCAAATCCATACAGTCTGACCGATCAATTCCACCGATCATGGCACGTGAACTGCAATCATTCTGCTCGGTCTTCTCCCACCAAATTTCTAACCAGAATCGCCGCGCACTGATGGGGTCGGCATCCAGACAACCCCTGCGGCAACCGAAAAGGTGGGTAGTCATGCAAAACGAATTTTGGGTCGCCGCGACTTTGTTGACTCTTTGCCTGTCGACCGTGGCTTTTGCGTATGCGGGCTACCCTACAACCATTTACTTGCTGTCCAAAGTGTTCGGGCGCTCGGAGAAGCCGAATCCATTGCCGGTGAACCAGCTACCGTTTGCGTCTTTGCTCATCGCCGCGCACAACGAGGAAGGCGAAATTGAACGGAGACTCCACAACGCTCTATCGCTCGACTATCCCTCCGAACGGCTCGAAATCGTCATTGCTTCCGATGGCAGTACGGATGATACGTGCGCAATCGTCCGCCGCGTGGCCGCAGCCCATCCGGGACGCATTCGGCTGATCGACTATACTCAAAACCGCGGCAAAGCTAGTGTGCTCAACGATGCTTTCGCGGGTCTGCGCGGCGAAATTATCATCCTGTCGGACGCCAACACGACCATGCGCGAGGATTCGCTCCGGCGCCTTGCGGATTGGTTCGCGATCCCTGAGATCGGGGTCGTGTGCGGCCGATTGGTCATGACCGATCCTTCCACCGGCGACAATGTCGACAGTCTGTATTGGAAATACGAGACCTTCCTGAAGAAGTGCGAAAGCAAGTTGGGTGCGTTACTCGGCTCGAACGGGGCGATTTACGCCATCCGGAAAGATTTATTCACGGGGGTGCCAGCCGGGACCATTATCGACGATTTTTATATTCCGCTGGCGGCCAAGCGGCGCTACGGCTGCCGGATTGTCTACGAAACTCGGGCCGTAGCTTGTGAAGAGACGGCTCCGAGTATCCGCGACGAATTCCACCGCCGGTCCCGGATCGGCGCGGGCGGCTTCCAAAGCATCGGCATGCTTTGGCGTTTGCTCTGGCCCCGCCACGGTTGGATTTCCTTCTCATTCTTATTTCACAAAGTGGTCCGTTGGTTTTGCCCCTTCTTGCTGATCGCGGCGTTTGCACTGAATTTTTTGCTGCTGGACACGCTATTCGGACAACTGGCGTTGACTTTGCAGGTCGGTGGGTACACCGCGGCCCTCCTTGGCAATTGGGTGCCATCCAAACCCAAATTCCTACGGGTTTGGCGCCTGCCGACGATGTTCGCAACGATGAACGCCGCGCTGCTGGTCGGATTTTTCAGATGGCTGTTCCACTATCAATCGGGCACGTGGAAACGCACAAAACGCAGCGGGGTCCGCCCAATCCTTTCAAGAACAGACAGCGAGTGGATTGCATAATGGAGAACCTCGATACTCTCGGAATTGCAACGGGCGGTGTGGCACTGGGGTGCGCAGCCTTGTACGCCGGTATGCGCAGCAAAGGTCTCGACCGTTGGTTGTTGCCGTATTTGCTCTCGTCCGGGAGACGGAGAACTTTGAATTTCGACGAACCGGTGCATTTGATCCTGGCCATATGTGACCACTACGAACCCAAACGCGGTGGTGCATCGCCCGCTAAAGCGAAGTCGAGGATACAACGGTGGGTAGACGAGTACCCAAAATTATTCGATCGTTTCCGGGACTGCGCAGGACGGACCCCGCAGCACTCGTTTTTCTATCCTGAGGACGAGTACGAACCGGAGTTGGTGGATATGGTCGCCGGTCTTTGCCGGAAGGGTTATGGAGAAGTGGAAATCCACTTGCACCATGATAACGACACTGCCGACAACCTGCGGAACACGCTAATGGCGTTCAAAAACACGCTGCATGATAGACACGGGCTGTTGTCCCAAGATTGTACTACGGGCGAACCGATCTATGCATTTATCCACGGCAACTGGGCTTTGAACAACTGTAGGCGGGACGGGCGAAAGTGCGGGGTGAACAACGAAATCGACATTTTGACGGAAACTGGTTGTTACGCGGATTTTACGTTGCCATCCTCCCCGAGTGAAACGCAAACTCGTACGGTCAACAGTATTTATTGGGCCACGGATCAATCGGGCCTATCGAAATCTCACAATACGGGAATATCGGTAGGGACTTGCGCAAAACCGCGCAACGGTCTGCTCATGATTCAAGGGCCTCTTCTGTTGGATTGGAGACGCAGAAAATTCGGCATTATCCCCAAAGTCGAAAATTCATGCTTGCAGTACAATCAACCTCCTAATATATTGAGACTTGATCTTTGGATGCGAGCCCGCGTCGCGACCCCGCTCAACCCGAATTGGCGCTTTGTGAAGCTCCATACACACGGCGTCCACGAACCGAATCAGAAGGTTCTTCTCGGCGAATCGTCCGTGAGGTTTTACGAAGAACTGGCGATACTTTCGGGTGCCAATCCAAATTTTCACGTTCACTATGTGACCGCCCGACAAATGGCGAATCTGGCCCTCGCACCGCGCAGTCCCGGCGGCCCGACGGAAACGTTGAAAAACTCGCCTTATCCGAGGCCCAAAGGATAAGTCTCCAGTTGGCGCGGGGCCTGTCGTTCCGCGTCGGTTTCAGCACCTTGAGAAGGAGTACGTTCCCATGATTTGCAGATTCTTGACAGTGGCGGCGGTCGCCATCGCGGCCACGTTGGCGAACACGTCCGAAAGCCGCGCCGCTTTCACCGTGTCGATCAACAGCACCTTCACCGCGAGCGACAACGATGGCGTTTTCGACACGGACAGCTCCTTGGGCGTCATCACCATCGACCAAATCGTGGCGGGTTACCGCATTCAGTTGACGTCCACGCGCACCGATTTGGGCTTCGGGGGCGTCAATGTGCTCAACGAAGCCCTCATCGTCACGGCGACCAGCCAAGCCGTGTCTCCGCTGTCGGTCACAACGTTCGCCGACGGGTTCTCGTTCCCCGGTATGGTCGCGGGCTCGCCCGTCACGCTGACCAACGCAGCCAGCGATTCGCAGTTCAACATCGGGGTTGCCAATGCGACTTCCACGCTGGCGCCGACCACCCCCCCGGGCAGCGGTACCACCGCCCCCGTCACCCTGACGGCACCGGGTGCCCAAGGCTCGTCGACGTCTCGCGTCGTCGTCTCGGGCAACCCGTTTTCTCTGTCCAACACACTCGTGATCAATGGCCTTCTCGGGGCGGGCAACCCGCAGTTCAACGGGACGGTGACCACGACCGCGGCCCTGTTGGCCCCAACGCCCGCGCCGGCCGGCCTGCTGCTCGCCGCATTCGGCATTCCCGCCTTCGGTTTGCTCCGCCGGTTTGGGCGGAAAGTCGACGCGACCGTCGCGGTGTAATGCCCGCCGGATTGCATGGATAGTATTTGGCCCGAGCGGACTCCCGCTCGGGCTTTTTCGTATGCCATTTTGGCCCGACGATATCTTTGCCGAGGCACTTCCAATACGCGTGGTACATTTCGAGCGCATTCGCCTGCATACATGCGGGCATTTCCATTCTCATTTCTGCCGCTGGATCACCTAGGATTCTGTGGTTTTGGTGCGGGCGAGTCCGCCGTGAAGCGATCGCACGCGTCGGAAAAACGGCGGTCGCCTCACGGCGCCGTCGGCGAGCCGGTGCTATCTAAATTCGCGGCCGGGCCACTCCGTCCGCGTAACGAATCGCCCTGCACCCGGAGCATCGCAACATGTCGCCCGCCCACCGTACGAGATCCGGTTTCACACTCATCGAGTTGCTCGTCGTTATCGCCATTATCGCGGTTTTGATCGGATTGCTTTTGCCGGCCATCCAGAAAGTCCGCGAAGCGGCGGCCCGGATGAGCAGCGGCAACAACCTCAAGCAGATCGGCCTGTCACTCCACAATTATGAAAGCACCACCGGCCGCTTGCCGCCATTGGCGGGGGGTTGGATGCCGGCGTTTTCGAACCGCTGGGGCTGCACGCACATTTTCCTACTGCCGTACCTCGAGCAAGACGCCCTGAACAACAGCATGTACGACCCCGCTTACGGCTTCAGTTACTCGTGGTGGACGGGTTCCCCGGCCGGGACCAACCCCTACGCGGCGACGGTCAAGGTCTTCACGGGGCCGGCCGACCCATCGCACGCCAACGGCCTCACCGACATCGGCTGGGCCGGAGCGAGCTACTCGGCCAACGCGCTGCTGTTCGCGGGCAGCGACGCCTACGGGAAGCAATTGAATTGGAACGGCGGACTCACCATCGGGGGTATTTCGGATGGCAGTTCGAACACCGTCGCATTCGCCGAAAAGTACGCGCGCTGCGGTCGCGGCGGCTCGTTTTGGGCGGTCCAGTGGCAGCCTTGGTTCCCGATCCACATGAGCAGCGAAACCGGCGGGGGCGTTTGGGCCACGGGTTACAACGGGATGCCCGGAGCCCCGGCGGGGACGGGGCTTTCGTCGATGTTCCAAGTGAAGCCGGACTACAAGGATCCCGCCAAATGCGACCCCTATCGGGCCGCGACGCCCCACAGCGGAGGGATTTTGACGGCGATGGCCGACGGGTCGGTCCGGGGTGTGAGCGGCTCGGTTTCGGAGCGGACTTGGTTTTTGGCCCACAAACCCGACGACGGCCAGGTGCTCGGTAACGATTGGTGATCGCCGTACTCCACACGACCCCCTACCACCCCTTCGAGGATTCCCCCCATGCGTATCCCGTATCGAGCCCCGGCGATTTTCATCCTGATGGCTGCGTTCGCGATCGGCTGCGAGAAAAAACCCGCGTTCTCCGCCGCGGACCAGCCGACGGATCGCGGCATGGTCATCCCCAAAGGGATGCCCGGCGGAACGCCGCCGAAAGAGAACCGGGCCAAGTGATCAGCCGAGCGGTATTTGACAAGTGATCAATACGCCGGGCGAATGGTTCGCCCGGCCCGATTTTTGCTGCTTACGCAATTCGATCGGCGTCTATTGGGAGTGTAATTGCCCCGTTCCCCTCCGGACCTATCCGAATGCGACCGCGTATCTCCATCCGTTGGCGTTTTCTACTCGCATGTTCCATTGTTTTCATGCTCTGCTCGGCGGGTTTGCACTTCACCCATCGCTGGCAAGTCCGCCAACAGTCCGGCGCGTATTTGCGGCAAGCCGACGCGGCCCGCGACGCGAATCGGACCGACTCGGAACTCGATTATCTCCAGCGTTATCTCAACTCCCGGCCCGACGCGATCGACGAGCGTGAACGGGTGGCCCGCATCCTCGCCCGCACGGCTAAAACGCCGACCCAACTGAAAGAATGTTTTATCGTCCTCGAGGACGTGCTCCGCCGGGATCCGTCCCGCGACGATTTGCGCCGCTTCGTCGTCGAGTACGCGATGACCCGTGTGGGCTACGCGTCCGAAGCCAAGGGGCATCTCGACATCCTCATGGCCAAGTTTCCGGACGACGGCGCCCTCGAGAATCAATACGCCGGCTGCGTCCTGTTCGAGGGCGATTTCCGAGGCGCGGCCGAGTGGTATGGCAAAGCCCGCACGCACCGGCCCGACATCCTGAATGGCCACGTCGGGCACGCCCTGATGCTGCGCGAGCATTTCAGCGATCCGGAGGGCGCCGATCGAATCATGGCGGAAATGGTCGACGGGACAGGCCCCGGCCGGGTTAACGCGTCGAATTTCCGGGCCTACCTCATCCGGGCCGACTACGGCCGCAAATATGGGCAATTCAACTCAGCGGATCGAGCTTTGCAAAAAGCCCGCGAACTCGGCCCCGACGAACTCGAAGTCATCTTGTTCACCGCGGAATACAAATATGGAGAAATCCGCCGCCTGCGACGCACCCGCACCACCACAGAGGTGCGGAACGCCACTTTCGCCCGCTTCCCCGCGCAGCTCGCCGAGATCCGCGCCGAACTCGACCGCGGCCGCAAACTGCACCCGAAATCCCCCGCGGTTTACCTCGGCCGCGCGGTTGTGGAGTCCGAGGAAGGGAATCTCCCGGCCGCCCTCGCGATCTTGGAGGCCGGCCGATCGGCGATCCCCGACGATGTCGGAATTCGGGTCCACCTCCTCGACAAGCAGATCGAAAACCTCGATCGGGCCGGCGCGGAAGCGAGCTTGGCGCAGCTCGAAACGCTGGAATACCCGATCCACCGGATCGCCTACGAACGCGCCCGGGTGCTGATGCTGCAAGGCGCGTGGCTCGAAGCGGCCCGGGCGCTCGACATCGTCCGGGTCAACGCCCTCGACGACGCCGAATTGGCGCGCTCCGCGAACCTCATGCTCGGGCGCTGCTACGAGCAGATCGGCGAGACCGACCGCCGGCTCGAGGCCTTCACGAAGTCGATTCCCGAAGACACGTACGACCTGCTTTGGATCGCGGGCTCGCTAGGGCAAGCGCAAGCCTACGCGGCCTTGGGCCGGCTGGACGACGCCCTTCGGACCTACCAGAAAGTCGCCGACACGGCGCCGGGGGCTTGGGTGCAGGTCGCGAAGTTCCGCATGTTGATGACCCTGCGCCGACCGGAGGCGGAACGGGATTGGACTCCGGTGACCACCGCGCTCGAGCGCGCGGTGACGTCGGTTCCCGAACTCGAAGACGATACCGAAGTCCAATTGCTCCGCGCCGATCTCCACTCGGTGGAAAAACGGGACGCCGAGTCCCGCAAGATCGTCGACGACTTATTAGCGAAGCGACCGAAAGAGCCGGCCGTCTGGGTCGCGAAGGCCGCGCGGACGTATCGGGACGGTAACCCCGCGGGAGCGGTGGCCATCCTCGAACGGGGCCGCGCGGAACAAGGCGACCCGGTCGAACTCCGGATGGCCCAAGCCCTGTACGTCACCGATCCGAAGGAAACGGCCGCCGAAGCGAAGCTCACGAAACTCGCGGAAGGGATCGAGAAATATACCCCGTCGGTTCGTCGACGCCTGTTGCGGAGCTTGGCCGAAGCGGCCTCGTTGACTGGGAACAACGCTTTGGCCGATAGCTATTGGGATCGAATCGTCACCGTCCAGCCGGATGATCTCGCGGCGCAGATGGTCCGATTCGACCGCGCGCTTGTGGCGAATGACGAACCGGGGCTGGAACGCGTCCGAGCCGAAATCCGCCGGGTGGACGGCGACGGCGGCGTCTCGACCCAAGTCTGTCGGGCTCTCTATCTGATTTGGAAAGCGCAGAGGTCGAACGATCCCGCCGGCCTCCCCGAAGCGTATTCGCAGCTCGAAGCCGTCGAGCGATTCCGTCCGGGTTGGTCGCGAATCGCGTTGGGCAAGGCCGTGATTTTGGATCGGCAAGGCCGAGCGGACGCGGCCTTACCCTTCTACCAGAAGGCGTTCGATCAAGGGGAACTCAATCCGGCCATGCTGCGCCGGCTCATCGAACTTTACGCGGCCAAAGGTCAGTTCGGGCGCGCCGATGAAATCTTGGGCAAAGTCGCCGACCTCGACGCGGGCGACCAGGAAATCCAACGGCTCGCCGCGGACGTTTCGATGAGCGTCGGGAAATCCGTCCGAGCTTTGACATTGGCGGCCAAGGCCGTCCCCGCCGATTCGAAGAACCCCGCCGACTGGCTCTGGCTCGGGCGGCTCTATTGGCAAACCGGGGACAAAGACGGGGCGGGCCGGGCCATCCAACACGCCGTCGATTTGAACCCCAAATCCCAGGTGGCTTGGCTCACTCTCATCGATTTCACGGTGAAGACCGACGCGGGCGCGCCGCGCGATTTCAAACGGGCCAAGGCCCAAATCGAATCGGCCAAGTCGGCAGTACTCGAAAACCAGAGGTCGCTGTTTTTGGCCCAGTGTTACGCGCTCGTCCGGGAGAAAATACTGGCGACCGCGTTTTTTCAGAAAGCTCGCGCCGAACAACCGAGCGATATTCGAACCCTCTCCGCCGAGGCGAACTTTTTGATGGAAACCGCGGCCGACGAAGCCGATTGGATCGAGGCGACCGCGGCTTGGAAACGGCTGATTCCCTTGTGCGCCGCGAACCCGGGGGAAAAGGAGATCGCCGAGAGGATGTACACAATTTGCATGGCCGGCGACGCCGACAATGCCCGGGCCAAGCAAGCGTTGGAATGGCTCGGCATGGATTCGACCGGCTCGCTGAAGGCCCCCACAGACCACGAAACGTTCCCCCAGCGCCGCACCCGCGCTTTGGCGCTCGCGCTCCAACGGCAGCGCGACCACAAGCTCGCCGCGATCAAGCTTCTGGAAGGGGATCGCGCCGAATTGACACCGGCCGATCAGTTTTTGCTCGCCAAACTTTACATGCAAGTCGGAGATCGGAAGAACGTCCGAGCGACGATGTCCGACCTAGCGCTCAACGCGGATAAAAGTCCGCTTTACCAAACGTTTTTGGCTTTCTATACCGCGTGGCTGATTCGAGAACGCGATTTTGCAGACGCCGCAACTTGGTTGGCCAAACTGGCGAAGTCGGACCCGGATTCCCTGCGGACCGCTGAACTACAAGCGTATGTTCTCTCGGGGAAAAACGACCTGGCCGCCGCGAAAAACCTCCTTCAAAAGCAGGCCGACAAGCCGAATGCCCCGATTGGACTCATCGCTTGGATCGCCGAGAAAGCCGGGCTACCGGCCGAAGCGGAACGCTGGTGGAAACAGTTCATCCGAGAGAACGAAACGAATCGGCCCGAGGCCGTGCTCGCTTTGGCCGAGTTTTATGCTCGGGCGAATCGGTTGAACGATGCAATGTCCGTCTGCGAGAAAGCTTGGGCGACATGCCCTCCGCAGGCGGTGGCACAAGTTTCCGTAACCATCTTGTCGTCCGCGAAAGAATCGCCTTCTAAAGAGTTGATCGCCAAAGTCACCAAGCAGATCGAAACGGCTTGCGAAACTAAGGGGCTTCTCAAAGCAGCGGTGCAACCGCAATTGGCTTTTCTGCGGAACCTCACGCTGGATTACGACGAGTCGATCGCCATCTTCCGCACCCAAGCCGATCGGCCGGCGAAGTCCCTTGCCGAACGCGAAGCGCGCGCACTCGCCATGAACAATTTGGCCTACCTGCTCGCCGCGCACAAGCACAGCCACGACGAAGCTCTCGGCTACATCAAGTCCGCGCGTTTGCTTGTCGGGGACTATCCGGAACTCCTCGACACCGAAGCGTTGGTGCGGATGGATCGCGGCTCGAAAGAAGACCTCAAAGCCGCCCGCCCATTGTTGGAAGGACTCGTGGCATCAAAGCCGACGGGAGTTGCCTATTTCCACTTGGCACTTTTGGAAAAGAAAGAAGGGAATCGCGAGGAATGCCAACTGGCTTGGCGAGAATCCGAGAGACTACAACTGAAAGCGTCCGACCTGCATCCCATCGAACGCCCGGCTTTGATCGCCATGGAGAAAGAATCGAAGTGAGTAATCCGATATTGCCGGCGGTTTGCGCTATCTCGGTCGTTTGGGAATTTTCGATTAATTTCGGTGAATGGACTGGTCCGATAATCCTGGTACTTTGGCAAAGACCAATAGCCCGGGGACCGCGATGACGACTTACTGGAATTGGCTGGCGTGTTCGGTGGGGGCGTGCTTGCTTCTGGGCGGCACCACGGGGTGTCGAAACTTCCCACGCAAGGCGGTGGCCAGCATCGATGCGCCGCGGGAACTCGATAAGATCATGCATCCGACTTACGTCGTCGAAGCGCCGGACATTCTGCTGATCGAGGCTTACAAAGGTGTGCCGAAGCCCCCGCACAAACTCGAAGCGCTCGACGTCGTCGGCCTCCAACTCGCGGATCCGATCCCCAACGAACCGCTCCAAGGTTTGTTCACAGTCGATCTGGACGGTACGATCAACTTGGGACCGGCATACGGTGGAGCCGTCAAGATTTCCGGGCTGACCGTGCCCGAAGCTAAACTCGCACTCGAGAAATTCCTCGCGGCGGCCAAGCTCAAAGATCCGAAACTCACGCTCAATTTGGCGCAAACGCGATCCGTTCAGCGAGTCAGCGGGTCGCACTTAGTTCGGGCGGATGGCAGCATCGGGCTCGGGTCGTACGGGAGTGTGTCGGTCACCGGGAAAACTTTGGCCGAAGTCAAAAAAGCCATCGAAGTGCATTTGGCCACATATTTGCTCGAACCCGAAGTCTCGGTGGAAGTGCAGGGCTTCAACAGCAAACTGATTTACGTCGTGCTCGACGGCGGCGGTTCGGGGCAAACGGTGGTCCGACTCCCTTGTACGGGCAACGAAACCGTGCTGGACGCGATTTCGCAAGTGAACGGGCTGAACGCGGTTTCGAGCACCAATCGGATTTGGGTGGCCCGGCCGGCACTGGCCGGATGCGCCCCGCAGATTTTGCCCGTCAACTGGAACGCGGTAGTCGGGCAAGCCGAAACGAGCACGAATTACCAACTGCTCCCGGGCGATCGCGTTTTCGTCGCGTCTCAACCGATGGTTCGCATCGACACGTACTTCGGCCGCGCCGTGGCACCGCTCGAACGACTCCTCGGGGTCATTCTTCTCGGCAGCGGGACCGTGCGAAACCTCAACGGCCAAAATAACGGCAACGGTAACGGCAACGGCTTTTGATCCTGTTTGACCTGTCCCAACGCCATCCGGCGGTGGGATTCTCGTTCGGAGGCCTTCGATGACGTCACTCTTCAAAACCGTCGCTTTCGGCTGTTTCGCTTCCGTGCTCCACCTTTCGACCGGCGGCGTCGCGTCCGCCCAACCCGCGGGTCCGGCGGGCCCCGGGCGCCCCACCGTCAGCCCGTATATCAACCTCCTCCGCCAAGGCGGGGGTTCGCCGGGCTTGAACTACTACGGGCTCGTCAAACCGGAAATCAACGGCCGGCAATCGCTCCAAGCCGTCCAGTCGGCGACTGCCGCCAACCAAGCCTCCATCGGCGATTTGTTGAACGGCGGCGGGCTCCCCGCTACGGGCACGCCCAGCCAATTCCTGAACCACCGCTCATACTTCCTCAACCAAGGCACCGGCGGGGTCGGCGGCTTGAACGGGGGCGGTTCAGCGGCCGGCGGATCCGGGGTCGGCCGGACGGCGGTCGGCGGGAAGCGTTGAACGGCGGCGACGGCGCACGCGTAGTGATGGGGATGCGAGCCGAGTCTGGGAGGTTGGCCGATATGGGTTCGCCGATGATCGGGTTTTCGGTCGGAGCGACTGTGGCGGAACCGCTCCGCATCACTTACACGCACCGCCCGACCGGGGCGTCGGGCACCCGCGAGAGTCCCGAACCCTTCGCGTTTTTCGGGCGGCACGATTCGAACTCGGTCGAACTCGACGACCCGAGCGTGAGCAAAAAGCACGCGTATTTGCAGGTGATCGATGGTTCCCCCTTCGTGGTCGACTTGGGCAGTCGATCGGGGATCCGACTCGCGGGGGCGAGGGTCGATCAGGCGTGGTGGGATCCCGAACTCCCCCTCCAAATCGGCGCGTTCGATATCCGGATCTCCGGCCGTTTGCACCGTCACGCCGAGCGACCCCCGCCGACCGCGATTTCGGACGGGGCGACCGCGTGCCAGCTCGCGCTCTCGTCGGGCGGCGAAAACGGGGGGCTGATTTACTGCCTCCTCAGCTGCGCGGTCACGCTGATCGGTCGGAACCCGGCCTGCAATTTCCGGCTGATCGACGACCGGGTGCGCCAATTTCACGCGGCCGTGGTCCAAACGCCCTCTGACGCTTGGCTGGTCGACCTGCTCAGTTTCGGGGCGACCCGCATCAACGGCCGCTCCGTGCGCAGTTCGATTCTGCGGGTGGGGGATCGCATCGGATTAAACGGCGTGAATTTAGAGGTTCAGTTCGTTCGTCCCGAACCCCCTCGGGACGGACCCCGTGGCGCGATTCAGCCCATTTCCCAACGTGTGGGGCACTACCGTACGGCGGACGGCGAAGTCCAGCCGCTCGTGGAACAGGTCGGCGATCTCCGCCAAGCGACCCTGCTGATCGCGAGCCTCTTCGCCGAAATGAAGCGGGAGCAGACGCAGCAGATCCAACGGCAGACTGAATTCATGGAAATTATGGTCGAGGCGTACCGGGGCGGTCGCCTGCCCGCGCTGCCGCCCGTCGCACCCGCCCCGATGGGCGGATCGCGGCCGATCCCGGCGGAAACCCCGATTCAAACGCCGCGGATGACGAAGCCGGGCGACGAGGATGCCCTCGCCCAGGCGCACGAATGGTTCCTCCAACGCCTTCATTCGCTGGGCAAGCCCGGCACTTGATCCGGTGGCGGTTCGCGGAGCTTGACGATCTGGGCGGGCGGGATGCCCACCACCGTGGCGAATGCGGGCACATCTTTGACGACCACGGCGTTGGCGCCGATCCGCGCCCCGTCACCGATGGTGACCGCGCCGATGATCTTCGCCCCCGCCCCGAGGAACACGCCGTCGCCGATCACCGGTGTTTGCCGCTTCTCGGCGCCGATCGTGACTTGGTGTTCGATTTTGACGCCCGAGCCGCCCCGGACGTTGCCGTTGATGACGACCCCGAGGGAATGGATCAATACGAACCCCGGCCCGAACTCCGCCCCGCGGCCGATGATACAACTGCAAAAAACCGTGTTGCAGCGGTTGAAAAACAGCTCGAGTGGAACCAATCGCCAGCGGCGCGACCATTGCATGAGCCGGTAAAGGATCATCGCCGGCGTGCCGTCGGTCAACAAGACTTTGACGACGGCCCTCGAGCCCCTCGACTCGTAGCACCATTCCGCCTTCGCCCGGAGGTCGGAAACAATGAGCCGGGCGGTGCGGATCATAACGGCGAACCCCCGTGCTGATTCCCCGCGGCGAGTTCCCCGCGGATCTGCTCCAGCCGCGCCGACCAACCTTCCGATTTCATGCGCCCGCTCCTGCCGGCGTCGGGCCCCGGCACCTCCAGCGCCCGTTTCAATTGATCGATGAATTCCTCGGGCGTTTTCCCGATGAGGCATTCGCCGAGGACTTCGACTTCGGGGATTGCGGTCGAGACGACGGGCAGGCCCGCCGCGAGGTATTCCCGCGCCTTGAGCGGATTGGCGTTCAGCGTGACTTCCGTCACGGGGAACGGGATGATGGCGACATCGAAACCCTTCGAATAGCTCGGCAGCGTGGAATACGGCACGCGTCCGAGGATGCGGACATTCGGTTCGCGTTCGAGCGCGGCGAGATCCGTGGTGGCTTTGCCCAACAGCACCAGCGATCCGGTCGGGAAACTCCGCGCGACGCGGACCAGCAGCGGGACGTCGACCCAATCGTCGGCGATCAATCCGAAGTAGCCGATGACCGGCTCGGGGAGGT
>JANXTU010000118.1 GCA_025352235.1 Fimbriiglobus sp.
GCCTCCCAAGAAATCGAAGGGATCAGCAGCGGGTCCATCGGCTTGGACATCGCGCTGGGCGGCAAGGGCCTACCGCGCGGGCGGATCATCGAGATCTACGGGGCCGAAAGTTCCGGCAAAACGACCATCGCGCTGCACGCCGTGGCGAACGTCCAGAAGGCCGGCGGCGTCGTGGCGTATATCGACGCGGAACACGCCCTCGACCCGAGCTGGGCCAAGAAGATCGGCGTCGACCTCGAATCGCTGCTCGTCAGCCAGCCGAGCTACGGCGAAGAGGGGCTGCGCATCGCCGAGATGCTCGTGAAGTCCAACTCGGTCGATCTGATCGTCATCGACTCCGTGGCGGCGCTCGTGCCGAAGAACGAATTGAACAACGACATCGGCGAGCCGAGCATGGGGATGCAAGCCCGGCTCATGAGCCAGGCCCTGCGGGTGCTCAACCCGTCGCTCAGCAAGACGCGGACGTGCATCATCTTCATCAACCAAATCCGCCTGAAGATCGGAGTCGTCTACGGGAACCCCGAGACCACCACCGGCGGCTTGGCGCTGAAGTTTTACGCCTCGGTGCGGCTCGAAGTCCGCAACACGACCAACGCGCTGAAGAACGACAACGGCGACACCATCGGCAAGGAAGTGAAGGTGAAAGTCGTGAAGAACAAGATCGCCCCGCCGTTCCGCACGGCCGAGTTTTTCCTCATGTACGACCGCGGCATCGATTTCGAAGCCGAGATGCTCAAGCTCGCCGTCGAAAGCGAAATCGTGGCCAAGAGCGGTTCGTTCTACAGCTACAAGGAACAGCGCCTGGGCCAGGGCGGCGAGAACAGCGGCAAGTTCCTGCGCGAGAACACCGCGGTGCGCGACTCGATCGCCGCGGAACTGTTCGCGGCCCACACGGTGAAAATGTCCGGAGCTCCTCCGGTCGAGAAAGCCGAAGGGGACGCGGACGCCCTGCCGGAAACCTCGGCCCCTGCTCCGAAGAAGCGCGGCAAGAGCGCCGACAAGGGGGAGTAAAGCGAGTCCGTCCCGGCATGCCGCACGCTCCCGCCAGGCCGCTCGCCGACCTCAATTCCATCCGCAATTGAGAACATGAATGCCGACCCATATGGCCCAAGCTTCCCAGACTGCCAGGATGGCCGAATCATACTTTCTTTGACTTGTCTAGTGCCTAAATTGCTAAATATACCGATTTGTCCGAAGTTGGACATTTTGCGACTTATTCCGATTGACCGACCGGCACTTTGGTTGAACAATACTGTTTTGCTGCGTCCGTGGATGGCGTGGTTCTCCCTGAAGTGCTTCGAGGAGTTTTCAACTTGATCTTCACCACCTCTTTGGCGGCGTTTGCGTTGTCGGGTCTGTTGGCAGCTTCGATTCCCGGCCAACCGGCTTGGACCACCGACTACCGCCAGGCCCTCAGCGCGGCGAGCGAATTCCGCAAGCCCATCGCGGTCTTCATTACGAAGGGTAGCCAGACTCAGTTGACCCAAGGCGCAGGACTCGGCGAAGCCGCCCAGCTCCTGAAGGACGGCTACGTGGCCCTGCACATCGACACGACGACCGAACGGGGACAAGCCCTAGCCAAGTCGTTCGAGCTGTCCGAAGGCCTCATCATCAGCGACAAGACCGGGGGCGTCCAAGCCCTCCGGCACGCGGGAACGGTTTCCGCGACGGAATTGAGCGGATACCTCGCAAAGTATGCCGGGGCGGTGGCCGTGACGACGACGGACTACCGATCCATGGGCATGGCGGCGCCAGCCGTCGGTCAACCGATTCCGCAGCAGTACGCCCCGGCCTACCGGACCTACGGCGTGTCCAACTACGGGGCGCCCCGCTGCCCCAACTGCCGCTAAACCCGCGTAACTGAATCCACGTGAGCCGCGGCCCGGTCGCGATCCCTCGAAGCACGGGGGTCGCCGCCGGGCCGCGGCGTTTTTCGTGTCATGCGTGGCGACAAGTTTCCAACTTGTCGATAAGACCACCTAGGATTGTCGATTGGTGGATGGACAAACCCGAATCTTCTTGTCGACAAGTTGGAAACTTGTCGACACGCCGGATGGGCAGATCCATCACTTCGCCGCGGGTGGTTTTGCTGGGCCGTGCTCCATCACGACGGTCGCGCCCGGATCGGGGGCGTTTTCGTAAGCGTCGGCCAAGTCTTGGATGTGCACTTTATCCTTCGCGGGGATGGTTTCCGGGATCGGCTCGGAACTCATTAAATGGCCCCATGCGGTCCAGCCCTCGACGTGGATGCAGACGGCTTTGATCGCCGCCATCAACGGCATCGCGAGGAACAGGCCGGAGGTTCCCCAGACCAAGTCCCAAAACAAGCAGCCGATCAACACCGTCGTCGCGTTCAAATCCATGCTCTTGCCCATGACCCACGGGACGATGATGTACCCCTCGAAGGTCACGACGCAGCTGTACACGACCACGATGAGCAGCGCGAGGGCCGGGGAATTGACGTACACGAGGGCGTCGACGATGGGCGGGATGCCCGCGGCGATGGTCCCGAGGTACGGCACATAGCAAAGGATGAACGTGAGCACGGCCCAC
>JANXTU010000119.1 GCA_025352235.1 Fimbriiglobus sp.
GGACAGCGTCTCGCCGTCGGCCAGCATGAGGTCGTAGCTGCGCCGGCCCCAGCCGAGCATTTCTTTCAGGAACGGTGGCGCGCTCTTGGGCATCCCGTTCGGCGCCCGGGCTTGCATCCGGTCGACGTCGCCGTTCAACTCGTCGAACAGCGGGTGCGCCATGTCCGCGAGTTCTTTGGGGAATCGCGCACCGGTGAGTGTCGCGGCGAACAGCGCGCTGTCTTTGCCGTCCACGAGGCGGGAGATCGGGATCAATTTTTCGGTGACGGCCAAGGCGTCGATCGCATCGCGCGCTTCGATGCCGGGCCCGTGGATCGACAGGTAAGCGTGCTTGTCGTGGAAGCGGAGGTGACCCTTCATATCGCGGAACGGCCCGCCGGTGAGTTCGTAAATGCCCTTGATTTTGGAGTCCTGCGCGCCGAGGTGCAGGCGCTCCAACAATCCCAGCGCGTCTTTCTCATTCGTGATCGGCAGCACGAGTACCAGGTGCGACGTTTCGAACTTCCCGCGCAAGTAGGCGTACCCGCCCATCGGCCGGGCGAGATCGAGCCCTTCGAAGCCCTTGTCGCCGAGGACTTCTTTGAGCGCCGCGTCGACCTTCTTTTGGATCTCCTCGCCGCCGCCGTTGAGCTTCAAGTACGCGCGCAAGTCGTCGAGAATTTTCTGCCCGTTGCGGGCTTGGAAGACGATCGTCGGCGGTTCGTATTTCGCATTCGGCGCGGGCACCGGCGCGGCGGAGGCCGGGGCGAGGAGCAGCGGCGCGATTGCGGCGATGACGATCCAACGGACACGGGCGAGCATGGGAACCCCTCCGGCGCATGTGGTGGGATGACAGTTTAGCGAACCGGCCCCGGCCGGCCCCGTCGAAAGCTTCAGCGCTTGGTCACGCCGCGGCGGATGTACCGGATCGCCTCGGCCAGGCTGTAGAAGTGCCGGCCGGCGGTCATCGTCGAAACTTCGTGTTCGTTCAGCGACGCGGCGAAGAGGTACAGGCACGTCGGCGCCTCGGGCCGGGCCGCGTCGCGCTCGATCAATTCGAAATAGAACGCGCCGAATTGCACGTCGAAGCAGAACGTCACGTTCGACCCTTGGCGCACGGGGCGGACCAACTCATCGAGCCGCGGCAGATCGCGGAAGAGCGCCTCGGCTTCCTTCCGCCAGATTTCCTTCTGATCTTCGACCGCTTTGAGCGGCTCTTCGTCGATCGATTCGTTCGCCACGTCCGGCAGCCGGTACAGGCCTTTACGGATATCCCGCCCGGACGATCCTTCGGCGACGATGGTCGTGATGCCGCTGCGCACCTCGGCGAGGAACGCGAAGTCGATGCCGCCCTTCCAGTGCGTGAAGTGGCGCAGGGCCCGGCGGTACTCGGCGACGTGGTTGTTCGGGTTCGCGGAGAACGTCCGCGGATCGCGCGGCAAATTCCACCACGTCCACAAAAAGAGCATGAAAATCGCGAGGGCGAAGCAGGTGAACGACACCGCCCCCACGACCTCGGACTTGGCTTTCTCCTCGTTGAAGAGCTGCATCAACAATTCGAGGTGGGTCGATTGGTAGCGCCAGACACCGCGGAGCAGCAACGAGTAGGCCGCACCGAGCAGGCCGAGCGCTAACAGTGGCAAGAAGCGCCGGCCGGGGTTGATCCATTCCACGAGCGGCCGGCCGCTGCCGAAGGAGACGAGGTAACTGAACAGCAGGTAAACGAGAGCCGCATACCCGGAGGCTTGCAGGAGCTCTTGCACGGCCGACACTCCCGATGGGGATGGCTATCCTATGGGGAGTGATTCGCCGGCGCCGGGGTTCGGATTGGGGGAAACTCGGAAATACGCGACGTTTCACTTCGCCAAGTCGAAGCAGGCGATTTCCTTGTCGTTGCGGACGTACATCCGCTTGTTGGCGAACGCCGGGGCGCACCAGACGACTTTGCGGCCGAAGGCGGTGTTGGTCGCCGCGACGATCCCCTTGGCCCGGTCGATCTCTTCGTACTTCTCTTTGGTCAACTTGCACAGCACGAGGTCACCGCGCTCGGTGAAGCTGATGAAGCGGTCGCCGTTCTTCACGAGGAAAGCCGTTTCGGAGCCCTTGGCCGCGCCGACGAGTTCGGTGCTCTCCCAGAGACGCTTGCCGCTCGGGAGTTCGACGGCGTACATCGTGCCGTTGTCGTCGAAGCCGTACATCGTGTCGCCTTGCAGGAACGGTTGCACGTTCACCGAGGCGAGGCCGGACTTCGGCTTGTCTTTCCATTCGGTCTTCGCGGCCGGTTTCGCCGGGTCGAGTTTCAGCAAGATGTTCCGGGCCGAATAGCCACCGAAGTACAGGTACTCCTTGTACTGGATCGCCGTCATGATCACCGAGCCGCTGGTGGCCTCGTATTTTTCGCTCCAGTAGCGCTCCCCGGTTTCGGGGTCGAGCGACCGGATCGCGCTCGGCCCGACGACGATGAGCTGGCGCTTGCCGCCGGCTTCGATGATCGTCGGTGGGCTGTAACCTTGCTCCTGCTGCGTTTCGGCTTTCCAAAGTTGCTTGCCGGTGGTTTTGTCGAGGGCGATTACGTGGCTTCCCTCGCCGCCGGCGAGCGTGATGAGCTTCTTGCCGTCGATCAGCGGGTGGGCCGCGTAACCCCAGAGGGCGGATTTGGTTTTGTAGACCTCTTTGAGTTCCATCTCCCACACGATTTTGGCTTTGTCGCCTTTGGCATCGAAGGCGATGAGCTTCCCTTCGGCGCCGAGAGTATAAACGAGGTCGCCGTCGACGGTCGGCGTGGCGCGCGGGCCGGACGGGTAGCTGATGGCGTACTTCACCGGGTATTCGTGCTTCCAGATTTCCTTGCCGCTCTTGGCGTCGAGGCAAAAGACGCGCTCGCTGCCGGTCGTCTCTTTGCGCTCGAAGTTGCCTTCGTCGGTCTCGCCGGTTTTCTTGACGTAGTCCGTGACGAACAACCGATCGCCGACGACGGCGGGGCCGGAGTACCCGCCGGCGAGCGGCGAGCTCCAGAGTTTCTTCGGCCCGCCCTCGGGGAACTTCTCGACGATCCCCTCCTCGCGCCAGACGTTGTCGCGCTTCGGCCCCATCCACTGCGGCCAGTCGTCGGCCCGGAGACCGGGCGCGACCGCGAATGCCGCCAGTAAGGCCAATTGGTATTTCATCGTGCCGACTCCGGGAGTGATGCGAGAATCCAGCGTTATCTTAGGGAAGGATTCTTGATCAACGCGTTTTGGAAAGCCGAGCGGAGAAAGTCGCTTTTCGCTCCG
>JANXTU010000206.1 GCA_025352235.1 Fimbriiglobus sp.
GCGTCCTCCCGCATCAGGGTGAGGTAGGGGAGCAAAAAGTCCCACTCGGTATCCGAGACATCGCTCGGATACGGCTTCCGTGTCGTGTCCATCCCCCCAAAATGCCATAAATCAAGGGAATAAGTCAATAACAGGCTCTAACCTTCCTGCGCTCGAAACTCTGACCGCAGGAACCCCGACCGATGGACTCCGTCACCCCGGCCGTATTCACGAGTCCCATGACGAGAACACGGGACACGATCCGCGCCGGCGGCGGTGATACGCAATCGATCCGCCACCTCCAACGGAAAATCGCCGAGCATTTGGCGGGGCCGGACGGCGACGACAACCCACCGCCGGTGCCGCCGCCGCAGACGGGTGACCACGTCGGTCCTTACGTCCTCCAAGCGATGCTCGGCAGAGGATCGTCTTGTTACGTTTTCCGCGGCTGGGACGAATCGCAACGTTTGCCGGTCGCGTTGAAAATCATCAATTGGGAGAACGTCTTCGACCACGCCGCGGCCCTGCGGCAGATGCGGGTCGAGGCGGTCACTCTCTCTCGGGTGAAGCACCCAAAGGTCGTCCGGCTCCTCGATTTCGGCTTCGATCCGCGTTGGCCTTACCTCGTCACCGAGTTCATCGACGGCCAACCCCTCGGCGAATTGCTACGCTCCGGCGGTTCGCTCCCCTTGATGTGGTCGATCTACATCGTCTCGCAGGTCGCCGATGCGCTCGGGGCCGTTTGGCAGGCCGGTTTGGTCCACCGCGACATTAAGCCGGACAACGTGTTGATCGGCCCGACCGGCGGGGTGAAGCTCATCGATTTCGGATTGGCGAAGGCAATTTCGCTGCAATCGCTCGCGGGGCAGACGGGGCCGGAACTCGCGGGGACGGCGAGTTACCTCGCCCCGGAGCAGGCCATCGACGCGTCCATTGTCGATTTGCGGGCCGACATTTATGCCCTCGGCATCACCTTCTACGAAGCCTTGACGGGCAAGTTGCCGTTCGTCGGCAAGAACCGCATCCAGATGATTTTCCACCACCTCAACACGGTGCCGGCGCCGCCGAATCAAGTGAACCCCAAGGTTCCGCCGCCCGTGAGCGACCTGTGCCTGTGGATGCTGGCGAAAAACCCGATGGAACGACCGCAGGATTACAACGAATTGCGGACCGCCTTCGACGCCGTGGCGGGCGGGTAGTCCGGGCACTTGCAGATCGACGACGATGATGCCGGGATACCGCGAAGTCCGCCCCGTTCAGTGTGAGGGTGTGCGAGATGCCATGGTGCATTATTCTCAGCAGAGTCTGGGTTGCTCCGCGAAAAGTGACTGGGCTCGCCCGAGACTGGCGGAACTTATCCGAGGCGAGCGGAGAAAGTCGCTTTTCGCTCCGCGAAAAGTAGCTGGGCACGTCCGCGTGGTGCGGAACTGGAGTGCTGGCGTCACCCACTTTTCGCGGAGCGAAAAGCGACGTTCTCCGCTCGGCTTTCGAAACCGAAGGTGGGGCGGAGTCGGACGCATCGGAAAATCGGAGTTTCGCGATGTGTCACTCTCAAGTACGTCGAGCATAATACCGGGTCCGTCGCGTCCCGCTTGTCGACAAGTTGGAAGCTTGTCGACAAGCGGGACGACCGCACCGGAGATACAGAAAATGATCCTCAGTATCACACGGTGCCGAACTGGCGATCCCCGGCATCGCCGAGGCCGGGGACGATGTAGCCCAATTCGTTCAAGTGTGAGTCGATGGCCCCGAGGTACGCGGGGACATCCGGATGGGCTTCTTGCAGGGCCTTCACCCCTTCCGGCGCGGCGATGAGGCCGATGAACCGCACGCTCGGCACGCCGGCTCGCTTCAAAATGTTGATCGCTTCGATGGCGCTGCCGCCGGTGGCGAGCATTGGATCGAGCACGAACGCCACGTCCAGCCCGTGGTTATTGGGGAGCTTGTTGTAATAGGTCACGGGTTTGAGCGTTTGATGGTCGCGGTACAAGCCGAGGTGCCAGACGCTGGCCGTGGGCAGGGCTTCGAGCATCGCATTGGCCATGCCGAGGCCCGCTCGCAACACCGGCACGAGCGCAATCGATTCCGCGAGGACGGCGACGCTCGCTTCGGCCACGGGGGTCGCCACGGTTGCGGGTTTCAACTTCAAATCCCGCGTCGCTTCGTAGAAGAGGATTTGCGCGATCTCGTTGACCAAGTGCCGGAACAACTGCGGCGGCGTCGCCGCATCGCGCAGCGCGGCGAGGTGGTGCTGCACCAACGGATGATTGGGGACGTGGATCGAAGCGGGCATTTTGGAACCTCGGCCAAGTGACGTGCTGAGTTTCTTGTTTTACAAACGCGATTGGAGCGGGATTGCCATCCGGCGTGTCGACGAGTTTCCAACTCGTCGACAAACTGAAACACGGTGAACTCGATTCCCGACAGGCCCTTGGCGACCATTTGTCGACGAGTTGGAAACTCGTCGCCACGTCGGGTTCTCAGTGACCATTGGTCCACAAGTCGGAAACTCGTCGCCACGTTTCACAAATCCCCGCTGCCGCGTTTGCTCCACCAGGGGAGGAACAGGCCGCCGTCGATGTGGAGGATCGTCCCCGTGATGTAGTCGGCGCCCGGTTCCAGCAAAAACCGGATCGCCCCGGCGATTTCTTCGGGAGTCGCCAAGCGGCCCCAGGGCAGGCCCGGCGCGGCTTTGGCGATGCCGTCGTCGCTGAGGAATTTGCGTTCGCCGGGGGTGTCGGTCCAACCGGGGTAGACGCAGTTGACGCGGATCTTGTGCGGCAGCAGTTCCGTCGCGGCGGTCTTGGCCATCATGTCGAGCGCGGCCTTGGCCATGTTGTAGGCCATGCAATTCGGGAAGGCGATCTGCCCGTGAGGACTCGATACGATCACCACGGCCCCGCCTTCGCCCTGTTGGATCATTTGATTGCAGGTCGCCCGCAGGCCGTAGTAGGCCCCCATCATCGACACGTCGAGCGTGCGTTTGAAACCGGCCATGTTGGCGGTGTGGAACGGTTCGCGATCGCTGTAGACGGCGCTGGATACGAAGAAATCGATGCGGCCAAGTTGTTCGACGGCGTCGGCGACCATCGCATCGACGGCGGATTGGTCGGAGACATCGACGGGGTAAAGGAGTGCTGTGCGGCCCATCGCCCGGATTTGGTCGGCGGTCTCGGCGGCGGCGTCGTGGAGGCTGTAGTAATTGAGGGCGACATCGGCCCCGGCTGCGGCGAGGGCCAGCGCCGTCGCCCGGCCGATGCCGGACGACGCCCCCGTGATCAATGCGACTTTCCCGGCCAAAGAACCCACCATCGAGACCTCGCGTTCGTGCATCAACGCCGGCCGTTGTCCCCCTTGGGCTTGGTCAGGCCGGCTTTTTCCATCAACGACTTCCCGAAGATGTCGTCTTCCTCGGCGGGTTGTTCGTCGAGGGCGACCCCTTCGGAGAGGGCGTAAATCAGTTTATATTTGTGCTTGGCAATGTCGAGTTCGGCGCCGGGGGCCAGCGACCGGGCCGGGGTGCGTTCGCCGTTGACCTTGATGCCGTTGGTGCTGCCCATGTCGCGGACGTGCCAGACGCCGTTGCGGAAGCTCAGTTCGCAATGCAGAGCCGAGATGTTCTGGAAATCTAGGCAGATGTCGCAACTGCTGCGACGGCCGATGGTCATGGTGTCGGACGCCAGCGGGATCGCATCGCCGCCGCCGACGGGCACCAACAGGCCGAGGGGTTCGCTCATCACCGTCCTCCGTGCAGAAAAGGGCCGGGCAGGTTGGGCGGCACCCCGCGCGGCAAACAGAATCGTTAGTTTGATGTTAGAACACGGGCGACCGTTTGCGATCCTTACGGTTCAATCGTCTTTTTTCTTATCGAAGCGAATTTTGCAGCCGCGTGGCAGCGTCTCGCCTTCGATCTCTTTTTTCGCCCCGCGTGCGACGGCCAAGGCATCGATCAAGTGATTCGTCGTGGCTTCGTCCGGGTCGAGTTTGTCGTCGAGGGCGCCCAGGTAAACGACCTTGCGGGCCTTATCGAGCACGAAGAATTCCGGAGTCGTGGTGGCTCCGTACTTCTTGGCAATCTCTTGGCTCGGATCGTGCAAGTAGGCGAAGGGGAATTTTTTCTTCTCGGCCCGCACCTTCATCGCGGGCAGCGCGTCGGCTTTGATCGTGTTCACGTTGATGGCCACGAGCGTCACGCCACTTTTCGGCCCGGCGTGCTTCTCGGCGAATGCGAGAATCCGATCTTCGTAGCCGACCGAGATCGCGCAGCTGTTGCAGGTAAAGACGACGACCACGAACTCCGAATCTTTGAGGTCGGCGAGGGCGTGTTTCTTCCCGTCGGTTCCGTCCAGATCCTTCCACGCCGGCGCGGCGTCGCCGAGGGACAGGACCTTGTTGTACTTCCCCGCCAGGGCGAACGGGGCCAGCGCGAAGAGCAGACAAACAGATAGTGCGAATCGGACCATG
>JANXTU010000212.1 GCA_025352235.1 Fimbriiglobus sp.
GAATCGGAGCCGGGGTTCCGCGAAATCGTCGGTCCGCGCGCCGCGCTGGCGTTCGATCACGAATCGCGGCCTTGCCCCGCGTCCGGCGAACTCCGCCAGATCCGCCAAGCGTTGGGCAACGTGCTCCTCAACGCATCCGAAGCGCTCGGCGAAGGCGGCGGCGAGATCCGGCTGTCGACCGAGCGCATTTCGCTCGATGGCACGCCGGACGGATTCCGACCTGCGGTGGCAGCGGGCGAATACTTCGCGATCCGCATTGGCGATAGCGGTGCCGGGATGACGGAGGCCGTGCGGGCCCGGGCTTTCGAAGCCTTCTATTCCACGAAGTTCGCCGGCCGCGGCTTGGGGTTGGCGGCGGTGTACGGGATCGTCCGCTCGCACCGCGGCGCCGTCCGCATCCGGAGCCGGCCCGACGCTGGGACGACCGTCGAACTCTTGTTCCCGATCTCCGCCGACCGCGACGCCCCGGCGCCGGTGGTCGGGGCGTCGCAAACGGACCCGAGCCGGCGCATCCTGATCGTCGACGACGATGCCAATATCCGCGAGCTGATCTGCTCCGTCTTGGAGGACGACGGGCACGCGGTCGTCGCCGCCGAAAACGGGTTCGACGCCGCGGAGCTATTCGAGGCGAATCCTGCGGGATTCCAGCTCGCGGTGGTCGACCTCATGATGCCCGGGATGAAAGGGGATGAGTTGATCCGCCGACTGCGCCGGACGAGCCCGGGTTTCCCCGTGGTCGTGGTCAGCGGCTACGTCGACCACGAGATGCCGGCCGACATCGCTCACACCGGGCCGACGCCGGTGGTGCCCAAACCGTTTCGCCTCGAACAACTCTCGGCTGCGGTTGCGCGGCTCATTTCCGCAGCGCCGACCGCGTGAACGTTCCCAGCGGCAATGCCGGATTCAGTTTCACATCGCGGTAGAAGTACGACCCGACGAGCTCGCCGTCGACGCGGTGCAGTTCCGCCCCCAACTGCAACCACGTTTTTGCATCGAAGTAAAGCGTGATCGTTTTGAACGAATCGGCCCGGTTTGAATCGGTGATCCGCGGCTTCGATTCCCCGGTGACGAACGGGTCGAGTTCATCGACCGCGCAGGTCCGTTCGATCACGTGGCACGCGCGGCCGTCGACGGATCGCGTGCCGAGGCTTTTCCAAACCAAACCGCCGCGGGCCTCGGCTGCCGACCAGACTTTCAACGCCCGGATCGTGCTGTGGAAGAATCCGAATTCTTCGATGGTGTACCGGGCCGAGCCCCGGGGCAGGCTCCCGCGCGGATCGACCTCGCTGATGCGCCCGAGCAACTTCGGCAACCAGACGAGCATCTTCCCACCGGGTGTCGCGGCGTCGAACAACGTTCCCTCCGCCAAGTTCCGGCTCCCCTGTTCCCAGAGCATGAGCACCGCGTACGGCTCTTCGCGATAACTCACGCGGATCACCTCGGGCGGGTGCAGTTTCCCGCCGAGGCGCTCCTGCTTGAGGAACGTGGCCGTATACCCCGAGACGACGGCTTTGTCCCCTTGGGCCGCGGTCAGCTTGTATCGCTGGGCCGCGAGCTTCAGCATGCGGATGGGATCGGTCGCGGCGGCCCGCGCGAACGCGGCGTCGTTCGGCAACGGTCCTTCTTCGAAATCCCACGTCGGTTCGTCGGTCCCTGCGGTAGGGGCAGTTGGCACGGCCGGGCTGGCGCAAAAGCAAATGCCGGCCGCGGCCAGCGTCGTCAAAAAGCGATGCAGCATGGGCCAGAACCTACGGCGGCGTTGCGGAATCCTCGGACTCATGGCATCGACTGGGGCGGGTGAAGTGGAACAAACGACCCGGGTGGAATGCCGCATTGTCGACGCGGGCACAACCGCGATCCGGCACAGTCTCCCCATCTTCTCAACGGCCGGCCAATGTCAGCAAGTCCCGGGTCGCGGTCGTCGGCCCGAGTTCCGACCCGAAGATCGCAGTCCCCGCGACGAACACGTTCGCCCCCGCGGCTGAGGCGCGGACAATCGTGGCGCGGTCGATTCCGCCGTCGACTTCGAGTTCGCAGCGCGGGTTCGAGCGGTCGATCAACTTCCGCAGCAGCCGGATGCGCTCATCGCTGTCCGCGACATACGCCTGCCCGCCGAAGCCGGGGAACACCGTCATGCACAAGGCCAAGTCGATGTCGGGCAGATACGGTTCGATGCGATCCACCGGGTAGTCCGGGTTGAACGCGAGGCCGACTTTCTTGCCGAGCCCGCGAATCTGTTGCAACAGCGGCACTGGATCGGGTTGCACTTCGAGGTGGAAGATGATGGTGTCGGCGCCCGCCGCGACGAATCCGTCGACGAAACGCATCGGGTCTTCGACCATCAGGTGGACTTCGAGCGGGAGTTGGGTGACCGGCCGAAGCCCTTTAACCACGACCGAACCCATACTGAGGTTCGGCACGAAGTGCCCGTCCATGACGTCGATGTGGATCCGATCCGCGCCGCCGGCTTCGACGAGTCGAACGAGTTCGCCCAAGCGGCTGAAGTCGGCGGCGAGGATCGACGGGGCAATCGCGGGCATGGCGGAGTTCCGGGGAACGGGCGATTCGACCCCGCCATTCTATTTTTCCGCGGCGTTCAGGAACACGTCCATTTGCTGGCCGACGTACAGCGACTGCCCTTTGGTGTCGATCGAGTAAATCACTTGCAGCACGCGGGTGTCGACGCGCTCGGTGTTCGCGCCCGTCAACGACCGCTTCGGGATCACGTACGGTTCGACGCGGACGAACGCGAGCGGGAATTCGACGTCCGGGTTGCCGCGGGGCTTGGCGACCCCGGCGAGATTCGGCCGGAAGCGGACGATGTCGTTCTCGTCGATGTCGGCCCGGACGTGCAAATGGCCGTCGTAACCGAGGACGATGAGCGCTTGTCCCGCGGCGGCGCCGACGTACTCGCCGGGACGGATGCTCACTTGCAGCACTTTGTATTTCACGCGGGCGTCGTCGGGCACTTCCGTACCGCCGGGGCCCGGTTTCCACTTGGCACGCGGGGCTTTGGCCGTCAACCGGGTGAGATCGACTTCCGTCTGCTTTCGCTGCGCGATGGTCTGGGCCAAGGCCGCGCGGGCGATTTCCAAATCCGGCGCCCACGTCCCCGCTTCCCAGAGTTTGGTATCGGCCCGGACCTTCGCCATTTGCGCTTTGGCGAGTTCGCTGCTCATCTGGCGCCGATCGAGTTCGTCTTCGGAAATCGACTTCGTGTCGGCGATCCGTTTCAGACGCTCGTACTGCTGCGTCAAATCGCGGAGGTTGACTTCCGACTCGAGGATTTTCGCATCGTAGATCGGCCGCTCGTCGCGGCGCGGCGCTTCCTTCAGTTTCTGCACCGTCGCCTCGGAACTGGCTTGCATCGCCTTGCGGACTTCGAGTTCGGCCCGTTGATACCGGTCGTCGAGTTCAAACAAGCGCTGGTCGGGTTCGACCAAGTCGCCGACCTTCACGAAGACCCGCGACACGACGCCCGGCACGTGCGAGCCGACGGCGATGTTTTCCGTCTCCGGTTCCACGATGCCCGCCCCGGCCAGCTGCTTGAGGTACGGCGACTTACCCGGCTCGATAGCCGGCGACACCGGCGCCGGTTTCTGCTGGGCTTTGGTCATCTGCAACAGGGCGAACACCAGCGTGCCGACGGCGATGGCCGGCAGGATATAGCGCGTGAACATGCGGAAGACCTCAGTGTTGGAATTGGGCTCGGTCCGTTTCGATTTTTTCGATGCCGCCATCGTTCATCGACACGATGCGGTCGCCGAAGTCGTAGACCCGGCTGTCGTGCGTCACCACGATCACGGCCCGGTCGGGCTGCACCGCGACCTCGCGGATCAAGCCCATGACGGTTCGCCCGGACGCCGCGTCGAGCGCCGCCGTGGGTTCGTCGCAGACGAGCAGTTTCGGCTCGTGTACCAAGGCCCGCGCGATGGCCACGCGCTGCTGCTGCCCGCCGGACAGCTGATTCGCGTACGACTTCATCCGGTTGCCCAAGCCGACCTTTTCGAGCAAATGCCCCGCTTTTTCGAGGGCCTTCTTGCGATTCCACCCCGCGATCAACAGCGGCACGCAAGCGTTCTCGACCGCGTTGAGCGACGGGATCAAGTTGTACTGCTGGAAGATAAACCCGATGTTGTCGCCGCGGAAACGGACCTTCCGCGAGCCGCCCATTTTCGTGAGGTTCTGCCCGAGTACTTCGACTTCGCCGGCGGTCGGATCGAGCAACCCCGCGACGATGGAGATCAGCGTCGTCTTGCCGCAGCCCGATTGCCCCACGAGCAACACGAGTTCGCCGTAGGGGAGATCGAGTGTGACATCGCGGAGGGCGAACGTCTTGGCGTCGCCGACGCCGAAGGCTTTGGTGACGTTCTTCAGCGAGACGCTCTTCTCATTTCGGATTTCGGATTTGGGATTGCGGATTGGCCGAGTCGCAACCTCTTGAACTGAGCTCATGGCGATGACCGTGCGTGTTTGTTAATCCGAAATCCGCAATCCCAAATCCGAAATTCATCGGAAGACCACTCCCGCTTCCAAGAACAGCACCTTCTTCAAACTCATCGCGGCCGAGAGCGTGATGATGACCGCCACGGCCACGGCCGAGATCACCAGAATCTGCCAGCCGAAGTAGAACGCGGGCGGGGTCGATTTCACGAACGTCTCGAAGAATAGCCCGAACCCGGCGGCGCCGCCGACGCCGAGGCCGTAGCCGATGAGGCCGACGACGAGCGCTTGCAGCATCACCATGCCGATGATGCGGGAGTTGCTCACGCCCATCGCCTTCAGCGAGCCGAACTGTTTGAGGTTCTCGAGGGTGAACAGGTAGAAGGTCTGCCCGGCGATGGCGCAGCCGACGACGAATCCGAGGAACACCGTGATGCCGAAGTTGATCGGGATGCCGGTGCGCTCCATGTAGTATTGGATCGTCGTCCAGAAAAACTGGTCGTTGGTTTGGGCCTTCATGCCGGTCTGCTTGGCGATGTTGTCGCAGACCTGTTCGTGCGGCACGCCGTCTTGGGCCTTCACCAAAATGAACGATAGCGTCTTCGGCTCCGGCGGGTTGTATTGGATCGCTTGCGAGTACTTCGTGTACAAAATCGGGAAGGTTTGGAACGTCGGTTTGCACTTCACCATGCCGACGATGTTGGCCCGCTTGTTGTTGATCTCGAGCGAGCGCCCCGGTTCGTAGGGAGTATCGCCGAAGAGGTAGCGCCAGCCGAATTCATCGAGGAAGACGGCATCCGGCTGTTCGAGGTCGTCCCAATTCCCTGCGATAATGCGTTCCGGTCGCGGCTGGCCGACGACGCGGCCTTGCGAATCTTTGTTGTCGTAGTCGAGCCCCAAGAGGATCACTTGCTGGAACGTCCCGTCCGCGAGTTTCGCGCGGCCGACCGACTTGTACAGCTTCACGGCCCAGGCCACGCCCTCGACGCCGCGGACCCGCAGCAGGCGGTTCTCGGACATCGGTTTGATGTCGTCGACGAACTGCACGCTCTTGTCCATCACCCAAATGTCGGCCCCTTCGAGATCCTGAATTTGGCTCGTGGTATTGCGCATCAGCCCGCAAAAAATGGCGCTCTGCTGGGCCATCAACAGTGCGGCGAAACTCACGCCGAAAACGATCCCGATGTACTTGGCTTTGTCGCCGGTCAGCATCCGCAGCGCGACCCAGTTCATGGCCTGCCCCCGGTGAGTATCGGCTCCGCGAATCCGAGCGCCGCCAAACAAAACCGCACGATGTGATCCGCGACCATCGTTTCGTCGAGGCCGTCGACTTCGCCCTTGCTGAAGATCAACTCCGAGATCGGCCGGTTCTGGCGGTAGTACAAAATCTGGCCGATGACGCTAAAGCCGATCATCAGCAACTCCGGTTCCGGGTGGCCGGGTAGCAGTTCTCGCAGAATCGATCGGAGACGGAAAGCCATCGGCTGGATGAACTCTTGGACCACGACGTGGGCCGCTTTGCCCGGATGGGCCATCTCGCGCATCATCAATTTCATCGACGACGGCCGGGCCGGGCCGTGCATCCGCGCGACCATGCCGCGGATGAACATCTCGAGTTTCGCCACCGCCGACAGTCCCACCGGGAAGTCCGGCATGGGCCCGCCGACGGACGAACAGAAATGGGCGTACTTCACCGCCTCGATGTACAGGCCTTCTTTATCACCAAAGTAATATTTGATCGAAGCGAGGTTCACCCCGGCGTGGGTGCTGATCTCCCGGATCGACGCCGCATCGAAGCCTTTCTCTGCGAAAATTTCTTCCGCGGAAGCGAGCAATCGGTTCTTAGCCTCCGGAAGATATTGACGGACAACGAGTTCCGACAGAACATCAATAGCCATGCGAGGATCGACCCTTATCGAATCAATCGATTGATTAAACTGCCCTCAAAGATAAGCTCCAGTTTTAGGCTTGTCAAGTCGCAGATGTGATTTGATCGGAGATTTTTTGAAGAATGAAGCGGTGCGCCGGAGTTCGGCGCACCACTGAGTCAGTTTACTTCTTCGAAAAATTCGCGGCGACGGCGTCCCAGTTGACGACCTTCCACCACTCTTCGATGTACTTCGGCCGGAGGTTGCGGTACTTGAGGTAGTAGGCGTGTTCCCAGACATCGAGACCGAGAATTGGGGCGGGGGCGCCGTCCATCAGCGGGTTGTCTTGGTTCGGGCTGCTGACGACCGCGAGCGGTTTCTCTTTGCCCTTCACGAGCCAAGCCCAGCCGCTGCCAAAGCGCGAGGTGGCCGCGGCGGCGAACGCCTTCTTGAAATCTTCGACCGTTTTGAACGATTCTTCGATGGCCTTCAGCAAGTCGCCTTTGAGTTCGCCGCCTTTGCCGGCGGGGGCCATGACGCTCCAAAAGAAGGTGTGGTTCCAGTGGCCACCGCCGTTGTTGCGGACGGCGCCGCGGGCCGCCATCGGTACATTTTTCAGGTCGGCGAGGATCGCTTCAATTGGCTTCTTGAGCAGTTCGGGCGCGTCCTTTTTGAGGGCCGCGTTCAGGTTGGTCACGTACGCCTGATGGTGCTTCGTGTGGTGGATCGTCATCGTCTCTTCGTCGATGCTCGGCTCCAAATCCTTGTAGCCGTAGGGCAACTTCGGCAGGGTGAACCCGGCGGCCGGTTCCTCGGCGGCGCGGGCCGTGGCGAACAACAGCGGACTCGCGGCCGCGGCGGCGACCGACGTGCGAAGCAGGTCTCGACGGGTGAACATTGTGCGGACTCCGGGGTGAAAGTGGAACGGGGTACTTTATACGCGGGTCGAACCAATCCTGGAACGGACCGCTGACAACGAATTTGTCCGAAAACAGCTTTCGGCGATCTGTTGTCAGCGGTCCGTTTGCGATCACCAAATGCCCAAGCAGCAGCCGGCCCCGGCTCCACCGTTGACGATGGGGAGAATCCGGCGCTCGAACGGCAGGTTCAGGTACTCGGCGCGGTCGTAGACGACTTTGCCGTTCAGGATCGTCAGCACGACGTGCGTCGAATGCTCGAAGGGGTCACCGTCGTACAGCACGAGGTCGGCGACTTTGCCGACTTCCAAGCTGCCGTGGGTTTTGTCGATGCCGAGAAACTTCGCGGCGTCGAGGGTGACCATCTTCATCGCGGCGGCGTGCCCCAATCCGTTGGCGGCGGCCATCGCGGCCTCGGATCGCAAGTTGCGGATCTTCGGGACGTACCCTTCGTAAGCGGTGCCGAGCAGCACTTGCACGCCGGCTTTTTGGAGGATCGCCGCGTTCGCCAGCAGCGTGTGCGAGGTCTCCATCGAACCGGCCGCGCGCTGCATCGTCGGGTGGACGATCACCGGGATTTTCTTCTTCGCCAGTTCGTCGGCCATCATCCACGCCTCGGTGCCCAGCGCGATCACCGGCTTCAGTTTGAACTCCTCGGCGATGCGGATGCCGGTGCGGATGTCGTCGACGCGATGGGCCGCGAAGATCACGGGTACCGTGCCCTCGAGCGCCGGTAGCCACGCCTCGTGCTTCGGGTTGTTCGGCACCGTGCCCTTTTTGTCCTTATAGGTCTGCGCCTCGGCGAGTTGTTTGCGAACGAGCGCCGCCGTGCCCATGCGGGTGCCGGGGGCCTTGCCTTTGAAGGCGTCCTTCGGCGCTTCGCCGAGATTGACGAGCATCGCGAAGCCCTTGTTGAGCGTCGCACCTTCGGTCGTGCGGCCATCGCAGCGGAAGACGCCGGAGGTGCCCCCGATGACGTTGGCCCGCCCCGCGGTGCTGTGGACGACCGTGACGCCGTTGGCCCGCAGGAATTCGAGCAGCGGCTCCATGGGATTAAAGCCGTCGAGGACACGGAGATCGGATTGATTCGGGTCGCTGAGTTCGTCTTGATCTTGGTCTGCCGGAATGTTCCACGCCCCGGCGATGCCGGCCACGGTGAAGGCGTCGATGAGGCCGGGGGAGACATCCGAGACGTGATAAACGGCGACATTTTCCGGCGCTTCCCGAGCCTGAGCGTCCGCTTCCACGGACACGATCTTTCCATTCGCGATCTTGACGAGTCCAGCTTTGATCACTTGGCCCGCTCCGGAGTGAATCCTCTCCGCAAAAATCCAGATCTGCTTCGGATTCGGAATCGCTTTGTCCGCAGGTGGAGCATTATGCACAAGCGATCTCACCTTTGCATCAACCGCCAAGACCACCTTCGGCACCTCGATTCCCTTCGCCAGCAAGAAGCCGCCATCGCGCAGGGTCGCATCGTAAGCCAAGCCCGAATCGAATACCTTCCGGCCGTCGATCCACGTCTGTTGCACCTTCGTGTAGACGCTGAACGGCGCCCCATTCAAAACCACGAAGTCGGCGTCCTTCCCCTTTTCCAGCGAACCGATGCGGTCTTCCAAGTGCAGGATTTTCGCGGGGGTGATCGTCAGCGCCCGCAGCGCCGCGGCTTCGGTCATCCCGCCGCGCATCGCCAAGCTGCCGGTGCGCAGAAAGAACCGGCTCTCGGTGATGCCATCATCGGTATTGATGCAGACCGGCACGCCGGCCTTGTCGAGGATGGCCGCGTTCTCTTCGAGCAGGCCCATCGTCTCGGCCTTGCCGCCGGGGCTGTCGATGAGCGTCAGCGACACCGGAATCTTCTTCTTGGCCAACGTCTCGGCGACGCGGTATCCCTCCGTCGCATGTTGGAGCACCAGTTCAAAACCGAACTCCTCGGCGATACGGATCGCGGTCAGCAGGTCGTCGGCTCGGTGGCAGTGGAAATGGACGGTGCGTTTCTTTTCCAAAACTTCGACGAGCGGTTCCAGACTCACGTCGCGGTCGGGCTTCTTGTCGGTCTTCATCTTCTCCAGGTATTCCTTGGCCTTCACGAACTGCTCGCGTTGAAGCGCCGCGACTTTCATCCGCGTGAACGGGGCTTGTTGCTTGGTCTTGCCGTAGCCCTTGGGGTTCTCGCCGTTGGCCATCTTCAAGCCGCCGAGGATTTTGACGCCCTTGTTGTCCCCGAAGATCTGCATCTCCTCGACGCTCTTGCCGCGCAGTTTTGCATATAGCGTCTGCCCGCCGATGACGTTTCCCGAGCCGGGCATGATGTTCGCCGTCGTGATGCCGCCGGCCGTGGCCATGCGGATGCCGGGGTCGTTCGGGTCGATGCTGTCGAGCGCCCGAACGCCGCTCTGCACGGGGCCGGACATCTCGTTGCCATCCGAATTCGCCGGCACGTTCGGCTTCGACCACAACCCGATGTGCGAATGCGTATCGACGAGGCCGGGGATGATGACGCCCCCTTGCACGTCGACCTTCTGGTAGTTCGGCGGGAGCTTCACGCTCGCGGTCGGGCCGACTTCGAGGATTTTGCCGTCCTTGATCAGCAAGGTGGCTTTTTCGATCGGCTTGTCGTCCATACCGGTGTACAGCGTGGCGTTGACGAACGCGATCGTCGGCGAGTCCCCGACGGGCTCCGGTTTCTGCCCGAGGGCGAAGAGCAGGCACAGCGGCAGCAGCAACAGCGGAAGGGCCAATCGCATGGGGGATCTCTCGGGCCGGCGGAATTCTTCAAACCTACTCATTTCAAATTACCACATCCGGGGCTATCATCGGAGTGGGAAGTCTCGATGCCCATCTCTTTCGCCGGTCGGTTTCTCTTCCTAGGAGTCCCGCATGTTCCGAATGAAGCGCGTCCACGTTTACCAATGCGAAGTCGACGACATCCCCGGCGGCACGGCCGCGAAGCTGAAAGCGCTGGCCCTCGCGGGGGCGCACCTGGAGTACGTCCACAGCGAGCGCTCGGCGACCAAATCGGGCGCCGGGGAATTGCTCGTCGCACCGACGCAAACCAAAGCCGAGATGGACCTCGTCAAATCGGTCGACGGCATGCACGAGGTGCAGAAGCCGATCGTCATGCGGTTCGAGGGGGACGACAAAGCCGGGCTGGGCGGCCGCGTGACCCAGTCGTGGGAGGCCGCGGGCATCAACCTGCACGGACTGATGATGGCCGTGGTCAACGGGAAGTTCGTCGGCTACGCGACCTTCGATAGTTCCGACGACGCCAACACCGCCGCCGTGATCCTCGCCGACATCGGCGCGAAGGAGTAAGTTGACCGGAGCGCGGAAGGATTCCCCGAGCGGTGGGCGTGAGCCCTCCGAGGACGCGAAGCGCGGTCCGGTTCAAATCCTCGGAGGGCTCACGCCCGCCGCTCGGGAAATCCCCCTCATGCCCGCGTTCACCATCGCCCTCAAAGACCTCCGGCTGCTGTTGCGCGATCCGCGCTCGGCCGTCATCCTGCTGCTCATGCCGTTGGTACTGATCCTCGTTTTGGGCCTTTCCCTCGGGGACGCCTTCGGCCGCAAGGCGGATGACCAACTGCAAATCTCGGTCGTCGTCGAAGATGCGGGCCTGCCCGCGAAGGTCGTAGCCCGCGAGCCCATCCGCGAGAAACCGGCCGGGGCGATCCTCGGCTCGGCTTCGTATGCCGCGCCGATGTCGCGCCTCCACCCGCCGACGAAGCGCTGGGTCGATGTGATGCTCGACGACCTCAAAGACACCGGCAACATCAAGATCGAAATCATCCCGAGCCGCGCGGAAGCCGAGCAGCTCGTGAAGCGCGGCAAACGCTCCGCCGTGATCGTCTTCGAGCCCGAGTTCAGCGAGAAGATCGACCGCTGCTCGTTCGTCGGCGCCGAGTTCCGCCCGGACCCCATCAGCCCGCTCGACCGCTACGGCGTTGTCACCGACCGCATCGGCGTCACCGTGATCGAGAACCCCTATCAACCCCTCGGCGGCAGCGTCGTCAAACAGGTGACGCAGGTGAGCCTGATGCGTGTGATCGTGCCGTGGATGATCGGCGGGGCCTTCGACCTCATCGGCAAGCCGCTGTTCATGGCCAAGATGGAGAAGTTCATCCCCGGCTTCTCGTTCCTCCCCGCCGATATGCGGGCGAGCGTCGGCCTCGGCATCCGCAAAGGGATCGCCGCGTTCTTCGGCAACTACGACTTCACCGCGCTCACGTGGTACGGCCTCACCAAAGATGCCCCGCCGGATGTCAAAACCGGCAACGCTGCGGAGTTCGCGCCCCCGCCGACGGGCCTCGGCCGCGGGGCCAAGAAGTACCAGATCTTGGTGCCGAGTTACACCGTCACCTTCGCGTTCTTCTTGGTGCTCACCGTCGGCTGGCTCTTCGTCGCCGAGCGCCGCCACGGCACGATGGTGCGCCTGCGGGCCGCGCCGATTACCCGCGGGCAGATTCTGCTCGGCAAGCTGCTGCCCTGCTTCGCGGTATCGGCACTGCAAGGATTTGCGCTGTTGCTGTTCGGCAAACTGATCTTCGGCATGAGCTTCGGCGCCGAGCCGTGGCTGATCGTCCCGGTGGTGCTGAGCACGTCCTTCGCGGCCGTCGGCTTGGCGATGTTCGTCGCGGGCCTGGCCCGGACCGAGACCCAAGTCGCCGTCTACGGCACACTATTGGTGTTGGTACTGGCCGGCCTGAGCGGATCGATGATGCCGCGGGAATTGATGCCCGAGTGGATGCGTAGCATCAGTTACATCACCCCGCACGCCTGGGCGCTCGACGCCTACGAGCAACTGCTCCACCCGGACAGCCCCGCCGTCGATACCGCCACGGTGGCCACGAGCTGCGGGGTCCTCAGCGCCTTCGGGTTGGGCTTCAGCATACTGGCTTGGTGGTGGATGGAGTTGGAGTGAGGGGAAAGGTCAACCTCTTTGTGTGGCTGGCCTCTTTGAGGCCGATGCCCGAACCGGGAGAGGCACCCACCCATTGGGGGGGAGGAAGGTCAACCTCTTTGTGTGGCTGGCCTCTTTGAGGCCGATGCCCGAACCGGGAGAGGCACACACTTATGATCGGGCACCGGCCTCAAAGAGGCCAGCCACACCGGAGCTTCACCTGCGAACCATCCTTTTGCACGTTCATTCGCATTCCAATTCGTGAATCACCCCTCGATACTTCCAGTCTTCGGTTCGATTCGCCAAGCCGGCTCGGATCGGATTCTCAGCGAGATACTGAAGCGTTTCGGAATACTTCTCCTTGGATCGTATGACGTGATCGAAGAATTCGCTCTGCCAGAGCGGCGTGGAATATGCCAATCGGCGATTGCAATATTTCGCGGTCCACTCTTTCCACCGCCCCATGAATTCCGAAAGGGTCGTCTGTCTCGCAGAGTCGGCTGCGAAAAAATGGACATGGTCGGGCATCACGACGAATTGACCGACTTTCCAGCCGTACAATCGCTCGCAATTGGTCCATACCTCCAGCGCGATCGCAAGGAAGTCGTCGTTGTGTAGGCGAGGCTGCCTTGCGAACGTACACGTGGTCAAGAAATAGATCGGATTCGGTATCCAAACCTCATTCAGTCGACTCAGATGATTCGTTTTCATTCATTCGCTCTCGGCATGGTCAACCGAAAAGTGGTCGGCTTCTTTGAGGCCGGAAGGCCACCTTGGAGATCGATCGGGCACCGGCCTCAAAGAAGCCAGCCACACCGTCGGATTGCCATACCAAATTTGCCGGTCTCTGTATCCCTCACGCCATGTTCAGCGAATGCACTTTCCGGAAATGCTCGGCGACCTTTTCCATCGGGACGTGCCAGCCGCAGTCGTCGCAAGCGGGGACCGTCGGGTAGCACTGCGTGCAGTACAAAGGCCCGCCCTTCAGGAATTGCTCGACGCGCTTGCGGTCGGTCGGGGCGACGTTCTCGGAGGTCAGTGGCATTTTCACCGGCGATTTGCACTTCTCGCAGGGGCGCTCGTTGTTCGCCGCGATCAGCGGTTCGTAGTGGTTGTGGACCCCGCGCGGCACGACGCCCGAGCCGGTGCAGAGCGGGCAGGTCATGCCGAATTGGGCCAAAATCGCCTTGCGGATGAAGTCGCTTTTGTTCGGCAAGTTGTTGAGGAACTCGGCGAGATCGTCTTCGACTTTGAAGGCGACGATCTTCGATTTCGTCGTTTTGCGAGCCATGTGCGAACCCGTGCGGAGCGGAGCGAACTTACCGTTATCGTATCCGGGCGAGCCACCGGGGGACATTTCCGAAAAATAATCGCCCCCCTGCCACAAATCCTAAATCCCGCCCCCTCCGCCGCGAATAACTCCTTAATCCGACGGAATTGTCTCCGGGATTGGCTCCATTGAGGGTGATCGCTCATGAAAAAGATTCTCCTAGCTCTTTTGGTCATCGGCGGCGTGGTGTTCGCCGTCAAAGGCGCCGCCGTCATTGGCACACTGAAGCGAGAGTACGAAAACGCCAAGAACGCCATCAAGGGCGACAAGACGGAAGACGAGCAAATCAAAGAACTCCGCAAGGATGTCGACAAGCTCGAGAAGGACATCGAAAAAGCCAAAGACAGCCTTGCCAAAGAGATCGTCGAAGTCCGCGACTTGACCAAGCAGAGCGCCAAGCTCCGGGCCGAAGTGACCGGTGAAGAAAAACGCGTCCTCGCCTTCAGCGACGACCTCAAAAACGCAGAAACCCAAATCGCCTACGGCCGCGAGATGCTCAGCATCCCGGACGCCAAGGACCGCTTGAAGTCGGACGTATCGCTGCTCGTCCGCAAGAAAACCACCCTCGGCACCATGGAAAAGACCCTCGTCCACCGCGAGCGGTCGAAAGAAATCCTCGAAAAGCAACTCGCCGAACTCGTCAACCAGAAGCAATCGCTCAAGAGCGAAATCGACGCCATCGAAGTCGAGTATCAGAACATCCAGCTCCAGCAAATGGAAAATAAGTTCCAAAAAGACGACAGCCGCTTGAGCAAGATCAAGCAGAGCATCGACAAGATGCGGAAGGATCTGGACGTCAAGAAGGAGCGGATCAAACTCGATCCGGTCGGCCAGCCGACCCAAGGCTCCAACGAGTCGGTCGACGACATCCTGAAGCCGCTGGGGGCCAATGCCGCCGAGTAATGCGAGTCCGATTTCATGAGCGACCCACCCGGCCGACCGGGTGTTTTTTTTTCGTTCGGCCAGGCCGTTTTCCCCTTGGCGCAGCTTTCCCAGTTCGCTATCGCGGCCGCAAAGCCGGGGTGATGTGCGCGAAACCCAGCGTTTCGGGGCTGGCGCGCACGCCGTATGGGGTTCGATCCCCGGCCGCCATTAGGGGAGGAAGGATTCCGATGCGACCGTTGACCCGCCGGACTGTAGCTGCACTGTTTTTAGGATCGGCCTTGGCGAGCCAAGCCATGGCCCAAGCTCCGGTCGCACCCGTGGTGCCGCCGCCGCTCAGCCCGCCCGCCATTCTGCCGCCACCGGCCGCACCGAAGGTCGAATTCAAACCGGTCGGCAACGCCGTGAAGGTGAACGGCCAAGAGATCGCGGAGATGGCCGTCTGGCGTGCCCTGCGCCAGTTCCCGGCCGAGGAACGCGAGATCGCCCGCAAAGAAATCTTGAACCACCTCGTCGAGAACTCGCTGATCGACCAGTACCTGACGGCGCTGAAGCTCAACGCGGAACCGGCGGAAATCGACAAGCTCATCGGCGAACTCAAAGACGAGTTGAAGAAGGGGATGAAGGACTACACCAAAGAACTCGAAGCGATGCTGCTGTCGGAATCCGAATTCCGCATGGAAGTCACCGCCCAGATGAAGTGGGACAAGTTCCTGAAAACCCAAGGGACCGACGACGCCCTCAAGAAGATGTTCGAAGCCGCGCCGAATATGTTCGACGGCTCGATGGTGCGCGCCCGGCACATCTTGCTGACCCCCGGCGACGACAAAACCAAACAGACCGAAGCGGCCACGAAACTCCGCGGCATCAAAGCCGCCATCGATCAAGAAGCGGCCAAAGCCGTCGCGGCCCTGCCGGTCACGGCCACCGCGCTCGAAAAAGATCAAGCCAAGACGAAGAAGGCCGAGGAAGTGTTCGCCGCGTTCGCCAAGCAGGACAGCACCTGCCCGTCGAAGAAGGACGGCGGTGACCTCAACTTCTTCCCCCGCGTCGGGGCGATGGTCGAACCGTTCGCCAAAGCCGCGTTCGACCTCAAAGTCGGCGAACTGACGGACGTCGTCGCCACGGAATTTGGATATCACCTGATCCTCTGCACGGCGAAGAACCCCGGCAAGCAACCGACCTTCGAACAAGCGAAGGAAGCCGTGCGGGCCGTCTACGCGATGCGACTCCGCGACGCCGTCGTCGGTCAAATGAAGCCGAAGGCCAAGATCGAAATGATGCCCGTGCCGACCTACCCGAAGTAGGGTTCCGGTGAGACCGAACGAGCGGCCGGGGGAAGTCCCCCGGCCGTTCGGCGTTTCGAGCCTTGGCGCGGCGGTCGGATGGGTGGATAATACTTCTGACGATCAAAGGGGGCGTGCGGTGCTGCAGTACAAAGCTGGATACAAATTCGTCGACGGCGGCGTCCACGCCCAAGTGCTCGATTTCCCGGCGGCCATCACCTGCGGAGCCGACTTGGCCGAAGCGCGGCACCTGCTGGGCGTCGCGCTGATCGACATGGCGGAGACCCGCTCGGAACTGGGACAACCGTGGCCGCAGCCGAATCCGAAGGCGAGTGATGGCGAGATGGACATCGAGGAGCCGATCTATTTGCACCTCACAGCCAGCACCGAGATGAAGGAAGTCCCCGCGGGCGTCGTCGCGTCATGAAGCGACAAGCTTGGAAATCGTGTTCCCATCACTCATCCGCTTCGACAGCCCATCCGCTCAGGAATATCCCATGTCCCGTTTGCTCCCGCTGATCGGCCTGCTCGCGGTCTTCGCCGTGGCGAGCGCCGGGTTGACCCCGCGCACGCTCCCCCCGACGAGCGGCGTCCCGCAAACGCAGGCTACCCAGAAAGACGATCCGCTTTCCCGTAGATACACGCGAGCCTCCGCGATCAAATACGTGCCCGTTTCCACACCCGATCAAGTCCGGCGTTTCTTCCCGATCGTTCCTTTGCCGGAACGCGTCATCGCACCCGAAGGCAAGCTGACGATCTTCGCGGACTTCGCGTTGCAATCGGCGAGTGGAATACCGATTTACATCGTGAACCGGACGGACGAGGTCGTGGAATTGAGTCAGCAAGACGATGACTTCTATCTCAAACTCGAATACGAATCGGCGACCGGCGTGTGGACGCGCGCCCAATCGCATCGATACAGTCGTTGCGGAAATAGTTACCACTCGACGGGGCTTCCCCCCGGCCAGTTCGTCGTCACAACCGGGTACCAGCCTTCGGCCGGGAATCTGATGAACACACGGTATCGCATAGGCGGCGGTTCGCGTATCAGCAACGCGGGGCTTGCGATAGCCTGCCCGACCGAAGCCGAAGCTGCGGCGCGGGACGAAATGGCGATCCGAAATGGGGATTTCGCTTTCGTCCGCAAAGTCGCACTCGGGGAAATCG
>JANXTU010000222.1 GCA_025352235.1 Fimbriiglobus sp.
CCCCTGGCTTGGATTCACAAGTCATTCCCCCGTGGCTCCAAGAATTGTTAGGGAGTTACGCAGTTGAGTGATCCGAGGCAGTTTTGACAACAAACTGCACACGATTGGGCTGGATGGGCAAGAATCAATCCTACCCAAACCCCCACCAACCACCCAAGTGCGTAACTCCTATTGTTGTCATACCCGGGCGGTCGATGGTTTTCGTGTGACGCAGACGGGGGACTCTGTAAGAAATAGCAGTGCGTATGGTATGTGCAGCCATCGTCAGGTTTTGATTCTCTCCGGGGTCGTCCCTTGGACACCAGTACGGATTCACTTCCCAAATTGATGGAGATTCTGCGAGCGATCCATCGTGCCGATGGCTTTTACGCATGGAAATATCGTGCGGCCGGGGTCGATCCACTCCGGGTTCAATCTTCGGCCGACTTCGCGTCGCTGCCCTTCACGACCAAGGCCGAGATCGCAGCCGATCAAACGGACCACCCTCCCTACGGGAGCAATCTCGTCCTGCCCCGGCGGGACTATTCCCGCGTGCATCAAACGTCGGGCACGTCCACCGGCCGGCCGTTGCGATGGCTCGATACCCCGCTCAGTTGGAGCTGGATTCTCGATTGCTGGTCGAAGGGCTTCCGCGACTGCATCGGTCTGACCCCGGACGACCGCGTTTTCTTACCGTTCTCCTTCGGTCCGTTTCTCGGATTTTGGGCCGCATTCGAGGCCGTGGCGCGCGACGGCCACTTGGCCATTTCCGGCGGCGGCATGCCGACGACGGCCCGGCTGCGGGCGTTGATCGAACACGGGGCGACGGTGGTCTGCTGCACGCCGACGTACGCCCTGCACCTCGCGGAAGTGGCCGTCGCCGAGAAAATGGACTTGGCCGGTTCTACCATCCGGGCCGTGGTCGTCGCCGGGGAACCGGGCGGCGGCATTCCCGCGACGCGGGAACGGATCGCGCAGGCGTGGGGCGCCCGCGTCTACGACCATTACGGCCTGACCGAGGTCGGCCCGGTCGCGTTCGAAACCACCGATCGGCCCAACGAAATGAAGCTGTTGGAATCGGAGTTCTTCGTCGAAGTGCTCGACCCCGCGACGGGCCGGCCTGGAGAATCGGGCGAATTGGTGCTGACGAACCTCGGTCGCCTCGGTTCCCCGTTGATTCGCTATCGCACCGGAGATTTGGTGACGTTGAGCCCGGATCGGGATGAGCGAGGGAATCGGTATCTCGCCGGCGGCATCCTCAGCCGGGCCGACGATATGATCCACATCCGCGGGAACAACCTCTACCCGTCCGCCCTCGAAGCGGTGATCCGGCGCTTCCGCGAAGTCGTCGAGTTCCGCATCGTCGTCGACGACTCGGAAACGCTCTCGGACTTGAGGATCGAGATCGAACCGTCCGACGCCACCGCCGGTGCGAAGTTGACAGAATCGGTGGCTCGCGCCATCCGCGACGCGCTGCTGTTCCGGGTCGATGTCGTCGCCGTCGCGCCGGGGAGCTTGCCCCGATTCGAGTTGAAATCCCGCCGTGTCGTCCGCGTCCGAAAATCGGTATAACGAACCGTATCGCACCCGCCCCGCTTCCCGTTTCGGAGACGTCCATGACGCGCTTGTGTTGCCTCGGATTGCTACTCGCGACGCTGGCCACGAGCCCGGCGAACGCCGGCGATTGGATCCACTGGCGCGGGCCGGAACAGAACGGTGTCTCGAAAGAAGAAGGTCTCCCCGATTCCTTCGACCTCGCCACCGTGGGCAAGAACAATTTGTTGTGGAAGCAGCCGTTCGGCGGGCGCTCCGCGCCGCTGGTTATGGGTGGCCAAGTGTTCGTCATCAACGGGGCCGACATGGCCAAGCCGACGGAAGTCGAGCGAATTCAATGCCTCGACGCCAATACCGGCAAACTCGTTTGGGAAGTGCCTTTTCAAGTTTACCTCACCGACATCACCTCCACGCGGCTCGGTTGGACCTCGCTGACGGCCGACCCGGCCGCGGGGACCCTCTTCGCCCAGACGACGGCCGGGGAACTCGTTTGTTTGAATGCGAAGGACGGCAAGATCGTCTGGAAACGCCAACTCACCGAAGAATTCGGCCGGGTCACGGGGTACGGCGGTCGCATCGCTTCGCCGATCTTCGACAGCGGTGTGTTGATCGTCGGCATGGTCAACGGCTCGTGGGGCGATCAAGCCCGCGGGGCGAACCGATTCCTCGCCGTCGACGGCAAAACCGGCGCGGTCGCGTGGTGGTCGTCGCCGTCCGAAGAATTGCAATTGGCGTTCAAAGGCACCTACTATTCCAACCCGGTGATCGCGGTCATCGGCGGCCAACGCCTGTTCATCTCGGGAGGCGCCGACGGCGCCGTACACGCCTTGAAGGTCCGCACGGGCGAACGCGTTTGGAGCTACGTCTTCGGGGCCAAAGTCGTCAACCCGTCGCCGGTGGTGTCGGCCGACGGCAAAGTGTACGTCGCCCACGGCGATGAAAACATCGAAGGCGCCCCCATCGGCCGGGTCGTCTGCCTCGACGCGGCGGTTATCAAAGACAAGCAACCCGCACTCGTTTGGGATACCTTCCGCCGGAAGTACAAACAGAACAACGGCAACTTCCTGTCGAAGCGGTTCGGGCTTTCCAGCCCGGCGCTAGCCGATGGGATGCTCTTCATGCCCGACGACGGCGGCGAAATGCACGTCTTCGACGCCAAAGGCGGCGAGTTGCTGTGGCGTTGGAAGTTCGGCACCGTCTCACGAGGTGCCCCGCTCGTCGCCGGCGGCAAGCTTTACATCTTCGATGTGAACGCCAAGCTGTCGGTGCTGGAGAAGATCACCGCAGTCGCGCCGCTCCCGGCCGACATCACCGAGCATCGCTTTAAGACCAAGGGCGGCGGCGGTTTCGTCGAGACCAACGCCACGCCGATCGCCGTCAACGGGAAGCTCTACTTCCAAACCCGCGACGATATCTACTGCGTCGGCGATCCGAAGGCGAAGCCGGCCGAAGCGAAGTACGCGGCGCCGGCGACCGAGACGCCGTTCAACGCGAAAGCCGTCCCGGCCGCGATCATGCTCTCCCCCGCCGACAACCTCAGTTCGCCGGGCCAAGTGGTCGGCGTCACCGTGAAATTCGTGGATGCCAACGGGCGGGAACTGCCGGTGCCCGAGGGCGTCAAAATCGAATGGAGTCTGCCGCTGCCGCCGAAAACGCCGGCCGGGGCCCAACCGCCGGCGCTGCCGGGCGAGGTCAAAGGGGACGGCATCCAAGGGACCATTTCCATCGGCAAAGTGCCGCCGAGTTCGGCCGGGGTCGTGGAAGCCAAATTCGGCGCCCTGAGCGCGAAAGCCCGCATCCGCGCCGCCGCGGCCCTGCCGTTCAAACCCGACTTCGCCAAGATCCCGCTCGGCGCCGCCCCCGGCGGCTGGGTGAACACCCAGGGCAAGTTCGTCATGGTCAATCTCGCCGGCAAGCCGGTGCTGAGCAAAGTCAACAACAACGGCGCCCCGCCCATCGCCAAGGCGAACGCGTACATCACGCCGCCGGACGCCAAGGATTACACGATTCAAGCCGATATGGTCGGCGACGACATCGCCGGCACCTTCCCGGACATGGGGCTGCTGAGTCAGCGCTACGTGCTCGTCCTCGACGGCAAAGCCGACCCGGTCACGAACAAACGGCAACTGCGCATCGTGTCGTGGGAATCCCGCGACCGCGTGAATGTCGCCGTCGATTTCGACTGGAAGGCCAAGGTTTGGTACACCCTGAAGTTCACCGTCGAAGTCGACGCCAACGGCAAGTCGGCGACCCTCAAAGGCAAAGTCTGGGAACAGGGCAAACCGGAACCGGAGAAATGGACGCTGGAATTCAAGGACCTCAACCCGAACCGCGAAGGCGCCGGTGGCCTGTACGGCTACATCCCGAACGCTGGCCCGGTGGCCGCGACGATCCACTACGACAACGTCGGCATCGCGCTGAATCCGAAAGGCCCGGTCGACCCGCGCGGCGGCCCCGGCTCTGAAAAATAACGTCCCGACCCTCACAATCCTCCGAGAGAAATCAGTATGGCCTCCGCGATTCGACCGATCCTCGCAATCGGCGCTACGATTTTGGTCGCCGCCATCGGCGCCGGGCTGATCGTCAAGAATTTGTCCAATCCTGCGGTGGTCGCCGCCCCGGCCACGACGCCGGCAACCGAGCCGAAGCCGGAACCGAAGCCCGAACCGAAGCCGGAACCGAAGCCCGAGCCCAAACCCGAGCCCAAACCGGAGGTCAAGCCGGCCGAGCCGACGCCGAAGCCCGTGGAACCGATGCCCAAACCGGTCGAACCGAAACCCGTCGAACCGATGCCGAAGCCGGTCGAGCCGAAGCCGGTCGTGCCGCCCGTGAAGTCGGCGAAGTCGGACTTACTGATGTTCGGCGGCACGCCGGGCCGGAACATGATCAATACCGTCGACAAAGATATCCCGAGCAAGCCCGATCCGAACGACGAGAAGGCGTTGAAGTGGAAGGCCGACCTCGGCTCGCTTTCGTACGGCGGGCCGACCATCGCCGGAGGCAAGGTGTTCATCGGCACGAACAATAGCCGGCCGCGCAACCCGCGCGACGTATCCAAGGGTGGCGAGGCCCTCGACAAAGGCATTTTGATGTGCTTCGACGAGAAGACCGGCGGGTTCCTCTGGCAAGCCGTTCACGACAAATTGCCCGGGGGCCAAGTGCGCGACTGGCCCGACATCGGCGTCTGCTCCGCCCCGCTCATCGAAGGGGATCGCGTCTATTACGTCAGCAACCGCTGTACGGTCGTTTGCCTCGACATCCACGGCATGGCCAACGGGAAGCAGGGCAAGGGCTTACAATTCGTCGATCCGATCACGTTGAAAGTGAAGCCGCCCTACGAAGACGCCACCGACGCCGACGTGATCTGGGAACTCGACATGATCAAAGACCTCGGCGTCTTCCCGCACAACAGTTCCGTCGCCTGCCCGATGGTCGTCGGCGACTTGATCTACATCACCACGGCCAACGGCGTCGACGAGAACCACAAGAATATCCCCAAGCCGCAAGCCCCGAGCTTCATCGCCGTCAACAAAAAGACCGGCGTCGTGGCGTGGAAGAGCGGCCTGCCGGGCAACAAGATCATGCACGGCCAATGGTCGAACCCGTCGTATTCGGACGCGGGCGGCGTCAAACAGGTGATCTTCCCCGGCGGCGACGGCTGGCTCTATTCGTTCACCGCCGACAAGGGCGAACTGGTCTGGAAGCTCGACGCCAACCCGAAGGACACCATCTACGATCTCGGCGGCGAAGGCGGCAAGAGCGACTTCATCGGCACCCCCGTCGTCGAAGGCGGGATGCTCTACTTGGGCACCGGCCAAGATCCCGAACACTTCACCGGGATCGCCCACTTCTATTGCGTCGACATCGCGAAGGCCGTGGCGAACGCAAAGAAGAACAAGGAACTCGACGTCTCGCCGGACCTCGTTGACAAGGTCGGCAAAGACGACGAAGGCAAACCGAAAGTCACGGGCAAACCGAACCCGGATTCGGCCGTGGTGTGGCACTACGGCGGCGCCGATAAGCGCGATTACGTGCCGCGGGAATTCGCCTTCGGCCGAACGATGAGCACGGCCTGCGTTGTCGACGGGATCGTCTACATCAGCGAGATCTCCGGGTACTTCCACTGCCTCGATGCCAAAACCGGCAAGAAGCACTGGCAGTACGACCTCAAAGGCGAAATCTGGGGCTCGCCGTACTTCGTCGACGGCAAGGTCTACCTCGGCGCAGCCGGGGAATTGTTCGTGTTCCAGCACACAAAAACGCCCAAGGCCATCGATGAGATCGACAACCCGGACGCGAAGGACCAAAAAGACTTCACCCTGAAATTGAAGGCGAAGCGGAAGCAAGTCGAAGACGAGGTCTTGATCTCCAAGGTGGAGTTCGACGCCCTGATCCGCAGCACGCCGGTCGTGGCCAACGGCACGCTCTACGTGATGACGGAGAAGTCGCTGTTCGCGTTCAAATCGGGCAAGTGAAACCGGTGCGAAAAAAAGCCCACGGACGGGTCGTCCGTGGGCTTTTTCCGTTGGATGCGCATATGAATAGCATTATCAGTAAACACGTATCCCACATTCCCGCCCCGAGACTCCCCGTGATCGATACCCCCGGCAAACCGGCCCCCGTGACGGGTGCCACCCTCGACGAGAAAATTAAGAACGCCCGCACGGCCCTCGACGCCCAAGTGCGCGAAGTCGTGCGCTGGCACTTCAACCCCGAAACCGGCACGCCCTTCTGGCTCGACAAAGCCAAGACCTTCGACTTCAACCCGCTGACCGACGTCCACGGTTGGGACGACGTCAAGAAGTTCCCCGTCTTCGAAGACGATTGGCTCCGCGGCGGCCCGGTGCGGCGCTGGGTGCCGAAGGGTTTCGGCGACAAGCCGGTCTACGTCTTCGAAACCGGTGGCACCACCGGCCTACCGAAGACCCGGATCGTGCTCGACGACTTCAAGATCGATTACGAGATGATGTCCGACACGTTGCCGGAGAAATCGTTTCCACGGGGTAGCAACTGGCTGATGCTCGGGCCATCCGGCCCGCGCCGGTTGCGGTTGGCCATCGAGCACCTCGCCCAGTACCGCGGCGGCATCTGCTTCGCCATCGACCTCGACCCGCGCTACGTCGTGAAGTGCCTGAAGGCCCGCAAGATCGCCGAAGCCCAAGCTTACAAGGATCACTGCATCGACCAAGCGATCACGGTGCTCGCCGGCGGGCACGACATCAAGTGCATGTTCACGACGCCGAAGTTGCTCGCGGCCTTGGACGAAGCCATCCGCAACGGCAAGCTCGAAGAGAAATACCGCGAACTCGGCAAGTCGGTCCCGCCGGGCGGGTTGCGTTCGATCAAGAACGCGGGCCTCACCGGGATCTTCAGCGGCGGCACCGAATTCACCCCGCAGTTCACGCGCGAAGCCTACGAAGAAATGCTCGACAACGGCGACGTCTACATGACGCCGACCTACGGCAACACCCTCATGGGCCTCGCCTGTAGCAAGCCGATCGGTCCGGAGGACGGCTTCAAAATCTCTTACTACGCCCCGCAACCGAGGGCGGTGATCGAAGTCGTGAACCCGAAGGATTTCGGGGAGGTCGTCCCCTACGGCGGCACCGGCCGGGTGCTGCTCAGCACCTTCACCAAGGAGTTCTTCGTGCCCCGTTTCCCCGAGCGCGACGAAGGCGAACGGGAGAAGCCCTTCGACAAGTATCCGTGGGATGGCGTCAGCGGTGTGCGCCCCTTCGCCGAACTCGCCGGCGGCACCGTCGTCGGGGTTTATTGAGGATCGAGCGATGCCCTCGCCCTTTCCGGGAATGGATCCGTATTTGGAAGACGCGACCTATTGGTCGGGTTTCCACACCCGTATGGTCGTGGCGATGGGCGCGGCGATCACGCGTATGTTGCCGTCGGGTTATTATGCCGACGTCGAGCAGCATGTCTGGTTGGAAGCGGACGACGGCGACGAAACGATTCCCTTCGCCGTGCCGGACGCGTTCGTGGCCTCCGGACGCGGCGGAGTGACCGCGACTCTCGAACTCACGATGCCGACTACGGAATCGGCCATCGTCAGTTTGGCCAAGCCCCTCAAACGCAAAGGCGCACGGTATCTTCAGATTGTCGATAAACAGGGCAGCCGACTTGTGACGGTGCTCGAATTGCTTAGTCCGTCGAACAAGAGCCGCGGCGAAGATCGCGAATCGTACTTGTCGAAGCGGAGCGAATACTTGGCGACGGGCACGAACCTCGTCGAAATCGATTTGCTCCGCGATGGCGAACGCATTCCGATGGGGAGACCGCGACCACCGCTGGCGGACTTTTACGCACTCGTCAGCCGTGCTCAAGAGTTTCCGAAAGCTTCGGTCTGGGCGATCTCGGTCCGCGATCCTCTTCCGCGTATCCCGGTTCCCCTCAAGCCCGAACACGGCGATGTGATCTTGGACCTGCAACCTTGCTTCGGTCGATCATTCGATGACGCGGGCTACGAAACGAGAATCGATTACTCGCGTCCGCCGCTCGTCGGGTTGCGAACCACCGACGCGGCGTGGGCCGCCGAATTGCTCTCGAAACGGGGGGCTTGAGCGTGCCGTCGCCTTTTCCGGGAATGGACCCGTACTTGGAAAGCCCCGAGTTCTGGCGCGGGTTCCATTCCCGTTTCTTGACGGAACCGGTGGGGTGTCCGCAACGACTTCGGTCAGTTCCGCTCAAACCGGTACACGGCGATCCACTGCTTCCGCTGCGTCCGTGCTTGGACAATGTCTACTTCGATGCGGGGTACCAGAATCGAAGCGATTACAAGCTCCCTCCGGATAGCCCATTGCGAAAGTCGGACGCGCCCTGGGCCGCAAAACTTTTGAAAACCACCACCCGATAACGGACGCTCCCCCGCCATGATCCAGATCCCCGCCCTGCGCTTTGGCAAACCCTATTCGAGCCTCGACAAGGCCACGCTGATCCACCACGTCACCGGCGAACCGGTCGCGGAGGTCAGCCAAGTCACGGGTAGCCAGATCGCCCGCGATATCGGCCAGATGGAACGCGCTCACAAAGAACTCCGCGCCATCCCCATCCGCGACATCCTCGCCATGTATAAGAAAGCCGCGGACTACTTCGTCAACGCGACCCTGCCGTGCGGTGACTCCGAGCAAACCTTCGACGATTACGTCCGCAATCTGTCTGCAACCACCGGCAGTCCGATGGTCTTCTGCAAGCGCAACGCACTGAAGGTTCACTACGTTCTCGGCCACATCGAAGAAGTCCTCGGCGGCCTGATGCGCGGCCTCGACCTCGAAGCGCTCGACCAAGGCTATTCGACCAAATCCGGACGGATGCAGGCCTTCTTCCCGACGACCGACGTCTTCGGCGCGGTACTTCCGTCAAACTCCCCCGGCGTCCACTCGCTCTGGGTGCCGACGCTCGCCTTGAAAATGCCGTTGCTCTTGAAGCCGGGCCGCGAAGAACCTTGGACGCCGTTCCGCGTGTTGCAAGCCTTCATCAAAGCCGGCATCCCGAGCCAATTCCTCGGCTTCCTCCCGGCCGACCACGCCGGGGCCGGCGACATCCTCCGCCTCTGCGGGCGCAGTATGGCCTTCGGCGACGACCGGACCATGGCCCCGTACAAGAACGATCACCGCGTCGAAATCCACGGTACGGGCTACAGTAAAATCATCTTCGGTGAAGACGAAGCCGACAACTACGAGAAGTACGTGGACTTGATGGTCGAATCGGTCGCGGCCAACGGCGGCCGGGCCTGTGTGAATGCCTCGGCCATCTGGACGCCTCGCAATGGGGACAAAATCGCCGACGCGCTCGCGAAGCGATTGGGGCCGATGAAACCCCGCGCCTGGGACAACCCCGATTGCGAAATCTCCGCGTTTGCCAAGCCGGAGGTCGCCGAGGCGATCAACAACATGCTCGAAGAGGGGCTGAAGACACCCGGTGCCACTGATGTGACGGCAAAGTACCGCATTCTGCCGCGCATGGTGAAAGAAGGTCGCATCGCTTACCTGCTGCCCGCGGTGATGCGCTGCGAAACCCCGGAGCACCCGCTGGCGAACAAAGAGTTCCTCTTCCCCTATGCGAGCGTCATAGAATGCCCGCAGG
>JANXTU010000245.1 GCA_025352235.1 Fimbriiglobus sp.
GGCTCGCCCGCGAGGTGCGGAACGCGAATGCTGGCCTCAACCACTTTTCGCGGAGCGAAAAGCGACGTTCTCCGCTCGGCTCGGCTTTCAAAACCGAAGGTGGGGCGGAGTCGGACGCATCGGAAAATCGGCGTTTCGCGATGTGTCACTCATAAGTATGTCGAGCATAGTTGGCCGGGTACGCGACCGGGATTTGGCACGGGCGATTCCACGACGACCTTGCGACCCGATTGTTCCAAGCCGATTGTTCCAGCATGGCCCGGCCCCGCCGCATCCCCCGCCGCTCGAGTAATCGCCGTAAGTCCTTGCCGCGGCATGCCGATCGCCCGCCGCCCCCTCCGAGGAGGCGATTGTTCCAATTTCTTCCAAAGTGGGGTGGCGCGCAGTCGATTGGAACAATCCGACCGCCGGAATCGGGTGCACTACGGTTGGCATTGCCGCAACTCGCCCGGCGTGGCCACAATCCGAATCGTTCCATGTCGGAAGGATGCCGCCATGCCCCCGCTCGTCACGCTGTCCGCCGTGGTTCCGCTCTTCGACGAGCAGGAAAACCTCGCGGTCCTCTATCGCCGCTTGTCGGAGAGTTTGTCCGCGCTCGGGATCGACTACGAGCTCGTTTTGGTGAACGACGGCAGCGCCGATGGCACGCCGGAATTCCTCGATCGATTGGCCGAGGACGATCCGCGCGTTCGCCCGATCCACCTGAGCCGGAATTTCGGCCATCAAGCCGCGGTGACCGCCGGGTTGGAATTCGCGACCGGCGATGCGGTGGTCGTTCTCGACGGTGACTTGCAGGATCCGCCCGAAGTCATCGGCTTGTTGCTCGAGCGCTGGCGCGAAGGCTTCGACGTGGTCTACGCCGTGCGAACCAAGCGCAAAGAGAAGCTCTGGAAGCGCCTCGGCTACTTCGCGTTCTACCGTGTGTTGCGGGGCATTTCGGAACTCGAGATCCCCCTCGATTCCGGCGATTTCTGCCTGATGGATCGGCGCGTGATCGATGCGCTCAACGCCCTACCCGAGCGGAGCCGGTTCGTGCGGGGTCTACGGACGTTCGTCGGGTTCCGACAAGTCGGTGTCAGTTACGAGCGCGACGCGCGACTGGCGGGCCAGCCGAAATACACCTTCCGCAAGCTCGTGGCCCTCGCGCAAGAAGGCGTGGTGAATTTCAGCACCGCGCCGATGCGGGCGATGGGCTGGAGTGCGCTGGCGTGCCTCGTGGCCGCGACCGGGATCGGATGTTGGATGATCGGCGATGGTGTGGCCCACCATGCGGCCCCCGCGGGTTGGCTGGTGGCGATCCTCGTGGGGTGCGTGCTAGCGGCACTGCAACTGGGCTGCCTCGCGGTGATGGGGATTTACTTGCTGCAAATCTTCCGCGAAGTGAAAGCCCGGCCGACGTACATTGTGCGGGGGGCGCGTCCGACGCGAGAAACCCGCGCGGCGCGACCGCGCGCTTTGGCCTTGGCCCGGTGATCGATCCGGTCATCCCCACGACGACGACCGTCGCATCGGGGACCGCCCCGACGATTCGGTCGAGGAGCGACGGGCCGAACCAGCGCCGGTACCACGGGCCTTGGCCACGCCCGACGACGATGTGGGTGATGCTGTATTCGCGGGCGAATGCGGCGACCGCCCCGGCGACGTCCCTTGTACGCGGCGTTCGCACCCGACGAAGCGCGGCGGTTGGCGGAGCGGTTCGAGTGGCATTCCACGCCGAAGCACGGCAGTTGGCGGAACGTGGCGGAGATGGAGTTGAGCGTCTTGGCGAGGCCGTGTTTGGACCGGCGGATTCCGGACTTGGAGACACTCCGCAAGGAAGTCGCCGCGTGGCAGGAGAAGCGGAACGCGGCCGTGGTGAATAGTCGTGTGGCAGTTCACCAATGCCTAAGCGTGAATCAAACTGAATAAGTCATACCCGACGATTCAACTGCAATGACCCACTAGCCTTGCGTAGCCCCCAACTCCGCCGCCCGTTGCGAGGCCGCCAGCACCGCGTCCATCACGGCCCCTCGGAAGCCGGCTTGTTCCAGCGCGTGCAGGCCGGCGATGGTCGTGCCGCCGGGGCTGGCGACGGCATCTTTGAGCGCACCCGGATGACGGCCGGTTGTCAGGACCATCTGCGCGGAACCGAGCACCATCTGCGCCGCGAGTCTCAACGCGATCTCCCGCGGCAAACCGGCCAGCACGCCGCCGTCGGCGAGGGCTTCGATCATCACGTACACATAGGCCGGGCCGGAACCGCTGAGGCCCGTCACGGCGTCGAGCCATTTCTCCGCGACGGGGAACGCGACCCCGATGGCCCCGAACAACCGCGTCACGAGTTCGAGATCGGCCGCAGTCGCATTCGAGTTGCCGGCGAACGCGGTGGCGCTCATCCCGACGAGTGCCGGCGTGTTCGGCATCACGCGCACGATGCGGGTCGATTCGCCGAGCCCTTCGGCGAGTTGCGTCAGTGTGATTCCAATGCGGCTGATGGGATGAGTCCAGCGGGTCGCTCAAAATTAGCACAGGATTACCGCAACGCGGGAGCCGGCCGCGGACGTGGTCGTAGTGGTGTGTGGCGAGCGCCAATTGTTTGAGGTTGTTGCCGGAGGCCATCTTGGCTGCGGTCGTGCGTACCATCTGTACGGCGGGGAGCAACAAACCCACGAGTATCGCCAGAATCGCGATCACGACGAGGGTTTCGATCAAACTGAGCGCCGTCCTGATCCTTGGCGAAGCCATCGGAATCTCCTGTTGGCATTGCGTCGTACCGAACTCCTCAATTTGAGGTGTTCTCCTCGAACTTGCCCTTCGGAACCCGCGCCACCGTGAACGGTTTGGTGAAACTGGCCGTGGACTCCGTGGTGCCGGTTTTCACTTTGCAAGTCACCACCATGTTGTAGCTTCCTTCGTCGAATCCCAAATAAGCTTCGCTACCGGTATTGGTTTTCTTATTGTTGGTGGTGGCTTGAAGTTGGTTGTTGGTCACACTGTAGTCGGCCGGTAATTTGATGATGAATTCCACAGCCGAGTTTGCGATTGCCTTGCCGTCGGCGGCTGTACCAGTCACGATGCACATGGGGAGGATACCAGCTTCGCGGATTTCGAGTAATTCCGCCTCAACGACCCAACAGGCGTGGTTCACTCCCATTCCAGAGCAAGTCATTTCGTACGCTCGTGTTTTGACCCCGCCCTAAGTCGTTGCGGCGCATGGTCTGTCCAGCGTTTTGCCATGATTCCAGCTTTTTGCAATGGTTCCACGGGAGGGTGTGTGGAATCGCGCTGGAATCATTTCGCCTCGTTGCAATCGCTGGCAACGGTCGGAGTTTGCTGGTATACCGTGCGGAACGAATCTCCCGCCGCGAGCCCTCCATGTCAAGCCTTCCCCGCCCCCCGCGCACCGGGTGGGCCAGCCTCCGCGATTTATCCGGGTACCAGTGGTTCGTGCTCACGGTCTGCTGCGCGGCGTGGTCGATGGACTGTTTGGATCAACAACTCTTCGTGCTCGCCCGCCGACCGGCGATGACCGAACTCGTTCCCAAAGTCGCACCCGATGATGCGCGGCTCCAATCGTTCGGCGACAATTTGAAGGCGAAAGCCCGCGAGCAAAACAAGCCGGAACCCAGCCCCGCGGCTATTCTCGGGGCGCTGCAATCGGCCGACATCGGCGACGCCGCGACTTATGCGACGTCCTTCTTCATGGTCGGCTGGGCCATCGGCGGCATTTGCTTCGGCATCATGGGCGATCGCGTCGGCCGGGTGAAGACGCTGATCCTCACGATCCTCCTGTACGCCATCTTCACCGGCCTCAGCGCGTTCTCGACCGGCCCGCCGGACTTCTACGCCTATCGGTTGCTGACGGGCCTCGGCGTCGGTGGGGTCTTCGCCGCGGCGGTGACGCTCCTCGCCGAAACGATGCCGAACAACGCGCGGCCCTACACTCTTGGCCTCTTCCAAGCCTCGTCCGTGACGGGGAACTGCACCGCGGCGCTCACCTCGATGGGCCTCGGCAGTTTGAAAGCGGCCGGCTCGCTCGATGGCCTGACGCTGCTCTCGCAACCGCTCAGCCCGTGGCGGATCATGTTCCTGCTCGGGATTCTGCCGGCGCTCTTGGTCGTGGTGATCCAGTTGAAACTGAAGGAACCCGACAAGTGGCTCGCGTGGAAAGCGTCCGGCGTCAAGACAGGGGGCCAGTACGGGATGCTCTTCCGCGACCCGCGCTGGCGGAAACACGCCATCTTCGGCTTGCTGCTCGCCCTCGCCGGAGTCGTCGGTTTATGGGGCATCGGCTTCTTCTCCCCAGACTTGCAGCAGTACGTCGCCGAGCCGCAGTACAAAGCCGAAGCCGTCGAAAAGGGCTTGGCGACCTCCGACCAAGTGAAAGAGAACAAGCTGCCCGAAGAAGCCAAGAAATATGTCGACGGGCAGAAAGCCTACTGGGCCGGCATCACGTCGCTGGTGCAAAACGCCGGCTCGTTCGTGGGCATCTTCGCGTTCAGTTTCGTCACGGCGATCATCGGCCGCAAACCGACCTTCGCGATCTTCTTCGTGCTCGCGGGACTGATGACCGCGGCGGTCTTTTTGTTCCTCAAGACTTGGGATGACATCTTCTGGATGATCCCACTCATGGGCTTCTTCCAACTCGCCCTCTTCGGAGGCTACGCGATCTACTTCCCGGAACTTTTCCCGACGGCGCTGCGCAGCACGGGGACGAGTTTCTGTTACAACGTCGGGCGCTTGGTCGCCGCCGCAGGCCCGTTTGCCTTGGGGATGCTCACGAGCAACGTCTACGCAGCGTACCCCGCGCCCGACCCGCTGCGCTACGCCGGGGTGACGATGTGCGGCGTATTCTCGTTGGGCCTCATTGCGTTGATCTTCCTCCCCGAGACCAAGGGCAAGCCGCTACCCGAATAGAATGAGGGAAAACACGAGGACTCGATGCGATGAATTTGCCGACCGCCCCCGATTGGTTGACCAAACGCGATGGCTCGTTGAAGCCGGGGCTGCGCGAGTACATCGCGTTTGTGGTGATCTCCGACCGACCGGAGTACCGGTTGGAAGTCCGCCCCGCCGGCGGGAAATTCGCGTGTGTCGTCAGTTACACGAACAACGGGAAACTGATCGAAGGGCAAGAGTCGCAACCGACGGCGGACGCTGCGTGGGCCGACGGATTAGTGAGGTTAAAGAATCGACTGGGGTGGTAGTTTATTGTGGCGACACGTTTCTTAACGTGTCGGGATAATCGATTCCGACACGTTGGAAAACGTGTCGCCACAATGACTCACTCGAACAGGTTCACACCCGGCTCCGGCTTCGGCTTCGGCAAACCCCGTCCCAGTAGCGCAAAAGCCTTCGGAGTCGCCACGCGGCCGCGGGGCGATCTCACGATATACTGCTCCCGCAGCAAATAGGGTTCGACTTCGTCGCTGAGCGTGTCGGACGAAATATTCATGGTCGCGCCGATCGCTTCGCCGCCGGTGGGGCCGCCGCCGAACACGTCGATCAAGATTTCCAGATATTTGCGGTCTTGCTTGTCGAGTCCTTCGCGGTCGACTTCTTGCATGTCGAGGGCGGCGCGGGCGATGGCGTCGGTCACGGGTCCGTCGGCCAAGTGCGGTTGGCCGGCGTGGTAACTCCGCACCCAGTGCAGCCGCGAATTCGCGATTCTCGGTGTTCCGCGGCTGCGCCGGGCCAGTTCCTGCGCCGCCTCCGGCGACAGCGGCAGATTCAACTTCTTCGAATTCACATTCACGATCTGCGCCAGTTCGTCCACGCTGTAGAAATCCAAATGCTCGTGCATTTTGAAGCGGTCGCGCATCGGCGAGGACAGCATCCCCGAGCGCGTCGTCGCGCCGATGAGCGTGAAACGTTTGAGGTTCATGCTGATGGTGCGGGCGCTCATCCCTTCGCCGAGGATGATGTCGATGCGGAAGTCTTCCATCGCGGGGTAGATGAACTCTTCGACGACGCGCGGCATCCGGTGAATTTCGTCGATGAAGAGGATGCCGCCCTCTTCCAGATTCGTGAGGAACGGCAGCATGTCCGCCGGCTTCGAGAGTGCCGGGCCGGAGGTCATTTGCACGCTGGTGCCGAGCTCGTTCGGCAGCACCGTGGCGAAGGTCGTCTTGCCGAGGCCGGGTGGCCCGTCGAACAAAATGTGCCCGAGGGGCTCTTTCAATTTCTTCGCGGCGTTTACGGCGATCTGCAAACGCTCGGCGACTTTGCGCTGCCCGATGACCTCCGACAGCAGCCGCGGGCGCAGGGCGACATCGCGTCGTTTTCGCTCCTCGTCGCCTGGGGCCGCCCCGGAACCGATGATCTTCTCTCGGGCCATCAGACGCCCCCGTATTTCTTCGCCGTCGGCTTCGGAGCCGCGTCCCCGCAAACTTGGTAGCGGAAGTTGCCGAGGATCAGTTCGTCTCCCGGCACGAGTTTCCCTTCGATCACCCGTTCGCCGTTGATCTTCACCCCGTTGGTGCTCCCCAAGTCGCGGATCACGAGGTAATCGTCCACTTGGGCCATGCAGCAATGCCGGCGCGAGACCTTCTTTGAATTCAATTGCACATCGCATTCCGCGTGGCGACCGAAGAGCAGGATCGGCTTGTCGAGCAAAATGCTCGGGCCGTCGGCCAGCGAGAGCAAATGGATGGGCATAACAGTTCGCCCCGGTGTCGAAAGGAATACAGTCGTTATAGCGTTCGGGCGGTTCAGCGCCGCCTCACGAACAAATACGCGCAGCAATCGCGGAATTGTTGTTCCCGGATCAGTTCAAACTCGCCGGGCTTCAACTTCGATTCGAGGTAGGCGATCCGCACTTCCGGCGTGTAGAAGTCCATCGGTACCCAAACCCGGCCGCCGGGGGTGACCGTCGCGGCCGCCGCGTCGAGCGACAGCAATTCGCCGCGGAAAAAGTAGGCGTAGGTTTGTTCGTCGGCGGCCACGCGGTCCCCTTCGAGCCGATGCGTGCGGATGTACGCGGCCATTCCCGAGGAATCGGGCCGATCCCAAGGCTTGACCACGTGGAGGACCGGGAGGAGCGAGCCGATGGCGAGAAGGAGTGCGCCGGTGGCGATGTGCAGCCGCTTCGAAGGCAGATACCGGAATATCGCATCCATCCCGAGGCCGCCGAGCAAAAGGGCGCACGGTGCGATGAAGAACATCAGACGGTTGAATCCGTAGGGGTAGGCCTTCAGAGCCGCCGCGACCGTGGCGAGCGCGAACGGCGCCGTCAGTAACACGACGAGATCGCGGCGGCCCGAGCGCCACGCCGAGACGATGCCGAAGGGGGCGACGACGGCGAGGTAGAATCCGACCGGGTTATAGCAGAAATGGAAGACCGTGGTCGTCGTTTCCAGCAACCACCACGGCAGGCTGGCCGGCTCTTGGAAATTGGGGAACTTCGGTCCCCATTCGTTCAAAAGGCCTTCGACGCGCTGGTTCCGGATCGGCCCGAAATACAGACCGGCGAACGTCGCGAGCGCGACCGTCGCCGCGGTGGCCCATGCCGCCAGTCCCCGCAATCGCTCGCAATAGGCGAACGGTAACAGGGCCAGCAATAGTCCGCCGACGATGAACGCTGCGGGGTACGAAGTGCAGAGGATCGGCGGGATCGACAGCGCGAGCACGGCCGAACGTTTGGCCGCCGTCCAGCGTTGCGTCGCGAAGTAGTAGTAGAGCAGCGCCGTGGCGATCAGCGCATCGCCCGCGTACGGTTTGATATTGCAACCGAGCCAAACATGGTTGTCCGAAATCGCCACCAAGCCGACGGCGATGACCGCGGCCGTTGGGGAAAGCACCCGGCGCACCAATGGCACCGTGAGGACTAACGTCCCACAACTGCACGCGAACGGCACGAACCGCCAGCAATACGGTTCATCGCCGCAGATGTCGGCGAGCAGTTTCAAACCCCACAGAAAGATCGGCGGGGCGGCGACCGCGTGGTTCAACGGACCGAGTAGCCCGGCGTAATCTTTGTCGAGGATATTCGCCAGCAACACCGCTTCGTCGTACCAGATCGTGTGGTTGACGGCGTAATGCCAGAGTCGAAGCGCGAGCCCGAATGCGACGAAAATCCACGTGATGCGGTTGTGACTCGGCCACGGGACGGCCATCGAGCGACCTCGGCGAGTGCGGGATTCCCCTGTCAAATGTACGGCGGCACGCCGGCAACGAGTACACAATCCGCGGGTCTCTCGTACCCTAACGGAGTCATCGCGCTCGAACACCTTCGGGGATACTCCGTGTCGGCCTCGGCCTTTCAACGCTGCATTCACCCGCATTGCGCGGCCACCGTCGACCTCGGGGATACGTCGTTCCAATGCCCGAAATGCGGGGGTTTGCTCGATGTCGCCTACGATTGGAACCGTTTGCCGGTGCCGAAGTCGCTGAAACATTTCGAATCGAAATGGGCGAACCGGAACAACCCCCTCGATTTTTCCGGCGTCTGGCGCTTCCGCGAACTCTTCCCATTCGCCGCCGATGACCAAATCCTGACCATCGGCGAAGGGCAAACATTGTGTCAGAAGGCCGACGCCGTCGGCCAGTTCGCCGGGATGAAACCGGGCTGCCTGTATTTGCAATACGAGGGGATGAACCCCAGCGGGAGCTTCAAAGACAACGGCATGACCGCCGCCTTCACGCACGCCCTCTCGGTCGGCGCCCGCCGCGCGGCCTGCGCCAGCACCGGCAACACCAGTGCCAGCCTCGCCATCTATTGCGCGGCCTCGCAGCAGATGCGGGCCGTCATCTTCATCGGTTCGGGGAAGATCAGCTACGGGAAGTTGTCGCAAGCCCTCGAGCACGGGGCACTCACCCTCCAGATCGCCGGGGATTTCGACGATGCCCTGCGCCGGGTGCAGGAAGTCTCGAAGCAACTCGGCATTTACCTCGTCAACAGCATCAACCCCTTCCGGCTGGAGGGGCAGAAGTCGATCATGTTCCGAATGCTCGAAGCGTTGAATTGGGAAGTGCCGGACTGGGTCGTCGTCCCCGGCGGGAACCTCGGCAATACCTCCGCCTTCGGCAACGCCTTCATCCAATTGTTGGAACTCGGGCTGATTACCAAGGCGCCGCGGATCGCCGTGATCAACGCCGCCGGGGCCGACACCTTCTACCAACTCTACGAAAAAAACGGCGTCCGCTGGAACGGCGGCGCGCCCGACGGCCGCAAGATCGGTGTCTACATGAAGTATCTGGACGACGCCGACAAACGGGCCGACACTTTGGCGAGCGCGATCGAAATCAACCGCCCGGTGAACTTGCCGAAGGCGTTGCGGGCGCTCGACCGCTGCGGCGGGGTCGTGCGCGAAGTCACGGACGGCGAAATGCTCGACGCCAAAGCGAAAATCGGCGCCGGCGGCCTCGGCTGCGAACCGGCTAGCGCGACCACCGTCGCCGCGGTCCTGAAACTCGTCCGCGAAGGGGTGATCGACCCCGGCGAGCGCGTCGTCTGTATCCTCACGGCCCACTTGTTGAAGGATCCGACCGCGACGGTCGCCTACCACAGCAGCGACCCGAAGATGTTCGAGGAGATCCTCGGCAAGCGCGGGGTCCGCCGCGCGAGTTACGCGAACAAGGCCGTGCAAGTGCCGAACCAGTTGGACGCCATCGTCCAAGCGATCGAAGTGTACGCGTGATAGAATGCGGGGGATCCAGGAGGGCATTGCCATGCCGATGACCATCGAAGTGACCGATTTGCCGGGACGGCTGCAAGAACTACTGCAAATCGTGGAGTCGGGAACTGAGGTCCTCCTCCGCGACGGCGACGCCATGGCGAAGCTGACCACGGCCAAGCGGACGCGGGAACCGCACGAACCGCGGAT
>JANXTU010000335.1 GCA_025352235.1 Fimbriiglobus sp.
TTGCGGTCATGCGGATGCCGGACGTCGGGCTACGACGACCATAGATTTTGCAAAAGTTGGGATTCGCCCGACACGGAAAACTTCCTCGACGATCAGACCCGCTTCTTCGAGCAGTGCAGTGATGGTCCGAATGGACCAGAATTTAATATGCCCGTAGTCCCAAAGCGCCGTGAAGTGCGCATCCATTTTCCCCGACAACGCCAGAGTAATATTTTTCCAATAACCGTGGTATGGGGTTGAGATGATCGCAATCCCGCCAGGTTCCAGGAGTTCGTAAACACACTTCGCGTAAGTCCGCGGGTAAAATACGTGTTCGATGACTTCGAGACTGATCAAAGCTGGAAAGCATCCGTATTTGGCGACGAGGTCATCGTAGGCCGAGCCGATTTCGATCTTCAGATGTGAGAATACGGCATTCGCAATACGAACTCCTTCGACAGATGGATCGACGCCGATCACGTCGTATCCATTCGCGGTCAGCGCCCGGCAAGTCGCGCCGTTGCCGCAACCGAGTTCAAACACGCGCGGCGCGGCTGAAGATTTCAGCGTGCGGAGCACCGTGGGGAATAAATACGAGTGCGTATGACTCAACTCGGAATGATTGTGATTGTAACCCGATGCATTTTCTAGAGGCATTTTGAATCGCTCCGCAAAGAATTGGATCCGAGTTTGCACAATTCAGCAGTTTTATCGAATCGATACGCGAAATCTGCGGTACGCCGTCACCAAACTTCCCGCAGTCCGCGCCCAACTCAATTGCTCCTGCACAAGCTTCCGGCCGGCCTCTCCGCCAATGCGGCCTTCGGCCAGTAGCTCGTCGATCGCATCCGCGAAACTCGCCGCGTCGCGCGGGACGACCTTCCCCGCTTTAGACGCTAACACATATTCCCCGGTCGCGGTGTCCGGCGTCACCAAAGCCGGGCAACCGCGGGCCAGCGCCTCCACCACCGCGATGCCGAAGTTCTCGCGATGGCTGGGCAGTACGAACAAACCGGCTCCGTCGAACATCGCCCAACGCTCCGTCGCGGTCACCGGGCCGAGCATCGCTACGCGGTCGTTCAATTTCAGTCGTTCGATCTCGCGGCGGATCTCGCTTTCATACGCCGGGGCGTGCTCGTCGGCGCCGCCGGCGATGGCGAGGAAGGCCGGCGTGCGGATCCGGGCGAAGGCGGGCAGCAGCGTATCGACGACCCCCTTCTTCGGGTGCAATCGACTCAGAAATAGCACGATCGGCAGATCCCCAGCCTTCGGCCCGCAGCGGCGGCGGAGTTCGTCGGGGTCGACCGGCACCGTCCACGCGGCTGGGTCGACCCCGAGGGGGATCACCTCCGCATTCCCGTGCGCGGCGCGGTGGGCCTTCACCTCGGCGGCTTCCGCGTCGCCCGTGCAATGAAACGCCGCGGCGCCCGCGACGTTCGCCCGTTCGCGCCAGAGCCAGTATGCCCATTTCAACGGCCGCTTCAGGCCCCACGTGTATTCGGACAGTGTTCCGCACGGGCGGTAAATCAAGGGCTTGCGGTGCTTGGCCGCCATCCGACACGCGGCGTACGTCGGGAAGTTCCATGCGGCGTGGGTGTGCACGACATCGAAGCGCGGGATGTTCGCATCGAGCCAATTCCACAAGCCCGCCGATTTTTTGTAACGCTCCGAGCCTCCGGTCGGGAATAGGTGCAAGGGCACCGATGGCACCGGCCAACTCGCGCCGTCGTACTTCGCGGCGGCGCCGTCGGCGTCGGTCGCGGCGACTTCCACCGCGACGCCGGGGATCGCGGCGAGCGCGGCCGTCATCTGCACGATGGCGGTGCTCGGCCCGCCGTAGCGCGGGGCCACGGCGGGGATGACGTGCAGCGCGCGGAGCGTCAAAGGGTCGCCCCGGTGCGGCGGATGAAGTCGCCCAAGACGCAGAGGGAAAAGAGCCGCGACCAACTCGGCGAATCCGGCGACGCCTCAAATTTGCGTCGGATCGCGGCGACGCCCGCCGGATCGACGACGTGCAAATCGTTCAGCACCCGGATCGCCTCGTCGCAAATCGGTTTCAGCGAGGTCCGCATCCAGCGGTTGATGGGGAGGGCGAAGCCGCGTTTGGGTTGCTGGAGTAGCTCCGGCCGAATGACATCGGCGAACGCTTCGCGGAGCAAAAACTTGCCGGGCTGGTGGGCCGGCACGCGGATTTCG
>JANXTU010000155.1 GCA_025352235.1 Fimbriiglobus sp.
CGCGACCAACGGCGAAGTCCTCGGGACTTACCCGCACCCGTTTTACAACACCGATGGCACCGGTCACATTTACGGGTTCCACACCGGCGGCGTGAACGCCCTCTACGGCGACGGCTCGGTGCGCTTCTTGAAATCGAGTACGGGCATCGCGGTCCTCGCGGCCACCGTCACCCGCAACGGCGGCGAGACCGCCATCGCGGATTGAACTCTCGGTCCGGCTCGCCATCATTTTCGGAGGGACTCTTGGCGAGACGTCCCCCCGAAAAAATGATTCCAACCAAGTGTGTGACACCCCACTTTGGAACCATTTAAAAGAATTGGAAGAATCGGAGCCGAAACGGCTGGTGTGGCCGATCCCCATGATCCAAAACGACTTGCGTCAAAGGATTTGAAAGAATCCCCGTGCCGAAGCAAGGGGGTGTTGGAACAATCGCCGTTGGACGAATACCGGGAACGCCCGATGACAGAACAGACTCCACGCCGGATTCGGCGGTCAATTCAAAGTCTCAAAAGAAAGCTTCAAGAATCGTTACCAGCCGCCAGGCGATTTGCCCTTTCTTTGTCGCCGGGGTTGGCATACGATGCCCGCGGATTGCACCCAGCGGTAGCGAAAGGATTCGCGTCATGGCGACTTTGCCCACCCCGAACGACCTCACCCGGCAACAACTCGACGAACTCGATGCGCTCTTGCAACGGATGCTCTCGCTGCCGTTGAACAAAACCGACAGCGTCAAAGTCCCCCCGGCCCCGCCGCTGCCGGTGCCGGAAATGCCGATGCCGTCGAACCGGCCGTCGGTCGGCCTCTGGCGAGCGGATGCTGCACCGGCGCCGCGGTCGCCGTACATCGCCGCCGAGCCGGAACCGGCCGTGGCCTTCACGCCGAGTTTCGCGATCGTCGCCGAACCGGTCGAAGCGATCGCGCACTCCGGCGGCCCGGGCACGCTCCGCGGAGTCGACGCGCCCGCGATGCCGTACGGTTACAAACGATCGTTCGGGTACCACGATGAAGAATCGGCGTCGGCCGCCGCGGTGCCCAGCCCGTATTCGCGCTACGATTTGGCCGACGTGAACCCGTTCGCCGAGTCGCCGGCATCGACTCTGCCCCCGCCGCGCCCGGTCCAGTCGGGCACGCCGGTGCTCGCGTGGCCCGTGATCGGGGCCAATTGGCTGATCGAAGCGGCCCTCGGTTGGATGGGCCCGCTCGGGGCCGTGACCCGCACTCCGGCGCTCAAACATTTGCTCGGCGTCGTCGGCTTCGCACTCTTGGTCGGGGCCGGAATTTGGTCGGCCAAAGGAATGGGCTGGGTGACGTGGCCAAAGTAGCGTCCGACTGGAAGGCGGCTCGTGTCGATTCATGCTGCGTCAGAGTGATATTTTGGGGTCAGAGCCGGACGCGTTCGCGACGATCGACTCACCGCGTTCCTGTTTGATAACCATCTATCCATCCACAGAATCGCAACTTGAACGCTGTAATAGCCTCGGGTTTCATGCCTCATTAGAACATTAGTACACACTTTTCGGGGGTTCACTTCAAGATCGGGATTCTTTTCAATCGGCATTACCGATATAGCTCTCGCAGGCGGAAAAGTCACCCGTCCCCTGAATCGATCCGGTGCGAGACGCAGATGCCCCAGTCGCCCACTACCGAACTCCGATCCCGTCCCCACTGCGAAGCCCTCGAAGACCGAATCACCCCCGCCGTCCACGTCCGCTTCGACTACACCTACGACACTCTCGGCTATTTCAATTCCGCCGAGCGCCGCGCCGCGCTAGACGAAGTCGCGGCCGCCGTCACCGCGCAAATCGGCGACTCGCTCACGGCCATTGCCCCCTCCGGGGCGAACACATGGCAAGCCCGCACGTGGAACAGCGCGACGAATTCGCAATTGCTGATCAATAACCCCACCGTGAGCGCGGATGAAATTGTCGTGTACATCACGGCGGGGAACATCGGCGGCTCGGAACTGGGAATCGCGTCCGGGGCAGGATACTCGGCAGCGGGCAGCCAAGAGTGGTTGAACAGCGTCCGCAACCGCGGCCAAGCCGGGGTCGATTCCGGCACCGACTACGCCACGTGGGGCGGGCTGATCGCGTTCAATAGCTCGGCGAACTTCAGCTTCAACGGTCAACCCGGTCGCTCGCAGTACGACTTCAAGAGCGTCGCCTCGCACGAACTGTTGCACGTCTTCGGTTTCGGGCTGCAAAACCCCTCGTTCTCGCGCTACACCGCGACCGGATCGTTCACCGGGCCGAACGTCGAAGCCCTCACCGGATACGCCGTGCGGCTGCAACCCGGCCAGACCGATCACTTCGCGTCCGGTACCAAATATCTGGCGCAAGAATCGGTGATGACCCCGTCCGTAACCGCGGGGCAAGTCAAACATCTCGGGGCCTTGGAATACGCCGCGCTACGGGACATCGGCTGGAGTTCGACCCCGTCGCAGCCCGTGTCCGTCCCCGTGTCCCCGATCCAATTCGTGCCGGCAATCGCGGCACCCGTGGCGACTTCGTTCGTCGTCGGCGGCGGCGAAGGCGCCGTCGGTACCGTCACCGGCTATGGCGCGGGCGGTCAAACCCTCCTCTCCAGCGTGCCGTTCGGCGCCGGCTTCTTGGGCGGCGTCCGCGTCGCCATCGGGGATGTCAACGGCGACGGCGTCGCCGACCTCATCGCCGCGGCCGGGCCGGGTGGCGGGCCGCGGGTCGTCGTGCTCGACGGGGTCTCCGGTCAGCAAATCGCGTCGTTTTTTGCGTTCGATCCGGGATTCGTCAACGGCATTTACGTCGCCACCGCCGACTTCAACCGCGACGGCTACTCCGATATCGTCGTCGCGGCCGGGTTCGGGGCCGGGCCGCACGTGAAGGTCTTTTCCGGCAAGGATCTGACGGAACTCGCCTCGTTCTATTCTTTCGCACCGGGTTATCTCGGCGGGCTCGAAGTGGCGACGGGCGATGTCGACGGCGACGGTACGCCCGACCTCGTCGTCGGGGCCATCGGCGGCGCGATCGCGACCTTCGACGGAACCAGCGTCCGGGCCGGCAAAACACCGACCCGGCTCACCGCCGATTTCTTGGCGTTCGATCTCGACTTCGACGGTCGGGTCTCCATCGCGGTCGGCGATCTCAACGGCGATGGCTTCGCCGAGATCATCGTCGGCGCCGGAGTCGGGAGCCCCCCGCGCATCGCAGCGTTCAACGGTCGCGAACTCTTGAAAGGCCGGACAAGTCTCGTCGCCAGTTTTTACGCCGGCGATCCGAACAGCCACGCCGGAGTCCGCGTCGCCGCGGCCGATGTTGATGGCGACGGCCGCGAAGACATCATCGCCAGCCCCCTCGCCAACTCGGACAGCCAAATCCGCGTGTACGGATCGCGGAATGATTTCGCGGGCGCCCCACCCGCGTGGATGACACTCCAAAACAGCGCCTGGGCCACCTACGGCACTTACGTAGGGTGACCGGAAAGCCGCTTCTGATGTAGGACAGGCCTGGAGGCCTGTCCTACATCGAACGTTTCACCCGTCCCGCAGCATCTCTCGGGCGGCATTCCGTCCGGCGGCACCCATGACCCCACCGCCGGGATGCGCGGCCGCCCCGCACAAGTAGAGCCCCGTCACCGGGCTGCGGTAGTTGGCGTACCCGGCCAGCGGACGGAGGCTGAACATGCTGCCGAGGTTCATGCTGCCTTGCATGATGTTGCCGCCCGTAATGCCCCAGAGTCGTTCCATTTCCGGCGGCGGGATCACTTGCCGGTGAAGCACCGAGCGTTTGAAGTTCGGGGCGTACTCGTTCAAAATGTCGAAGCAGCGGTCGGCGAACGGCTCGGCGGCCTCGGCCCAGGTCGTCCCCTTTAAGTGGTAGGGGGCGTACTGCACGAACATGCTGAGGATGTGCTGCCCCGGCGGCGCGAGCGACGGATCGAGCGCGGTCGCCATGGTGCATTCGAGCATCGGGTTCGCCGCGGGCTTGCCGTACTTGGCGTCGTCGTAGGCCCGCTCGATGTACTCCATCGAAGGGCAGATGTGCATCGTGCCGTGGTGTTGCGGGCCGATGCCGGTGCCCGGCAAACAGGTGAACTGCGGGGCTTCGCTGAGTGCGACATTGATCTTCACCGTCGCGGAGGAATAGTCGATCCCCTTCACTGCCGTCACAAACTCGGCGGGGAGTTCTTTCGGATCGACGAGCTTCAAGAAGGTCACGTTGGCATCGGCGCAGGAGGCGACCCGCGGGGCGTGGAACTCGGTGCCGTCCTGCAAAGCGACACCACTGACAACGCCTTGTCGCACCAGAATCCGCCCGACCGGCGAGTTCGTGCGGATCGTCGCGCCGTAGCTCCGCGCCGCATCGGCGATGCTCTGCGAGAGTCTGCCCATGCCTCCCTTCACGTAACCCCAGACGCCGCGGACGCCGTTGCATTCGCCCATGACGTGGTGGAAAAGTACATAGGCTGTGCCGGGCATGCTCGGCGAGGCGAATGTGCCGATCACCGCATCGGTGGCGATGGTCGCCTTCAGTTGATCCGACTCGAACCAGCGGTCGAGGATCGGCGTCGCGGCCCCCGTCAGGATTTCGATGGCGTTGGCCCCGAGTTCCCGGCCGAGCTTGCGGAAGTTCCAGCCGAGCTTGCCGAGGCGGTAGAGGTCGCCGAGGCCGCCCCACGGGTTCGGCGGCGTCTGGTCGAGCATCGGCTCCAAGAAATCGGCGATCCGCGTCAGCATCGCCTCGTACTTCGGGTAATTCTCGGCGTCTTTCGCGCTGAACTTGGCGATCTCGCGTTGCGTCATCGCCGCGTCGGGGCCCATCATCAAGTAGCGGCCATCGGGAAACGGGCTGAAGCTCGACGGACTCCTCGGCAGCATCTCGAAGCCATGCTTGGGCAGTTCGAGATCGCGGATGATCTCGGGCCGCAGCAGACTGTTGACGTAGGCCGCGGTCGAAACCCGGAACCCGGGCCAAGTCTCCTCGGTGATGCAGCAGCCACCGAGAATATCGCGGCGCTCGAGGACCAGTACCTTGCGTCCGGCCTTGGCGAGGTAGGCCGCCGTCACGAGCCCGTTGTGCCCGGCCCCGACAATGATCGCGTCGTACGTCTCCGGCATGGTCGACCCGGTTTGAAAATGGGTTGAGTTGGAGGCGTACGACTCTGCGCCGCTCCATTAGAATCATCTTAGAACTCAGTGCGATCCGCACCCGAAGGAATACCCAGGATCGGTTGGCTGACCGCCCGTTGTCCGCTCGATCTGGAAGACTCCGGGCCGGGCTGCGATTTTTGCGCCGGCATGGCGACTCGCTGTTCCACCCGGATACCGTCGATCTGCGAAGAGACCCGCCGACTCAACGTCGCCCCAGGCGCAGGCCCAAGAAGGCCAGCGCGGTGCCGAGCATCATGGCAACGTGGGTATCGCGGATCGGCTCGACGGTGCGGATGCCGAGTTGGTGCCCGAAGACGGTGATGCCGGCGCCGAGCAGCGCGAGCGCGGCTGAGCGTTGACCCCGGTAGAAGAGCGACGTGAGCAGCAGCAACCCGCCCCAGCCGACGTTGGCGGTGTCGCACCAACTCGTCCACGATTCCGGGAGAATTTCAACGCGGAGCGGGGTCGGTTCGGCGAGGGCTTCGCGGCGGGGGCCGAAGCGGATCAGGTCATTTTGCAGAACCCAACCGAAGCAGGCCGCGAGGAGCAGGGCCGCGAGGACGACTCGCACCCACGTGCCTACGAGCCAATCGACGGCGATGCCGACGGTATCGCGCGCCGCCGCCGCATCGTGCGTCGCCTGCGATTTCTCCGCCAAAAGGGCCCGCAAATTCGGCGCGTTGAGCGAGGTCGCCGCGTTCAACAGCGAAGCCGCCGAACTGCGGATCGCACTCGCGTTGTCGACCATCGCCTCGGCCGTTTGAGCCGCGCGTTCGCGGGCGAGTCGCTTGGGGACCCCGGCGGCCGTGAGACGCTCGCACTCCGTCTGTTCCAACACGCCGCGTTCGCGGGCCTTTTTTCGGACCGCTTCGACGTGGTTCAACACCGCCACGAGCGGTTCGCGCCACGCGGCGTATTTTTCGCGGACACCGGCGGAACCGCCCCGTAGCAATTGGGCGCGCGTCGCGAGCTTCGCTTCGTATCCGAACACGGCCTCGAAATATTCTTCCCACTGCCGACCGGAGTACTTGGCGAAGAATCCGCGGATTTCCTCGGCGGCGACCCCGTGGTGAAGCAGCCGGCGGTGGAGTTGATCGCTGGCCTTCAGAGTCGTGAAGCGCTCGGCGTCGAGTTTGCGATCGAGGCCGTACCAGAGGGCGACGGCAGCGGCGAGGCCCAGGAGGCCGAAGCCGACCCAGACCCCGATGAGTTGGGACATCCAGAGGAACGCGGCGAATAGCCCGACGGCCCCGAGGGCGACGACCCAATCCCCGCCGGACGACCCCCGGACGAAATGGCGCACCCGCCGCGCGAGATCGGTGTTGCGTGTCCACCCGTCGAGGATGAAGTACGCGAGGCCCGCTTGGATTACCAACCCGCCGCAACCGAAGGCCCACGTCGTGTGGCCGAAGAACGCGAGCAACACGGAGGCTAGGGCGCAGCCGGACACGAACCCGCCGACGATGCGGTGCCGGGCGATGGCGGCGGGCACCGTGCGGAAGCGCGCGGCCAAGGTTTCGACTTCGCGGATCTGATCTTCGCGCGGGATGAACCGCCCGGCCGACTTCACGCCGAGCCAGTGTTCGAGGGTGCGGACGACGTCGCCCATGGCGGGGTAGCGGTCGCCGGGGAGCTTGGCCATCATCTTCTGGATGACGGCCGAGAGTTCCTTCGGCAGCCGCGGCACGAGTTTTTCCGGGGGCACCAGCGGCTCGTAGGCGTGCTTCTTCATCAACCCGAGGGCGCTCTTCGCCGCGAACGGTTGCTGCCCCGTGACCAGTGCGTACAGCGTGCAACCGAGGGAATAGATGTCGGCGCGGTGATCGACCGCCGAGGCGTCGCGGCACTGCTCGGGGGCCATGTAGGCCGGGGTGCCGAGCGCCATGCGGACGCCGGTCATGTCCTGCGGGAGCGTGTGCAGACCGCTGTCGCTGCTCGCCCCTTCAAACAAGCGGTCTTGGTACTTCGACAGGTCGGGCGTCTTCACGAGGCCGAGGTCGGCGACCTTCACGGTGCCGTGCTCGTCGACCAGGAGGTTGTCCGGCTTGATGTCGCGGTGGATGATGCCGCGGTCGTGGGCGTGCTTCAACCCCCGCGCGGCCTGCAAAATGTACCCGACGGCGATGTCCGGCTCGAGCCGGCCGCGGTCTCTGACGACTTCGAGCAGCGACTGTCCCGGTACGTATTCCATGCTGAAGTAGCGGGTGTCTTCGATTTCCCCGATGTCGTAAATCTGCACGACGTTCGGGTGGCTGAGCAGCGCCGCGGCGTACGCCTCGCGGATGAACCGCGCGACGAACACGGGGTCGCCGATCCACGCCCGGCTCATGACTTTGAGCGCGACATAACGATCGAGCGAGAGTTGGCGGGCGAGGTAGACCGAGCCCATACCGCCGTGGCCGATCACCCCTTCGATGCGGAATCCGGGGATCGACTTGGGAACTTCCGGGGCATCGATCCGATACGCCGATTCGTCGGTGCCGAGGCCGGAGACGCTGTCGGACATCAACGGCCGCGGGGTCGTCGCCCCGCGGGAGAGCGTTTCGGCGGCTTG
>JANXTU010000463.1 GCA_025352235.1 Fimbriiglobus sp.
ATGATCCGCAACGACGAAGGGCTGACGAAGACCTACAACCGCTTCCACGATCCGAACGAACGCCAGCCGGACATCTTGAAGCTGCGCGAACTGCACGCCGCGATGGACGCGGCCGTACTGCGGGCGTACGGCCCGCCCTTCTCGGAGTTGGTCGTGCCGCCGTGCCAGTTCCTGCTCGACTATGAAGACGACGAAGACGAGGAAGAATCCGTCGGCAAGCGGCAGAAGAAGAAACCTTGGCGTTTCCGCTGGCCGGACGAATTCCGCGATCAAGTGCTGGCCCTGCTGCTGGAACTCAACAAGGAACGCGCGGCCCTCGAAGCCGCAGCGCCGGCAAAGGCGAAGAAGCCGAAGAAGGGAAAGAAAACTGCCGACGAGGGGGATGGGGATCTGTTTTGACATTCGTAGTCGCCGGAATCGATTGTCGCAGCTTCATGCGAACTGGTAGAGTCTCTCCATGATGACCTCGGCCCAAGTCCGCGACAAACTCACCGAAGCCTTGGCCCTCGATCTGATCGGGCCGGAACCGGGGAGCGGGCTGGACTCCGAGACGATCACGCAAGCCCCTTCGAAGTGGTACCTCACGGGCTGGCTTGTGCCGGTCGAATGCGATCCACCCAATACGGAAGTCTTCAAACCCGGCCAGACGATCTTTGACACAGAAGATGAGCAACTCGATCACTCGGCGAGTGAACGGGCCGGCGCGGACGACGGTGGCACCACGGACGCTGCGGCGTCGAAGAAGGCGATCTTCCCGTCCTCGATGGGGCTGAGCCTGCTGGTGCCGTGCGAGGCGAAGGAACTGATCGTCACGCTGACGTGGGGCGATTACACCCCGGTCTACGAGGACGCGAAACCGGGCGAGCCGGTGCCGGCGGAGAGGCCCGCGCCCAAGGCGTGGAAGCGGACGCCGCGATCCGAGCGAGTCCCTCTGGAGCTGCCGCTGACGCAGAGAGTGAAGGAATATCCCGTGCCGAACAGCGGCACGGGCAAAGGGCTGCAAATCGCGATGATGGTGAAGCCGGTGAAGGACTTGGCCGCATTCGCGGAAGTCCTGCTCAAAGGTGTGCGGTCGGTCTCGGTGTTCGTAGTGAACCGCCGGGCACGTTCCCCCGAGCGCGAGCTCGAAGACGAGACTCTGGCCTTTCAGGCAAAACTGAGCGTCGAGTGCGCAGTGCCGCTTGTCCCTCGGCCGAACCTCCGCGGATTGAAATCGGACGATCGGGACGATCGCGTTGCCGATCTGCAGTACCGCGACGCGTTCGAACACGCCGTGGGGCACGGCACTTCGACCTGCACCGACCTGGATGCGGATGGGCACTGCCGGACGGCGACGACGCGCTGGATCCCGATGGCGATCGTGGAGCGAGTGGCCCCGTCGGACATCCCCGATGTGGAACTCGGGATGGAGACCCTTGCGGCGATCGCCGATGCGGCCGACGCGAAGGCGAAGCTGATGCCGCTCGTGACGCACTACGCGGAGTGGCTGGAGAAGCAGAAAACGGCGGTGCCGGGTCTGATCGATCAGCGGAAGGAAGTCGCCACGGGATTGCTCGGCGATGCGAACCACGCCAGGAAGAGGATTCAGGCCGGGATCGAACTGTTGGCGGACGAGAAGGCACTCTACGCCTTCAAACTCGCGAACAGGGTGATGGCCCGAGCGGCCCGGCAGCGATTCGGAGTATTCACCGGAAAAACTGCGGCCTCGGTCACTCCGCCGAAGTGGCGGCCGTTCCAACTCGCCTTCGTACTGATGAACCTGAAAGGGATCGCGGAGCCGGCGGACGACGACCGCGAAGTGGTCGATCTGCTCTTCTTCCCGACCGGGGGCGGCAAGACGGAAGCCTACCTCGGCCTCGCGGCCTTCACCCTCGTGCTGCGGCGGTTGAAGAACCCCGGATTGCAATCGGCGGGGTTGAGCGTGCTCATGCGGTACACGCTCCGGCTGCTCACGCTCGACCAGTTGAGCCGGGCCTCGACGCTGATCTGCGCTCTCGAACTAGAGCGCCAGCAGAGCGTGGATGTGCTCGGGGATTGGTCGTTCGAAATCGGATTGTGGGTCGGCCGCGCGGCGACGCCGAACCAGATGGGTAAGGTGAACGACGGCAACGACAACTCGGCGCGAGCCCGGACGATCCGCTACCGCAATGGCACGACGAAGGCGCGGCCGGTGCCCCTCGAAAACTGTCCGTGGTGCAACGCGGAGCTGACGACGGAATCGTTCCGATTGGTCCCGAACGAGAAAGAGCCGCTCGACCTGCTGATGACCTGCGCGAATCGCGATTGCGATTTCACCCGGAAGAACCCGCTGCCCATCGTCGCGGTCGATGAGCCGATCTACCGGCGGTTGCCCTGCTTCCTGATCGCCACCGTGGACAAGTTCGCGGCAATGCCGTGGACGGGGGAAGTCGGCGGATTCTTCGGCCGCGTCGAACGGCACGATCGGGGGGGATTCTATGGGCCGTGCGATCCCGGAGTCGGCACCCCGCTCGCAGGGCCGCTCCCGCCTCCGGACTTGATCATCCAGGACGAATTGCATTTGATCTCCGGGCCTATGGGCACGATGGTGGGCCTGTACGAATCGGCCCTGGATGAACTGTGCAGTCGGACGGTGAACGGGGAAAGAATCCGGCCCAAGATCGTCGCTTCGACGGCCACGGTGCGCCGGGCCGAAAAGCAAATCCGGGCGATCTTCGACCGTTCGCTCGTCGAGATTTTCCCGCCGCCAGGGCCCGATCGCCGGGACTCCTTCTTCGCCCGAGTGCATACGCCCGAGGAGAGCGCCCCGCGGCTGTACGTCGGCGTGGCCGCCCAAGGGCGAAGTTTGAAAGTGATCCTGTTGCGGACGTATCTGGCGCTGATGGCGTCGGCGCAGAAGTGGTACATGGCCTGCGGAGGCGACGAGAACCCCAGTAACCCCGCCGACCCGTACATGACGATGCTCGGTTACTTCAACAGCCTGCGGGAGCTCGGCGGCAGCCGGCGGATCATCGAAGACGAAGTGAACACCCGGCTCGACGGCTACGGCCGGCGCAAACGGGTCGGGGAAACGGAGGGGCTCTTCGACGGGCGCAAAATCAGGCACGAGGTCGTCGAGCTGACCTCGCGGGTGAGCACGGACAAAGTCGCGGAAGCGAAGCGGCTGTTGGGCCTTCCCTTCGCCGACAAGAAGCGCGTCGATGTCGCCATCGCTACGAACATGATTTCGGTCGGGTTGGACATTCAAAGGCTCGGGCTGATGGTGGTGCTCGGGCAACCGAAGACGAGCGCCGAGTACATCCAGGCGACGAGCCGGGTCGGTCGGGACGTGCGCGGAGCCCCTTCGGATAAGCCGGGGTTGGTGGTGACGGTGCAGAACATCCACCGCCCGCGGGACCGTTCGCACTACGAGCGCTTCAAGTATTACCACGAGACCTTCTACCGAAGCGTCGAGGCGTCGAGCGTGACGCCCTTCTCGCCGCGGGCCCTGGATCGCGGCTTGGCGGGGGCGATGGTCGCCCTCGCCCGGCTCGGCCACGCTGGGATGACGGCTCCGAAGGGGGCCGGGGAAATCCTGAAACACCGCGGGCAACTCGAATGGGTGGCGGAGTCGCTGGCGAAGCGCGCGTCCCATCAGGCCGAAGGGAAGACGGAAGCCGAGTTCCGCGACGAGATTTTGAAGCTGGTCCGCCACCGGCTCGACGAATGGGACAAGATCGCCAAGCGCTACCGCGATGAAACGACCGAGCTGCAGTACAACCCCGGCGAAGGGGGCGGCGCCAAACCGCTCCTGCACGATTTCCTGGATCGCGAGCTGCGGAATCTGCCGAGGAACTTCTCGTTCTTCCGGGCGAACCGCTCGATGCGGGATGTCGAACCGAGCGTGAACCTCTGGCTGAAGACGTTTGACAACGCGCCGGTCGAGGAAAACGGATGAACCAGCCGAACATCAAACCGAACGGGCAACTCCGCCGCAGCCAGGTGATCACGACGTTCGGCCCCGGTTCCCTCGTGGATCTGCCGACGAATTCCGCGATCATCGGCGGTCTGGAAACCTGGCTCGGCAAGGGCCAGGAGATCCCCGAGAACCGACTCGTCGAAAAGCTCAAGAGGTTGTTCCCAGGTGTCAAGACCCTCCAGCTCTTCGCCCCGCCCGCGGATACCCAGGATCCCGATGCTCCGCGGACCGGGATCACTGCGTGGCAATTCCCCGAGTGGTTCATCACCCAAGAAACCGTGCGCGAAGACCCGGCCGGACGCGTGCGCTCCCGGCGCCTGATCCCCCGGCGCGCCCTCACGAAGGGCAAGTACATCGACGACGCCAAGAAGAAGCACCCCGTGGTCCCGATCCGCTTCGTGCGGGCCTGCCCGAAGGGGCACATCGGCGACATCCAGTGGAGCGAGTTCGTCCACACGATCCATCCCGAATGCCGGAGGCCGCTCTGGATCGACGAACGCGGCACGAGCGGGGACATTTCCGAAATCGACATCCGCTGCGAATGCGGCGAACGGCAGCCGCTCAAAGGCGCCACCCTGCCGGGCAAGCTGCGAAAATGCTCGGGGGATCGACCGTGGCTCGGGCCCAACAGCCGGGAGGATTGCGGCGAACTCAACCGCTTCCTCGTGCGGCACGCGAGCAACGCGTATTTCGCGCAGGTGATGAGCGTCATCTCTCTGCCGGACCGCGATGAATCGCTCGAAGCGGCCGTCAATCTGGTCTGGGATTCCCACCTGCAATACGTGGAAACCATCGAGGAGTTGCAAAAGGATCGCGCCCGGAAGGCCCCGGTGAAGCATGCGCTGGAAGGTTACTCCGACAGTGAAGTGCTCGAAGAGATCGAGTTCCGAAAGGGCAGCCGCTTGGAAGGCCCGACGAAATCGGTGAAGCTCGCGGAATTCGAAGTGCTCTCCAATGTGGCGGATTCGAGCGGTTCGGATGCTTCCGACTCCGTGTTCTTCGCCCGCGCACTCCCGAAAGGCGAATGGGACGCGACTTGGATGAAGAGCGTCGAGAAGGTCGTGCTCGTCCACCGTCTGCGCGAAGTCGTCGCCCAAGTCGGGTTCACGCGGTTCGAGGCGATCAGCGCGGACACCGAAGGGGAACTCGATCTGGATATCGCGCTGAAACTCGCGCCGCTCACCCGCGAGGAAGTGACGTGGTTGCCGGCCGTCGAGAACCGAGGCGAAGGGGTTTTCATCCAGTTCAAGACGAGCGCGATCGAAGAATGGCTGGGACGGGATGAAGTGAAAAAGCGGGCCGGCGTGCTGCGCCTCGGCTTCGACACCTGGCGGAGTCAGCACCCGCAGACCGCGAGGAAATACCGCGGCATCGCCCAGTACCTCGTCCACTCGATCTCGCACCTGCTCCTCACGGCCGTTTCCCTCGAATGCGGCTACCCGGCGAGTTCGATCCGCGAGCGGGTCTACGCCGAGGAATACGGATACGGGATCCTGCTCTACACCGGAACGCCCGATGCCGAAGGCACCCTCGGCGGACTCGTCGAAGCGGGGCGGCAGATCAAGGACTTCCTCAAGTCCGCGCTGGAAAGTGGCAAACTCTGTTCGAACGACCCCGTCTGCTCGCAACACGAGCCGCAAAATGCCCACGAGCAGCGCTACCTGCACGGGGCGGCGTGCCACGGGTGTCTGCTGATCGCGGAAACATCCTGCGAGCAGCACAACGATCTCTTGGATCGCGCCCTCGTGGTGCCGACGGTGGATTCTCACGGAACCGAGTTCTTCCGCGAAGAGTGATCCCGATGGAAGTCCTTCACCAACTCCCCTCGGCCGATTTGGAAGCGATTGCGGCGGCACTGCGCTCGGGCCGGCTCGATGCCCCCTATTCCGAATTCGCACTCCAGCGCTACACGCGCACCCAACCGGCATCGCAAGTCTCGCAATGTTTGAATCGACTCGCGGACGAAGGCTTCTCGGGTCAACAGGCGGCTCGTGTCGTGTCGTCGATCGTCGAGGCGAGGAACCGAACTTCGCCGGCGTCCGAAGTCGCAGAATTGGTTTGGACGGGCCCCGAGATCGCGGGGGCGGTCAACCGCGATACGGGGGTCGTGGTGCGAGATCTGTTCGGCCGAGCCACACGCGAGGTCCTCGTCGCGGGTTTCGCGGTGTATCAGGGGAAAGAAGTGTTCCGCCGACTGGCCGAACGGATGGTCGAAATCCCCGAACTCCGCGTCCGCTTTTTTCTCGACATCCGCCGGAGCCACGGCGATACGACCCTCGCGAGCGAACTCGTTTGGAAGTTCCTCGCGAAATTTCGCTCGAAAGATTGGCCGGGTCAAAAGCTGCCGGAACTCTACTACGATCCGCGGTCACTGGATGAAAGCCGGGAGAAGCGTTCGAGCCTCCATGCGAAGTGCGTCGTGATCGACCGCGCGGTGGCCTTCGTCACTTCCGCGAATTTCACGGAGGCGGCGCAAGAGCGGAACATCGAAGTGGGCGCGCTGATCAAGTCCCAGGCATTCGCCTGGGATCTCCATCGGCAATTCGACCTTCTCGTTGAAGCCAACTCGCTCGTGCGAGTTTTTGTTCCAAATGCATGAGTTACTTGCTCGCGGGCGCGTGGTGACGCTGTGCTAATCGCAACCTATGGTTCTGCCGATTCCTAAAGAAAAACCGAGAGGAATATCAAGTGCCACGAGTTCAGATCAAAGGCGGTGAGTACCCCATCGGGAAGATTTTCGGCAAGGATTTCGTCTTCCGTATCCCCCTGTACCAACGCCCCTATGCGTGGCAGCAGGTGCAGGCCGAGGAGTTACTCGAAGACTTGCTCGGATTTGTGGGGAACGGGACGGAACAGATCAATGACTTGAACCCGTACTTCCTCGGCAGCATCGTCGTCATCAAGGAGGATCACAAGCCCGAGGCCGAAGTCGTCGATGGCCAGCAGCGGCTCACCACACTGACCATCCTCCTCTCGGCAATTCGCAGCCTTCTGACTGGCGATGACGCCAAGGGGCTTACAGATTACGTCTACGAGAAGGGCAACCCGATCGAAGAGACCGAGGACCGCTTCAGGCTGACCCTACGGGAGCGTGATGCCGAGTTCTTCAGGGACTACATCCAGAAGGAGGGACAGGTCGAGAAACTTCGGGTCCTTGATATGGGTAAGCTGTCCGACAGTCAGCACAACATGAGGCAAAACGCTCTCGTCCTCGTGGACAAACTGAAGAAGCTTACCCCGGACGCCTGCAAGCGGCTGGCCCAGTTCGTCATCAAGCAGTGCTTTTTAGTCGTCGTCTCGACCCCCGACTTTGCCTCGGCCTACAGGATCTTTACCGTCCTTAACAACCGGGGGCTGGACCTGTCCCACTCGGACATTCTCAAATCCGACATCATCGGCATGATCACGCAGTCCGAGCAGGAGAAGTACGGGGAGCGGTGGGAAGACGCCGAAGAAATGCTGGGCCGGGAGGCATTCTCAGACCTGTTCTCCCACACTCGCACGATATACCGCAAACTCAAGCCGAAAGAGACAGTACTAGCCGAGTTCCGACAGTACGTGATGGAGCAGGTGACGGAGCCGAAGACGTTGCTCGATAAGGTGCTGTTCCCGTTCGCACGAGCATTCTCGGACATTAAAGAAGCCAGCTACGAGAGCGCATCCGGGGCCGACGAGATCAATCGCCTGCTGAGGTGGCTGGGGCGGATCGACAACACCGACTGGCTTCCACCCGCCATCCTGTTCATGGCGAAGAACGACAACCACCCCAACGCGCTGCACCGCTTCTTCTCCGACTTGGAGCGACTGGCGGCGATCATGATGGTCCTCCGTGCTGGGATCAACGAGCGGATCGAGCGGTACGGCAAGGTCATCACGTGCATCGAGAAGGGCGAGGACTTGTACATGGCCGACTCCCCGCTGCAACTGGCGAATGGGGAGAAGGCCAAAGCAGCGGAAGTACTCAATGGCGACGTGTACGAGTTGATCCCCCGCCTCCGGTCGTACATCCTGCTGAGGCTAGATTCGGCCCTATCGGGCGGTGGGGCAACATATCAATACGACCTCATCACCGTAGAGCACGTCCTGCCTCAAACGCCTGAACCGAAGAGCCAGTGGGAGACATGGTTCCCCGACCCAACCCTGCGAGCTGGGACGGTCCACCGGCTCGGCAACCTGGCCCTACTAACCCGGAAGAAGAATAGTAGCGCCCGGAATTTCGAGTTCGACAAGAAGAAGACCAGCTACTTCACGAAGGGCGGCGTGTCGCCGTTCGCGCTTACGACGCAAGTGGTCAAGGAGAAGGAGTGGACGCCAGCGATCGTCGAGCTGCGGCAGGGAGAGCTTCTCGACAAGCTGAAGGGCGTCTGGCGCCTAGCGTGAACGGCCTGTTGGGGTCCAACAAGCGTCAAGCCCTTAGGAGGAGAGCGGTTTGTAAAGCCGCTCAATATCCACCTCAAATCACTGCGCAAAGGTGTTCACCTACTTCGAGCTACTTGTGTGTGTCTAGCTCAAATTCGCAATTCAGAACTTCACCCCGAATGACTGATCTGAAGGGTAGCTGGGGAATGCTGCACGCGCACTCGGAGAACTTGGAAATTCACTGGGTTCTGAGTTCTGACTTGATTGCAACCGTCGATTATCGAATAAAAGAGTGCTTTCACTATGTCCCGATTGCCCGAGCTCCTGTCCATCATTTCCACAGCGCACGAACTTATTCAAGCGATTCGGACCGCGCCCGATAAACCCGCATTCGTGAAAGCAGCAATTGCTTGGCAACTTCAAAGAGATGATTGGGTCTGTTCTCAAGCCGAATTCGCAGGTGTTGAGCTGCCCATCCATCTGCGCGGCAGAAAAGGAGGCCGAGAGTATCAACTTGCGCTGGCGGAACTGCTTAGCCGCCTCCACAGCGGCACAGTAGTGGAGCAGTACTTGGGCTTAGATTCTCGAATCGGAAAAATTTGGGACGAACTCAGGTATTGGAGTACCGGGACGATCAAATCACGTCCCGGATTCCTGAGAAGTAAGGTGGGCAAAGTCGTCGAACCGATGTTGCGAGAGATGAAACTGGTAATGATGCGACTGGAAGAATTCATGGCCTCCTATGAGATTCCGTATGAGCCGTTGCAAAATCAGCCTGCTCCGCAATCGCCTGCTATGGTTCCCACGCCGGCCCGTTCAAAGAAAAGCACTCGCAACGGAGACGGGAGAGCGAGACTCATTGCGTGTCTGACGAACCATCATCAGTACTCCGATGGCAGTTGTTTGAATCTGGAACCAATAGGTAACAACAAACTTGCGAAGGCGGCAAATGTCGTAAATTCGACTGCTTCTGAGTTCTTCCGTAAGGAGTTCGATGGTCACTTGAAGTACAAAGCTCGATGCCGAGACTCAATATCGCTAATAGCCTCACTCAAACTCTTGAACAACGAGTATGCCCCGCATCACCTGTTCGGCACCTCCCCGCGTGATCTCTCGACGAAAAATGCTGACGACCTCGATGACCGTTAATTGTATATTTGTCTCGATTCATGTTCCTTGTAGAGTCGGCTCGGTCCTGTAGCCGTCGTGCCGGAAGTAGCGGCGGCGCTCGTCCGCGCAGAACGCGTCCAAGGACTTCCCGAGGAAGTCCCACAGACCGTCTATCGTCCGCTTCCCCGCCGATCTCAGCATCCCCTTGAGCTTCGAGAACGCCAGCTCGATCGGGTTCAGATCCGGACTGTACGGTGCCAGGAACCGCATCGTGGCGGCCGCCGCCTCGATGGCCTCCCGCGCCCCGGCCCGCTTGTGGCAGACGAGGTTGTCGAGGATCACGACGTCCCCCTGCCACAGCGTCGGCACGAGGATCCGCTCGACGGAGGCGACGAACAGATCCCCCGTCATCGCATCGTCGGTCACCATCGGGGCCGCCATCCCGTCGGACCGCAGCGCCACCACGATCGTCGTCGTCTTCCAGTGCGAGTGCGGGACGCCGCACACCAGCCGCTACCCCTTCGGACTGCGGTCGTAGGTCCGGGTCATGTTCGTGCTCGCCCAGATCTCGTCGGGGAACACCAGCCGCGCCGGGCCGAGCGTCGGCCGCTCGATCTTTTACTCGTCGCGCTTCGCCTTCCCGATGAAGAACGTCGGCTAAGCGCATACATGGCCGCAACGAGTGTTCGGTGTTCGATCGTTCGGCTGCAATCATCGAACACCTGCGAATTTTCCGTTCGCCGCATAGCCCTGATTTTACAGGCATTTCCCCGCAAGTAATCGTCTGTTCGTCCCTTTTCTACCGAACCCAGGGACACGGGTATGCGAGCCGCAGTTAGCGGCGAGCGATCCGTCGGATTCGCGATCATGCCAACTTCCCCCATCATACCTTTGGCGTTGCGCCGGCGCGACGCCGCCCGAGTGCTTAATATCTCGGAGAGGACTCTCTGGGAGTGGACGCGGGCGGGACTCATCCCCTGCGCCCGAATCGGCACCGGTTCGCGAAAGACCGTGCTGTATTCGGTCGTCGATTTGCAAGCCTGGCTGTCCCGACAAGCCGATCCGGCCAAGGGGGAAGACCATGACCCCCGTTGAAAAACTGCTTGCGAAACTCTCCGGGGTGAAGAAAAGCTCTCCCGGCTGGACGGCCCTTTGCCCCGCCCATGAGGATCGCACCCCGAGCCTCAGCGTGTCCGAAGGCGACGATGGTCGGGCGCTCGTGAAATGCCATGCCGGATGCAAGGTCGAAGAGGTGGTAGTGGCTATCGATCTGAGCCTCGCGGATCTGATGCCCACGGTGACCTCCCGGCCCTCGAAGTTCAAGTCTGCGAAATCCAAGGCTCCGGATCTTGAAAGTCCGGTCGCGAGCGCAAAAGCATCTTCGACGAACGGGCGGACCTTCCGCACAGCCAAGGATGCCGTCGGCGCACTGGAGCGTGCGCAGGGCAAACGATCTGCCTCCTGGGTTTACTTCAATGCAGGGGGCGAACCCGTCGGCATGGTGATTCGGTGGGATTTGCCCGATGGAAGCAAGACCATCCGTCCCGTGGCTCGCACCGCCGATGGCTGGCAGATCGGGGCGATCGGGAAACCACGCCCGCTGTACAACTTGCCCGGCTTGGCCGACGCCGGCCGCATCGTCGTGGTCGAAGGCGAAAAAGCGGCGGACGCGGCACGGTCCCTCGGATTCCAAGCGACAACCTCTTCAGGCGGAGCTGAGGCGCCACACGCAACCGACTGGCAACCGCTGGCGGGCAAGGATGTCTGGATCCTCCCGGACAATGATGATCCCGGCCGAAAGTACGCGGTCGCAGTGACCGCGATCCTCGCCGCACTTTCGCCGGCTCCGACCGTAAGGATCTTGGATCTCCCCGGCTTAACCACTAAGGGCGACATCGTGGATTGGATCGCCGATCACGGTACCGACGCCGATGCGACTGCGCTTCGTCTACGCATCGAGGCGCTGGGGGCCTCCGTTGAACCTCAAGCCTCCGGCACCGCCGGCCAGAGCCACTTTCGGCCCTTCCCCATCGAAGCCTTGCCCGAACCGATCAGCACGTACGTGAACGTGGTCGCAACTGCCATCGGGTGCGACCCATCGTACGTGGCTTTGCCGCTGCTAATCATGCTCGCGGCGGCCATCGGAAGCACACGGCGGCTCCAACTCAAGCGCGGGTGGCTGGTGCCGGCGATCGTCTGGGGCGCGATCATCGGGGAGAGCGGCACCGCGAAGACGCCGGCCTTCAAAATCTCGCTGAAGACCGTCCGCGATCGCCAGCGCAAACTGCTCCTGCGCCACCACGATGCGATGAAGCAGTACGAGACCGAACTGGAGCGATGGGACAAAGAGCGGGCCAGCTGGAAGCGCAGCGGCAAAGCGAGCGGGGATCCGCCGCCGAAACCCCACCCACCTCGGTGTGAGCGATTCCTCGTATCCGATGCCACCGTCGAATCGCTGGCTCCGATCCTCGCGGAAAATCCGCGCGGGGTTCTGATGGCCCGCGATGAGCTGGCAGGCTGGATCGGTTCCTTCGATCGCTTCGCACCGAGGGGCAAAGCGGGCACCGATTCGGCCAACTGGCTTTCGATGCACAACGGGGAAAGCATCATGGTGGATCGTAAGACGGGCACTTCGCCGACCATCGTCGCGCCGCAAGCCTACGTCTCCGTGATCGGCGGGATTCAGCCCGGAATTTTTCGACGCGCTTTCGACAAGGAGCACCGCGAGTCGGGGTTGGCCGCGCGACTCTTGCTGACCTACCCGCCACGGATCGCGAAAACCTGGACGGAAGCAGACATCGACCCGGAAGTGGAAGCGGCCTTGGAAGCCATCGTTAACAGGCTGTACGACCTCCGCCCGACCAGCGATGATGCCGGTGAAAATCAGCCCATCTCGATCCTCCTGAGCCCCGAGGCGAAGATCGCCTTCATCGGGTATTACAACGATCATAACCGCGAACAAGCGGAGATGGCCGGGGACTTGGCCGCCGCGTGGTCTAAACTCGAAGAGTACGCAGCACGGCTCGCGCTGGTGATCCACATGGCGCGATGGGCCGCGAAAGATCCGACGCTGATCGGCGTCGAGACCGTCGACATCAAGAGCATGCGAGCGGGCATCCGTCTGGCGGAGTGGTTCAAAAATGAGGCGAAACGGATCTACGCCCTTCTCGACGAAAGCGAGGGAGATACGGAACAGCAGAAGCTGCTCGAATGGATCCGGCAGAAGGGGGGCTCGGTGACGGCCCGCGAAGTCCAACAAGGCTGCCGGTGGCTGAAAGAGTCCGGCGCGGCGGAAGCGGCATTGGAGGAGCTTCGGAGAATTGCGCGGGGAAACTGGTACGACACCCAGACGAGGGTAGAAGGCGGCCGTCCGTCGCGGGTCTTCAGATTATCGTTGTGAAGCGCGTCTACGAAACCTCGTTCTCCAAATCGGAAATCGAGGTTTCGTAGACGTAGACACTGTAGACAGTGTGCGCGACCTTTATTCAAGATGGAACATGTGCTTCTCCTAACGTCAAGACTTCAAACACCGATTCAGGACTTCAACCATGGCCTCTATCTCCGACGATCCCAACGGCCGGCGACGCATCCAGTTCGTAGCCCCGGACGGGAGGCGGAAGGCGATCCGCCTCGGGAAAATCGACCGCAAGAGCGCGGAGAGCATCTGCCGGCACGTCGAAGCCTTGCTCTCGGCGAAGGTCGGGGGACAAACCGTCCCGAGGGATACGGCGGCGTGGCTGTCGGCCCTCGGCGACACCCTGAAAACCAAACTCGCGGCCGTGGGGCTGATCGACGCCGCGAAGCGGGCCATCCTCGGCGAGTTCCTCCGCGGCTACATCCTCTCACGTCCCGACGTGAAGCCGGCGACGCTGGAAGTCTGGCAGCAACCCTGCCGGAACTTGATCGACTTCTTCGGCGACGACAAGCCGCTGCGGGACATCACCCAAGGCGACTGCGATCAGTTCCGGGCTTGGCTTCTCACGCAGGGGTTGGCGACGACGACCTTCGCCAAGAGGCTCTCCTTCGCCCGCACATTCTTCCACGTGGCCCGCAAGCACAAGCTGGTCGACGAAAACCCCTTCGCCGAAGTGAAAATCCCCACGGGCGATGTGAGTGCCGGCCAGCGGTTCATCGACCGCGATACCGTCGGGAAGCTGCTCGGCCTCGCGAGCCCGACGTGGAGGACCATCATCGCGCTGTCGCGCTACGGCGGCCTGCGTTGCCCGTCGGAGGTACTCTCCCTCGAATGGAAGCACATCGACTGGGATCGTCAGCGGATCACGGTTCCGAGTCCCAAGACGGAGGGTTACGAAGGCAAAGCGAGCCGGCTGATCCCGCTCTTCCCCGAACTGCGGCCGTTCCTCGAAGAAGCGTTGAAGCTGGCCGAGCCGGGGCAGACGCACGTCATCGGCGGAGGACACTTGGCGAAAGCGGACGGGCCGAAAGGGTGGAAGGGGTGCAACCTTCGGACTTCCTTCGGGAAACTCGTGAAGCGGGCGGGGCTGACGATGTGGCCGCGCCCCTTCCACAACATGCGCTCCAGCCGGGAGACGGAACTTTTGGACGACTATCCCCCGCACGTCGTGGCGAAGTGGATGGGGCACGATGCGAAGGTGTGCCTGAAGCACTACGCGCAGACGACCGATGAACACTTCGAGCGGGCATCGAGTGGCGCAGAATCCGGCGCACGGGAGGCGCAGAAACGAGCGCAGCAGGCAGACGCGGCGAGTGGAGGAGAGTCGCAGTTGGAAGGGGGAACCCATTGTCCCCCTTCGAGTTCTGCGATTCCCCGCGAGTTGGAGCGAGATACTGCACAAACGACCAGCGGAGAGGGAGGGATTCGAACCCTCGTTACCCTTTCGGGTAAATTAGTTTTCGAGACTAACGCGATCGACCACTCCGCCACCTCTCCATGCCCGCATTCTACCAGACTGCGTGGGTATGTGAAGGGGTCTGGGTGTAAC
>JANXTU010000481.1 GCA_025352235.1 Fimbriiglobus sp.
GACATCCTCGCTTTGATGCGCCAGTTGCGCAGCCGCGATGCCAGTCTGCGGTTGCGGGCGACCAAGGCGATCGGGGCGCTGCAAGCCGAGGGGATTCTGGCCCTGCCCGCGTTGACCGTGGCTCTGGAAGACGACGACGGCGACGTCCGCCGCGGGGCCATCGCCGCGCTGCGGTTGATCCGCCCGGATTCACTGCCCCTCAAAGAAGTCGCGAAGGCGCTGCAACTGGACTTGAAAGACGACAACAGCGCGAATCGACTGGCGGCGGTGCGGGCACTGGCCCGGTTGGGCGACGCCGCAGCGCCGGCGCTTTCGCTGTTGGAAGCGCTGTTGGCCGACCCCGACGGAGAGATTCGCAAAGCCGCCGCCGCTGCGATCGCCCGGATCGGGCAGCAATAAATCAATCGTCCAGGCGGCGGACCGACATCGACCCTTTCATCCCGATGAAGAACGGGGTGTCGTAGGTCACGAGCTTGACCTCGTCTTCGCGGAGTTTGAATTCGACGGTGTTCAACCCGCACTCGGACATGAAGACGTACGGGAACCAGACGCTGACGGTGTGCCGACCGGGTTTCAGCGGGATGAACTGCGTCCCCCACTTCTTCTTCTTGACGCGCCCGTCGATCTCGACGTGCGGGGTGCAGAGGTAGAACAAAAACGCCAGCGGGAAAACGCTGAGCGTCAGTTCGATCCCGGTTTCGGGTTCGCGCCGGCTGGCCATCCGTCGGTCTCCGGGATCGGTCGAGGTGCAATTGTGTGGACCGGCCGAAGTGCAACCTCCGATCGCTTCCCAACGCAGTGTACAGCCCCTTTCACTCTGGCCAATCGGAAATACTTTTCGAGGATGGAGTGAGTCGGTAGTTCCAATTGAGGAGCGATCATGAGCTTAAAATCCGAACTCGAAGCGGCGCACGGACGCTGCGGATCGATTGCGGAGCGGATCGCCGAAAAGGTTTCACAAAAGGACTACGTCGGAAGTATCGAGTTGTCGGTGGAAAGCCTGGCTTGGGTACTCGATTCCATTCGGTTCCAGATCAGGTATTTGCAAACCGCCGAGGTTTGCTTACCGACACTGGATCATTTGATAAGGTTCGCACCCCGATTCTTCCAGCGCTCCGCAATTCGATTCGCGGAGGAGACGTTTGCAACAACGACCGCCAAAAGGGACAAAGTCACACTCGTCAAAATCGGATTGCAGTTACAAACGTCGAAGAGTGTTTTGGATCGTTGCCTTTCACTTTGGGGCCGACTGTCGGAATCGCTCGATTGCGAAGTTTCGATTGATGACTTGACCGAACCCGACGTGGAGACCCTGCGACTCTGGCAACTCGCGGGGTTGGTGTATCCCATCCGCCCGGGTATCCGAGTGTACGCGAAAACGATGGGGTTCAATCGCAGCGCCCGAGGGATGTGCGCGGTGTGCGGAGCGCCGCGATTGGCGCCCATGGTCGAGCTTTGCAGACCCGCCGTATGCGAACCGTGCGGCACGGCGACGGAATCGATCGTGCGCAATCGGCACTTTTTGTACAGCGAATAACCCGAGGAAGAACATTCTATGTGGCCCACGATTTTCGCCGTTGTCGGTTTGGGCGGAGGTGCGCTCGTGACGTTTTTTGTCATGGATGGCAAAAGGCGCGATGCGGCGCGCGAATTGGCCAGCAACAGACGGAACCGGTATGACCTGGACCAAGATCGCCTCGAGATGCTCCGTGAGACCAAGCGACAGAGAAAGTACGAGCGGGACCTCGATGAACGCGACGACAACCTTGTGCTCGAGGAGCGAAAGCTCACGCGGGCCCTGGGTGATTTGGACCGACGCATTGCGGCCTACGCCCTTCTCGAAGACGGCAAATTGACCCAAGCCCGGCAACAGGTCGAGCGCACGCGCCAAGAGTTGGAACGGAAATCCCAGACTTTCTCCGAACGCGAAGCGCAACTATTCAATCGCGTTCGCGAAGGGCTGAGCAGCGAACGTTTAAAATTCGAAAGCCGTGTCGCCTCGTATACAATAATCTTGGACTCCAACAGAGTACTCCGGGACGAATTAATCCAAGCCGGTGTTCACTCGTCGTATTTGAAATGCAAATACGAAAGCCTCGAATGTCAACTCTCCCAGGAGCGATTGGATTTCCAAAATACACTGCACTCTTCCAATTCCCGATTGAATGTCCTCGGTGTCGATTATTTCAAGTTGTCCGCCGCCGGGATCGAAAGGGAATTGTCGGTCGACAACCTTGCGATCACCCGGAATCGCATTCGGGAAATGGCGGCTAAACTACGGGCGCGTGGGTGCGATATCGATGGCGGATTGGAATCGCAAAGAATTGATTCCCTCAGCGAGACTTCGCTCAAGTTGCACCGGGTGGCCCGCGATCGCGCGGAGCAATCCAGGATCCGGGAAATCATCCGGGAAGAGGAACGGGTCCACCGCGAAGCGCAAGAACAAATCCGACAAGCGGACAGCGAAAGGAAAGCCATTCAAGAGGCGCTCGAATTGGCGTTGGGTGATATCGGAGGGAGGCACGCTTCCGAAATCGAAGCTTTGCGTAAGCAACTCGTGGAAGCCGAAGCCAAATCCGAGCGAGCCCGATCCAATGCGGAAATGGGTATCAAGCACGGGCACGTTTACGTCATCTCCAATATCGGGGCCTTCGGGGAAGACGTGTACAAAATCGGGATGACGAGACGCACCGAACCCCTCGATCGAGTGAAAGAACTTAGCGACGCCTCCGTGCCGTTCCCTTTCGATGTCCACATGATGATCGGCTGCGACGACGCTCCCAAACTGGAATCCGCCTTGCACCGGGCGTTCAACAAAAAGCGAATTAACAAGGTGAATCCGAGAAAGGAGTTCTTCCACGCCAAGTTCGACGAGATTCTCGAACTGGTCAAGCAAGAACACGGTGCGGTGGAATTCGTGTCCGCCCCGGATGCGGTCCAATACCGTGAAAGTCTCACGATCACGGACGACGAGATGGCGAAAATTGACCGAATCTACGAAACAATCGATGCCCAATTGCAAAATCTGGGCACTGATCCGACGGAGTGAGCGCACCCGAGCGTCAGCTCAGGCTGGTTTCCGCTTCCACGGCGACGGCGAGTTCCGTCAGTCGCGCGGCGGTGACGCCGATGCGCTCGAAGCATTCGGCGACGATGCTGTTCGGCGTCGTGAACAGGGTGATCAGCAAGTCCATCGGGGCGATGCTTTGCCGGCCGTAGTCTCGGGCGCGGGAGTGGGAGTCGCGTAAAACGCGGATGACGTTGTCGCTGAGAAACTCGCGGTTGAGCAGCAATGGCGGGACGGGGTCGGCGTCTTGGTAGAAGAGGTCGCGGAATTGATCTTGCAGCCGACCGGTGTCGGCGCCGAGGCGACTGGTCCACGCGTAGACGGCGGCGTCGGGAGTTCCGAGCAGGCCCAGAAAGAGGTGCGGCGTGCGGACGCTATCCCAATTCGTGCTGCGGGCATGGGCCAAGGAATCGCGGAGGGCTTGGGCCGTGGCGTCGTCGGTGACATCGGGGCGAACGCGTCCGTTCGGCAAAAAGATGTCTTCGTCGTATTCCGTCATGGAGGACCCCGGCGGGAGTGTAGCACCGAAAGAAAACGGCGCCCGATGAAAGCTATGGGAATTATGCGGGTGCTGTCCCCGCGCCGCAAGGCGGTTCTCCGGGTGGAACTGATAATTCCGCTTGCGGCCTGTCGGACTTCCCCGCACCATATCCGAACGCGAAACGCGATTCCCGCCCGCGCTCATCGACCCTTCCGGATCGGCCCATGCGACTGACTGCCCTTTACACGATCGCCGCGATTCTGCTCGGTATCCCGGCGCTCCGCGGAGACGAGGCTAAACCGTACACCTCCCCGCACGCGGTGGAGTTTCAACATTCGAAACGAGAACTGCTGAAAGATCTCCTCACCGGGGAGCGGGGCGACCCGAAGAAGCAATCGAAGATTCCCGCCGACGATTGGGCGTCCGACGCGGTGCGGAAGAAGTACGGCGCGTGGGGGCCACCGTTGAAAACGTTCGGAGTTCCTGAAATCCTCGACGGCCAATCGGCCGCGTGGAAGCGCGAGCGGGTGATTGCGCTCGCCATGCGTTACTGCGGATATTCGTATCAGCACCACCACTTGCCCGACTGGGAACCGCCCGCAGATTGGCCTTGGAAAGAAGTCGGCCATGGGAAGAACGCCAAGGGGATCGACTGCAGCAACTTCACCACCTTCGTTTACGCGGTGGCACTCGGAGTCCATTTTTCCAGCGCGATTCTCGAACAATCGGAAGCGACCGAGACCAAGGTCGGCGGCGAGAAATCGAAACTCGAACGCATCGAGAAACCGAAGGCGTTCGCCGACTGCGCGAAGGTGTTCCGCACCGGCGATCTGCTCTTCATCAAGAACAAGCTGGGGAAAGTCTCCCACGTCGTGCTGTGGGTGGGCCCCATCGGCGGCGACGCCCCGCTGATCCTCGATAGCACCGGCACCGGGCACAAGGACAGCCGGGGAACCGCGATCCCCGACGGGGTAAACCTGCGGCCCTTCACCGAAGCGGGCTGGTATTTTCAAAGCCTGAGCCACGCCCACCGGGTTGTCCGGTAGGACGGAGCCGCATCCGTTTCTATGCTCGACGTACTTATGTGTGACACTTCGCGAAACGCCGATTTTCCGATGCGTCCGACTCCGCCCCACCTTCGGTTTTGAAAGCCGAGCCGAGCGGAGAACGTCGCTTTTCGCTCCGCGAAAAGTGGTTGAGGCCAGC
>JANXTU010000522.1 GCA_025352235.1 Fimbriiglobus sp.
CTCTCTCTCATTCCGATCGCCCTCGTTGGTTATGCCCTCACCGGTGTCGCCCAAGTGGGGCCGGAGGAGCGGGCCGTCGTCCGGCGGTTCGGCCGAGTGGTCGCTAGGCCCGGCCCCGGCCTTTGGATCGGCTTCCCCTACGGCGTCGATCGCGTCGACCGCGTGCCGGTGCGGGCCGTCCGCCAACTCGCGGTCGGTTACAACGCCGACGAATCGAACGACGCCCCTGGCCTGCCAACGGGGCAACTTTTGACCGGGGATCAGAATCTCGTGAATCTCAAACTCGTGGTCGAGTACGCCATCGACGACCGCGACGGTGCCCTCGAAAACTTCGTCGTCAACCGGGACCGGGTCGATCCGGTGCTCTCCCGCGAGGCCGAAGCACTCGCCGCGGAATGGGTCGGCAGCCGGACGGTCGACCGCATTCTCGGCGGCCGCGCGGCGCTCACGCAGTGGATTGCGGCGCGGTTGCCGGATCGATTGGAGAAACAGAATCTCGGCATCGTGCTGCAGCGCGTCAGCGTCGAATACCTCGCGGCCCCGGAGGAAGTCCGCGACGCCTTCGAGGCCGTGAACCAAGCTCAAACGACCATCCGCACTCGTCGAAATCAGGCCGAGCAAGAAGGCGAGCGGCAGATCAACGACGCGAACACGCTAAAGTACCGGCTGCAAAACGAGGCGGCTGCGTACCGCAACGAAACCGAAACGCAGGCCCGCACCGAGGCGAGCGCCTTCGAGGCGCGGCGGGTCCAAGCCGCGATGCTGCGGGCGACCAACCCCGATTTCCTCGCGGCCATCTGGCGCGAAGAGATCGGCCTGCTCCTCGCGGAACTGAAATCGCGCAGCCGGATCGAACTGCTCGACGACTTCCTCGGCCCTAACGGGCTAGAATTAAACCAGTTCGTACCGACGAAGAAATCCCCGGGGCGGTAACCGTGGCCAGTCTCACCGTCGTGCAAGGGCCCGATCTCGGAAGGACGTTCGCGTTGGCGGCGGGGATCGCCGTCATTGGCCGGCACTCCGCCAACGCGGTGTCGCTCACCGATCCGCGCGCGTCGCGCCGGCACGGTCAGCTCGTGATCAGCGAAGCGAACGCGGTGCTATCCGATCTCGAAAGCGGCAACGGCACCCTCGTGAACGGCGAGCCGATTCGGACGGCGTCGTTGAAAACCGGGGATCGCGTTCAGGTCGGCGACACCGTCCTCGCGTTCTCGGCGGACGGTTCTTCCCTCGAAGCCGACCGCACCCGAATCGTCGTCCGGCCGGAGTCCGAATACACCTCCGCGATCCTCCGTTCGATCCACGCCGAGGCGGGGAGCCAAATCTTGCGTCGGCCCGATCTCGCCGAGACCGATTGGCTCCGCAGCCGGCTCGCCAACCTCGCCGTGCTTTACGAAGCTTCGCACGCCATCAGCGACATCTTGGACGTCGAAGAACTCCTCGGGCGGATCGTCGAACTCGTCGTCCAAGCGACCGACGCCGACCACGGTTGCGCGATGGTGCGGCCGGCCGACGGCGGCGACCTCCTGCCGATGGCCGTGCGATCCCGCGCCGGGCGGATGGCGACGGAGATCGTCGTTTCGCGCACCGTGATGGAGCACGTATTGAACTCGAAAGAGGGTGTGCTGGTCTCCGATGCGGCCGAGGACATGCGTTTCCGCGGCGGCGAGAGCATCGCCCGCCATCAGATCCGCGAAGTCCTTTGCGTGCCCTTGCGCGGCCGGCACGACACCGTCGGCGTCCTGTTCCTCGACACCCGCGCGCCCGTGAGTCCAACCGCCGGCGAACCGGCGAAGTTCACCGAGGACCACCTGCGCCTCGCCATCGCAGTGGCCCACCAAGCGGCGCTGGCCCTCGAAGAAAATCAGGCGCATCACGCACTGCTGCAAGCCGAGCGCCTCGCCGCCATCGGGCAGACCATCGCGGCGCTGTCCCACCACATCAAGAACATCATGCAAGGTGTTCGCTTCGGGTCGGACATGGTCCGCATGGCCCTGCCCAGCCTCGACCGCGAACTGTTGACCAAGGGTTGGCGGCTCGTCGAAAAGAATCAAGCGAAGATCGACGACCTCATCCTCGACATGCTGAGCTTCTCCAAAGAACGCGAGCCGCTGTTGGAATCGACCGACATCCACGGACTTGTGAACGAAGTACTCGAAGTCGTGCGCGGCCGTGCCGGCGAACTCGGCGTCGAATTGATCTTCGCGCCGGCGGAAGGACTCGGCGCCGTGGCGTGCGATCCGGACGGGATGCACCACGCACTGTTGAACATCGTGGGCAACGCCGTCGAAGCGGTCGAAGGGCAAGCGTCGCCGCGGGTCGAGGTGACGGTGCGATCCGCGAATGGGTCAATCGAAATTGCAGTCGCCGACAACGGCCCCGGCATCGCAGCGGGGAAACTCGCCGACATCTTCCGGCCGTTCGTCAGTACCAAGGGGGCCAAGGGGACGGGGCTGGGACTGCCCGTCAGCCGCAAGACGCTGCGCGAGCACGGCGGCGACGTAACGGCGACGAGCGAAGCGGGCGTCGGCACCCGCTTCCTGCTCGCGTGGCCCGCGCTCACGCCCCGGCGACCGCTTTCAGAAACGCCAGCGTGAAGGCCGGCAGATCTTCCGGCTTGCGGCTCGTGATGATGTGCCCGTCGACCACGACTTCCTCGTCGACCCAAGTCGCGCCGGCGTTCACCACGTCGTCGCGGATCGCGTGGAAACTCGTGACTTTGCGGCCGCGCAGAGCCGTGGTCGAACACAGTACCCACGGGCCGTGGCAGATCGCCGCGAGCGGTTTTTTCAACGCATCGGCGTCGCGCACTAATTTCAGCATCGCCTCGCTGCGGCGGATGTAGTCCGGGCAAAACCCGCCGGGGATGACGATCCCCGCGAATTCCTCGGCCCGCACATCTTTCGCGGCCGCGTCCGATTTCGCGGGGTAGCCGAGCTTGCTGGGGTAAGACTTACCCGCTTCGGGCGCGACCAGCACCACCGTCGCCCCCGCTTCTTGCAAGCGGTAGACCGGGTACCAGACTTCCATCTCTTGGTACTGTTGTTCGAGAAGCACCGCGATCCGTTTTCCACCGAGATTCATCAGCGTCCCCCTCCTAAAATAATGACTCGCCCGCCCGCGCCCGGCGGGCCGAATGGGTTGCCGGCACCCGGCTGCAGAACGACCGGCTTCGGTTCGTGATCGAGGGCCCGGTTCCGCAACAGCCGCAAGTCGGCGAGTTTCAGATCCGTCGCGCCGAAGAACTTCGTGTTCGCCTTGATGACGGTCGTTTCGAGCGTGCCGCGGATCGTCGATTCCTCGGTGATGATCGTGTCCTGGTCGGGCGTCTCGCGGTGATCCCGCGGCAAGCTCGCCAGCAGTTTGTTCACGATGGTTTCCGCCCGGCTCGCGGCTTCGGCATTCCCGGTTTTCATCACCTTCTTCAAGGTCGGCATCGCGAGTTCGCTCCAAGCGGTCAATTGCTTTTGGGCCGCTTCACGCCGTGCGTAGTCAGCATTCCCCAGCTCTTCGGCCGCCGCCGCGATCTTCTTTTCCATCCCCTCCGGATAGCGGAAGCCGAGTTCGATGCGGACGATTTCCGAAAGCGGCACCGCGAGTTTGCCGTACTTCGTCGAGATCGTGATCTTGCTCTCCGGGAGGAAGAGCGGGACATTGCTGCTGTCGGCGAAGCCGCCGACGAACGGCAGGCCGACCGGCTCATCGGCGCGGGCTGCGGATGCCACCAACACCGTCCCCGCGATCCCTAGCCAGCGTTTCATGCTCGATCTCCGGACGGTTCCGCAGCGGTCACCCGGATCATATTCCCATGTTCGGCCGGGAGGTCAACGGGCATTTGCAAAAGGGCGAGCGCGAAACTCTTCCCCTGCGTGTCGGTCCGCAAGGACCGGCTCGCGCCGCCGGCGAGGGCGTCGTAGAGCATGAAGTTGAAACCGAGGACGTTCGCCGCTTCGAAGCGCTCGACCCGGCTGCTGCCGAGCGGCGCAAAGTAAGCCGCGACGACCTCCACCGTCAGATTGTGTTTCAGCCAGTCGAACCCGGCCGGGGTGTACGCGAGGATCGCGATGTTGGAGTGGTTGCCTTTGTCGCCGCTGCGACCGTGCGCGATGGTCGAGAGCGGCATTCGAATGTTATCGGACATCGTTGAACCCCGGATGAAATTCCGATTTTTCCGGTATTGTAGCCGGCGTCGGTGCGTAAGATGCCATGAATTCGCCCGGCCCACGAATCGCAGGGGCGAAGCGGATCGCGTTAAACTGGCGAAACGCGGAGGTTTGCGCTAAATTTTCGGGTCTTAACGCGCCGGTTCAGTCGCGAGGGTCGTATCGTTTGGAAAAAGAATTGTGATCCCGGCCGCGTAACTTAATCTAATCTTTGGAGACGTACAGTCCGGGCGCCTGCCCCTGTATTCTTTTTTCGGAGCACCCCCCATGAGCCTCACCCGCCGCCTCTTGTCCCTCGCCTCGCTCGGCGTGATCGCCACGGCCGCCCCGAGCTACGCCGGTTGGAACAACGTGTTCCTCACCGCGTGCAACGACTGCGACCGGCCATCGACGTCGCAGAAGCCCCCGACCACCCGGTCGAGCCTCCGCTACGAAAGCACGTCGTACTACGAGACCGTCACCGTGATGCGGCCGGAGAAATACGTCGAAGAAGTCCCGGTGAAGGTCAAGAGCTACTACTACGAACCGGTGACCACGTACACCTACCGCAGCTACTACGATTCGTGTTCGGGCCGCTGCCAACAGATCGCCGTGCCGCGGACGTCCGAAGTCCGCCGCGAAGAATGCAGCACGGTGATGAAGGCCGTCGAACGGATGCGGATGGTGCCGGTGCAAGAGCAGCGCGAAGTCACCGAATCCCGTCCCGTCTACACCAGCTACGGTCCCGTGACTAAACACTACGGTCCGCTCGGCGAGAAAGCCCCGCGCGTCGACGAATACCGCAACCCGAAGGTCCACCAAGACGGCGGGACCATCCAGTCGCCCGGTCTACCGACGACGCCGATGAACATGCCCGGCTTGTCGAATCCGAGACCGTCCACATCGAATTTCAGCAAGAATGGGATGAGCACGGCCAATGTGAAACTGGCCCCGACGAAAGTCTACGGCGAGGTCGTCGGACAAGATCGCAAGACCCCGCTGGCCAACGCGAAGCTCGTCTTCGTGAGCGCGGTCAACACCGAGAAGCGCGAGTACGTCGCCGCCGACGCCTTCGGCCAATTCGAAAAGGCCCTCCCCGCCGGGGAATGGTATCTCTACGTCGGCCCCGGCGACGGCAAAGCCAACCTGCATTCGAAGATCCAAGTGAAAGAAGGCGAAGAACCGAAAGCGTTCACCGTCGCCGCGAAGTGAACGAACGCAGGCGAGTCGAGCAAAACACCGGCGGGGTCGCCGGTGTTTTTTCATGTGTGGCGACACGTTTCCCAACGTGTCGGAAATCGATGGCCGAGGCGATTCCCACAACTTTTGATGGTCGCCGCAATTCGATTCCGACACGTTGGGAAACGTGTCGCCACACTCCATTACTTCACCCGGATCAGCGGGATCGCCAGCGCTTCCCAGGCGACACCGCCGGTGCGATTCGCCGTGCGGATCGGGATGGCCAACGGCTCCCAGATGTCCGCCTCGGTTTTGAACGACGGTCGCAATCGCGCGGCTCGCTCGGCGCTCCCGCCGAACATCAGCACCTTGCGGCCGCGCTCGGTGGTGCAGCAGACGACCGCGATCAATTCGTCGGTGTCGACTCGGAAGATGCCGCCGCCCGAATCGCCCGACGACACGCTGAGTTCCATCGGCAGTTGACCGTCGCTCGTTTCGTCGCCGGTCACCCGGCCCTCCTCCCGATTGCCCGGTCGATCGACGCCGAAACCCATGTGCCAGACATCCGTGTTCGCCAAAGGATTCTTCTCGGCCAACGTGGCGAAGGGCAAATCGTCGACGGCCGCATCGGTGACGAGCCAGCTCAAATCGTGGGTGGTGTTCCGATTCGAGACCGTCACACCGAACGAGCGTCCGTCTTTCAGAGTGAAGCTGCCGACGCTACCGGTTCCGCCGGTGCAGTGCGACGCGGTCAAGATGTCCCATTTGCCGTCCGGCCGGCGCGGGCCGACGACCGTCGCGGTGCAACCGGAATTGCCGAACTTCAACTTGCCGATGGCCTTCTCGGCGGTCGCTTTCCCCACCGGCGGTTTCGTCCCCGGATCGACAATCTTCGGCCCGCACCCCTCGATTTCTACAGCGATGCGGCTCTCTTCGACGACGATCCCGGCGTCGCCGGTCGCGATCACCAGCAGTTCGATTTCGTAGAGTCCGGGGTGCGCGGCGAACTCGAGAATGCCCTTGGCGGTCGTGGCGCGTTGCACATCTTTCGACGGGTGGATACGCCAAATCAGCGCGGCCCTGGCATCGACTCCCTCGGCCTTCAGCCGGACGAGCGCATGCGGTTTGTACTTGGTTTCGCCGGCGATGCGGACGGGCGGTTCGGCGGCGCTGGCGAAGCCGGCGAGGATCAACACGAAGCAGGATGCGAGGCGCATGGCGGACTCCGGAGACAAACGACAACAACGCCCCGATAAGGGGCGTTGCATGGGGGCAGACGAATTCGACGCGATTTGGTGAAAATGCGTGCAGATGCCGAACGGCGGGGAACTATAAGCTCCGATTCGGGGGTAGGCAAATTAAAATTGTAACTTTGTACACATTTGACTGGATTGGTTTCCTTTGGTGACTACGTACAATTTGCGTAGGAGGACTTTGAAAATGACCACTGCGATGAAGAATTTGGGCATCGACCGTATGACCGTTCACGAACGGGCGGAATTGGCCCTCGAGATCTGGCAAAGTCTCGAAGCGGAAAGCCTTCCAACATCGCTTTCGGAAGAGGACGAAGCGGAACTCGACCGCCGCGATCGGGAGATGGACGACACTCCAGATTCCGGTATGACGTGGGCCGAATTCCGGAAACGCTTGCAAGCAGGGCGCTGATGCTCGCCCTGGATTACAATCCGAGGTTTTGGGACGATGCGGCTCGCTACGACCGTTGGTACGAAATGCGCGGCATCGGACTCGGCGACGCCTTTTTGGAAGAGGTGGAGAGCGCACTGGCTGGGATCGAAGGCAATCCGCAGCGATATGCTTTGATCACGGCCACCTCGCGGCAGTGTCAAATCGACCGATTTCCGTTCTCAATTTACTACCGCATCAAGACGGATCGCGTTCGCATCTTGGCACTTTGGCACAACTCGCGCGGCTCGAACAGTTGGAAGAATCGGCGCTGATTCGGCCTGATGGCGATGATCCCGTTGCCCCCATTTCCACGGCCCGTATCCTTTCGTTGTTGCACTCACACCGACTCTCCCCGCGAGCCACCCATGGCGGATTCCGAAGCCGATCTCGACCTCCTCTGCGTCAACACCATCCGCACGCTGAGCATGGACGCGGTGCAACAGGCCAACTCCGGCCACCCCGGCGCGCCCATGGGCCTCGCCCCCGTCGCTTACACCGTCTGGCAGAACTACCTCAACTACGACCCCTCCGCGCCGCTCTGGCCCAACCGCGACCGCTTCGTGCTTTCCAACGGCCACGCGTCGATGCTGCTCTACAGCATGCTCCACCTCACGGGCGTGCAGGGCGACGGGCAACGCAAACCGGTGACGCTCGATGAAATCAAGAAGTTCCGCCAGCTCGACGGCGTGACTCCCGGCCACCCGGAGCACCACCTCACCAGCGGCGTCGAAACGACGACCGGCCCGCTGGGCCAAGGCATCGGCAACGCCGTCGGCATGGCCATCGCCCAGAAGTGGATCGCCGCGACCTACTCCAAACCGACGTTTGAAACGCTCTTCGATCACAAGATCTACACCATCTGCGGCGACGGTTGCCTGATGGAAGGGGTCGCCTCCGAAGCCTGCTCGCTGGCCGGGCACTTGAAGCTCAACAACCTCTGCCTGCTCTACGACGACAACGAAATCACCATCGACGGCCGGACGAGCTTGGCGTTCACCGAGAACGTGGCGCTGCGCTTCGCCGCCTACGATTGGAACGTGTTGCGCGTCGCCGATGGCACCGATCGGGACGCCCTCGCTTCGGCGCTCGATCAGTTTTTGCTGACGACCGACAAGCCGACGATCGTGCTGGTGAAAGGGATCATCGGTTACGGGGCGCCGCACAAGCAGAACACCGAGCACGCCCACGGCGAACCGCTCGGGGCCGACGAAATCAAGGCCGCGAAGAAGTTCTACGGTTGGCCCGAAGACGCGAAGTTCCTCGTGCCACCGGAGGTGCTCACGCACTTCCGAGAGCACTTCGGCGCGCGCGGCACGCTCAAGCACACCGACTGGAATGCGGAATACGCCAAGTACAAAGCCGAGTTCGCCGAAGAAGGAAAACAGCTCGACGCGATCTTCGGCGGCACGCTGCCCGAGGGTTGGGAGAAGGCGATCCCGACGTTCCCCGCCGATGCGAAGGGCCTGGCCAGCCGGGAGAGTTCGGGGAAAGTCCTGAACGCCGTGGCGAAAGCGATCCCGTGGATGGTCGGCGGCTCCGCGGATTTGGCGAAGTCGAACAAGAGCAAACTGACCTTCGCGGAAGATTACCAACCCGCGACCCCGGCCGGGCGGAACATCAACTTCGGCGTCCGCGAACACGCGATGGGCTCCATCTGCAACGGCATGGCCCTTTATGGTCTCCGCGCCTTCGCCGCCGGGTTCTTAATCTTCAGTGACTACGGCCGCCCCGCGATCCGGCTGGCGTCGATCATCGAAGTGCCGGTGCTCTACCTCTTCACGCACGACAGCATCGGCGTCGGCGAAGACGGCCCGACGCACCAACCGATCGAACAGATCGCCTCGCTGCGGGCCATCCCCGGCGTCATCGTCCTCCGCCCCGGCGATGCGAACGAAGTCAGCGAAGCCTACCGCGTGGCCCTCACCGAGACCGAGCACCCGGTCATCCTCGCGCTCTCGCGGCAGAACTTGCCGACGCTCGACCGCGCGAAATACGGCCCGGCCAGCGGCACGGCGAAGGGCGCCTACGTCCTCCTCGATTGCGCCGGCACGCCGGATGCGATCCTCATCGGCACCGGGTCCGAAGTCCAACTCTGCATCGATGCCGGGGAAAAATTGACGGCCGAAGGAATGAAGGTCCGGGTCGTCAGCATGCCCTCGTGGGAACTGTTCGAGCGCCAACCGAAGGAATACCGCGACGACGTCCTACCGCCGAACGTGACCAACCGCGTGACCGTGGAAATGGGGAGTGTCTTCGGCTGGGAGCGCTACGCCGGGCTGCACGGGTCGATCATCGGCATGCGCAACTTCGGCGCCTCGGCCCCGCTCAAGGATTTGTTGCCGTACTTCGGCTTCACGGTCGAAGCCGTGGTGAATGCCGCGAAGAAGATTTGAGTGCGTAACGGATCGCTGCGGTACCTACCGCACTCATGGATTCACTAATCACCGAGGACTTCGCCGCGGTTGGGCGTGAAGGCGCCCCAGAAGACTTTGACGTGGACCCTTGCCGAGGTACGCCGGAGCCGATTGCAGACCGTGCGTCGTGTGCCCGAGGAGATCCGCCTCGACCAAGGCGGTTGCAATCGCAGCAGGTTTCTCGCCGTCGCACGCCGCGGCGGCGAAGAGACCGGCGGAGTCGTCGATGAGGTTCGACGGGCGGTAGCGGGGATGGTGCAGGGAAATTGTCCGAGTGAGACGAGCCGGTTGCAATCCGCAGATTCATCGATTAATCTGTCTACCAATCCCGCCCCTCACCGCCTTCCACACTCGGACTACCCGCCATGAGTGCGCCCCTCTCCCGTCGGCAGTTGTTTCAACTCGGCGGCGCCGCCGCCCTCGGTATGGGCCTGCCGGGCACCGTGACGGCGAGCGTGCCCCTGGCGGGCACCGGGGAAAAGCGGGCGAACGGGAAGTCTTGCATTTTCATCCTGCTCTGCGGTGGGCCGAGCCACCTCGATACTTGGGACATGAAGCCCGACGCGCCGGCCGAAATCCGCGGGCCGTACAAACCGATCGCGTCCGCCGTGCCGGGGATGCGCATCAGCGAACTGCACCCGAAGTTGTCGAATCTCACGAAAGACTTCTGCCTGATCCGCTCGATGACCCACCCCGGCAACATCAGCAACCACTTCGACGCGATGCACAACAGCCTCAGCGGCCAAGCGGACGCCCCGCAAGATTCGCCGTACCTCGGGTCGATTTTGTCGAAGGTGCGGCCGAGCGAACGCAGCGTGGCCTCGTACGTCTGGCTGATCAAATGCATCGGCGATCCGGTCTTCTGCGCCCCGAACATCGGCACCGGCGGTTCGCTCGGCGCCCCCTACGCGCCCCTGTTCGTCGGCACCGCCGAGAACAACCCGTCGATGCCCGGCTTCACGGCGCCCGATGCCTTGCTGTCGAAAGAAACCCCCGAGCGCATGGCGAGCCGCCGGCAGTTGCTCGACGGTTTGAATCCGACCGTCAGCGATAGCAAACAAGACTGGCGAGAACTCCAGCGCCGCGGGTTCGAACTGTCCAACTCCGACGGCCCGCGCAAGGCGTTCGAAGTGGATCGCGAAGACCCGAAACTGCGCGACCGCTACGGCCGGCACCCGCTCGGTCAGAACCTACTCCTGGCCCGCCGGCTTGTCGAATCGGGCGTCGGGTTCGTCACCGTCAACGGTTGGACCGGCAAGTCGCCGACGGACAAACTCGGCGGGCCGCCCAGCTCGAGCTGGGACATGCACGGCAGCAATATGGGTATGGGGAACGCCTTCGGCGACGGTTCCTACGGCATGGGTTTCTGCCTGCCGCGTTTGGACGAAGCCCTGTCGGCGCTGCTCACCGATCTCAAGGATCGCGGGATGCTGGAGAACACGCTCGTGGTCTGCGCTGGGGAGTTCGGCCGGACGCCGAAGATCATCCCCGGCGTGAACCCCGGTCGCCAGCACTGGCCCTTCTGCTACCCGGCGATTCTGGCCGGTGGTGGCGTGAAAGGCGGCATGGTCTACGGCGAGTCGGACAAGATCGGCGCCTACGTGAAAGACAAACCGGTCCGCCCGCAAGATATGAGCGCGACGATCTTCCACTGCCTCGGCGTGCCCTACGAATCGAAAGTGACCAAGCAGGGCCTCACGAAACCGCTGAGCACGGGCACGCCACTACTGGATATTTTGGAGTGAGTCTCGGGTATTAAAATTGACCAACTTCCGAAGCCTCAATCGCTATCCTCGCATCACTTGCTGAACTCGTACTTCCAACTCCAGACGGCTTTCTTGCCCGGTTCGATGGCGAGTTGCACGAACGGCTCCGGGCAGAGGGTGGTTTTGATGCCCCAGACGTTGAATCGGCTCGGCGGCTTGTCGCCGGTCGCGCGGACGCTCACGCCGCTGGGCAGGTGCTTCATCGTCACCGCGGCGTCTCGGCTGCCGGGCTTCGCGTTGAACCCGCCGAGTTCGAAATAGATTTGACCTTTGTCGAGGGCGTCGGTGAACGTCAGCGATTTCCCCGCCCACTTCGCCGCCGGGTTTGAATTCTTCTCGGTCGAAATGTCCTTGGGCTCGAATGGGAAATCGAGCCGGTAGTTCTTGCCGACGGCGTCGCCGTCGACGTTGAAGAAGTTGTGGTTGTAGCAATCGGTAGCGATCGCTTTCGTGCCGGTGTTTTCCAGCACGTGCAGAATCCGGACTTCCGCGCCGTCGAGCAGGATCATCTTCGAATACTTGTAGCCGTAGCCGAAGTCGGTTTGGATCGATTGCTCGAATGAGATTTTCCCGTCGGCTTTATCCACCTTCCACGCCCCCGCTTCGGCGATCTTGTAGTTGTTGAAGAACCGGTACTTCTCCTCTTTCGGTTTCTCCAATTCGCCGACGCCGATCTTCAAAAAGCGTTCGCCGACCTTGGCCTCGTTGTAATTCAACGGCCCGCTGAAACCGGAGCCGAATTCCTCGCACGGGCCGACGATGTCGTCGTTGTTCGCCGGGTCGTGCTTGTCTTTCCACGGGCCGAACAGTTTGTGTTTGCCGAACTCGACCGTGAACACGCCCGCCCAATCGAAGCGCGTCCCGCGGTAGAATCCCTTCTGCGCATCGGGCAAATAGACCTTCACGGTCAATCGGTCGGACTTCAGCACGTGGGTCGGATACTCGTCGGCGCGAAGGGCCGATATCGAGATCAGCAGGCCGAACGCGAGGGAGACGATTCGCTTCATGGCGGTCACCGGGAGTGGGGGGACGACGCCGACATCCTACCGCACGTTGCGCGGCCGTTACAGTTTTCACCCGTCGAATCGGTTATGTTGATCGTCTGACTGGTGTGATCGACCGTCCTCTTCCTTCTCGGAGTCTCCCGATGCGTTTGACCCGTTGGCTCATGGTCGCCCCCATCGCGGGCGCCGTCGGCGTCGGCCTCTCGGCCGAGTCCCTCTTCAGCGCGAACGAGAAAAAACAGGACGATCCCAAACCGGCCGTGACGCTGCCGATCACGCAGGTGGTGATGTTCAACTCCGGCGTCGGCTACTTCGGCCGCAGCGGCAAGGTCTCCGGCGATGCCCGCGTCGATTTGACCTTCCCCGAAACCGACATCAACGACTTGCTCAAATCGATGACGCTGCAAGACCTGGACAACGGCCGGGTGAGCGCCGTCAGCTACGACAGCCGGGAACCGGTCGCCCGGACTCTGAGTAGCTTCGCCATCAACTTGAATAGCCAACCGACGCTCGGCGCGATCTTGACGCAAGCCCGCGGCGAAAAGATCGACATCGTCATGCAACCGGGCGCGACCACGCAACCAGGCAACCTCAGCGGCACGATCATCGGCATCGAGGTCCAGAAAATCCCCGTCGGCACGGCGCAACTCGACACGCAGATGTTGAACGTCCTGACCTCGGAC